>NZ_JAXAXM020000006.1:195565-260977 GCF_047500745.2 Stenotrophomonas sp. FR024
CCCCCCCCCCCCCCCCCCACTACTGCAGCAACGGCCTCACCGCCGCCGCCGGAATATGGTCCAGTGCGCGCCAGGCGTCCTCCACCACCGGCCTCGCCTGCGACCAGCTCAACCGCGACTGCCCGCGCATCTGCTCCCAATGCTCGGCCAGTTCCTCGCAGGTATCGGCGGCATCACCGCGCGGCCAGTCGGCAGCGTGGGTAGTCAGCGCGAAGGCATACACCGGGCACAGATCGCGCCAGTTGCGGTGGCTCTGGCCTCGGCGCTCTTCGTAGTCACTGAGCATGTACTGCAGGTAGTCCTGCGCCACCGCCTGCGGATCTTCCTGGCGGCGCGTGCGGCGCTGCGCGGTGCGCTGGCCGAGCGGATCGAGCAGGGCGTTGAACACGGACGGTGCGGGTCGTTCAAGACGGGGCATGGCCGGCTCCTGCAGCGGGGGCGGGTGGGCAGGAATACGCGCGGTGCCGTTACCGGGGGGTGAGCGAGATGTTCATGACGCCAGGTTCGCGGCGGCTTTACCTGCAGGGCGGTGTAGTGGGAGCCCCCGAGTGCAGGTACCAGACCATGAGCCGAGAGACCTCACGAGACCCGCTGCGCGAAAACCACCCGCCCATTCCCGGCGAGCAGCGCGGCAAGCGCGATGCCGACAATGCCGACTACCGCGGCACCGGTGCACCGTTCTTCGATGCCGAGCATGCCGGAGAGCATCTGCCGGTGAAGCACGAGTCTGAACAGGCCGCGCTGGACCGCAAGGACGGCGGCGACCGCCATCGTGGCGGCCAGGAAAGCCCGCTCAAGCGGCGTGAGCGCAAGCAGCGCGCCAGCGACAACCAGGATGAGGCGCTGGAGGAGACCTTCCCGGCCAGCGACCCGACCTCGCCGTTCGTACCGGCCAAGGCCCCCGACTGACGGTAGTGCCGGCCGCTGGCCGGCAACCTCCTGACGTCCTGCACGGCGCGATTCTGGCCAGGGCCCCCGACTGACCGGTAGTGCCGGCCGCTGGCCGGCAACCTCCTGGCGCCCTGCACGGCGCGATGCCGGCCACGGCCTCCGATTTACGGGTAGTGCCGGCCGCTGGCCGGCAACCTCCTGACGTCCTGCACGGCGCGATGCCGGCCAGCGGCCGGCACTACCACTTCAACGCCACGACCACTGCAGGCCGACGTTGGCCCGCCGTCCCGGTCCCGGCTCGTAGAAGCGGCCATTGCCGTCATTGACGATCACCGAGCCGATGTAGGCCTGGTCCAGCACGTTCTCCAACCGTGCGAAGGCCCGCAGCTCGCCACCCGGCAGGTTCCAGCGACGCCCGCCTTCCAGATGCAGCAGGGCGAAACCGGGCGCACGTTCGGTCGCCACGTCGTTGACCACGGTATCGCTACTGGCGGACGCCTCCAGCGCCCATTGCCAGTCGGCGGGGGTCCACTGCAGCCTGGCGAAGGCCTGCTGCTGCGGCACACCGGGCAGGCGGCTGCCCGCGGCGACCACGCTGTTCGAGGTCAGGTACGGCGAGCGCACCTGCGCCTGCAGCCATGTCCATGCCAGCTGCAGTTCCAGCTGCTCGGCCAGCGGCTGTCGGTACTGCAGTTCCACACCCTGGCGGCGGGTGCGGCCGATGTTGCGATAGGTGCTGCGCCCACCAGAGTTGCTCGCAACTGCCAGCTCATCGTCGGTATCTGCGCGGAACAGGCTGATATCAAGCTGGGTTCCGTCCTGTGCGTGCCATTTGCTGCCTATCTCCAGATTGCGGCTGCGCGCGGCCGCCAGATCCAGTGCCAATCCCGCGTGGCCGTCGGCGCGATACCCCAGCTCATTGAAGGTAGGCGTCTCGAAGCCCCGGCCCACGGCGGCGTGCAGCCGCCACTGCGGGCTGGCCTCGAAGCTGACACCTGCCACCGGCGTGGTTGCCTGATAGCGACGGTGGCCGCTGTCGTCCGGATTGCGCCCGGTGATGTAGCGGTCATTCGATTCGAATCGCACGGCGCTGTGGCGCAGCCCGGCCAGCAACGACCAGCGCGGGCTCCACTGCCACCAGGCCTGGGCGAACTGGTCCACGTTCTGCACGACGTCGATCTGGTCACGACGCAGGCGCCCACGCACGCCCAGGGTGCTGCCGATGAAGTTCTCGTAGCCGGTGCGATGCTGGCGCTGGCGGTCGGCGCTGAGCCCGGCCACAAGATCCAGCGGTCGGCCGGCGAGGTCGCCGTGCCAGCCCCAGCGCGCGTCCAGTCCGCCGTAGCCCGCGTCCAGATCGATCACGCCGCCCGCATGCAACGGGTTGGCCTGTGCGGTCGGCGGAATCGGCAGGTACTGGGTGACCTCACGCTGCCCGGCATAGCCCATCAGCTGCCAGCGCTGGGTGTCGGTTTCCCGGGTCCAACGCAACCCAGCCTGCTGCTGGCGCACCGATTTGCGGGTGTTGTACTGGTGAGCCACTGCCGTGGCCTGGCGCGGATCGGCCGCCACCTGGGAACGGCTCAGGCCCAGCGGATCCTGCGCATCGGGGGCATCGAGCGCGTTGAGCAGCAGCTCGAGCCGTCCACCGCCCAGATCACCACCAATACGTGCGTTGAGCGATTCACGGCGCGCGCGGCTATGGTCCCGCCAGCCATCGGTGCGGAAGTGATTGGCGGCGATGTTGTAGTCCAGCGCTTGGCCGGCACCCTTCAGTTGCGCGCCGACACTGAGCGTGTTGTCGGCGCCGGCGTTCACGCGCAGCCGCCACGGGTCGCCGGCCTGGCCCTGCGCGCTCCAGACCTGCAGCACGCCGCCGGAGGAATTGCCGTACAGCGCCGAGAACGGCCCGCGCAGCACCTCGATGCGTTCGGCGCCCAACAAGCTGGCGTGCGACAGCTGGCCCTGGCCATCGGGCATGGTCGCCGGCACCCCGTCGATCAGCACCCGCACCCCGCGCACACCGAAGGTCGAGCGCGCACCGAAGCCACGGATCGACAGCTGCGTATCCTGAGCGAAGTTCTGCCGGTCGCGTGCCAGTAGTCCCGGTACGCCGGCCAACGCCTCGGACAGCTGCGCGCCGGTGCCCGCGCGGCTGGCGTCGATCCAGACGGTGTCCAGGCTGGCCGGCAGCGCGAACGGGTCGATACCCGGCACCCGCGCCACCTGCACCTGCACGGCGGGCAGGGCGGTGGGCGCAGGCTCGGCCATGGCCGCCAGTGGCGACAGCAGCAGGGCGGACAGCGGCAGGCAACGGCGTCGTGCGGCAGGATTCATGATTCAGGTTGATGGATCGGGCGGCAACGCACGCCATGGTACGGGGCCGCGGATGACGATGGCGGCGGCCAGCCCCGGCAGGCTTTGTTACGATGGGCTGTTTCCGGCCGAAAAGCCGCAGACCGCGTGGCGCAATTCCTCCCCCTTTCCGTCTACCGAACGAGTACCGCCGTGTCCTTCTTTGCAAACGTGGAACTGGTCCCAGGCGACCCGATCCTGGGCCTGACCGAGGCGTACAACGCCGACAGCCGCCCGACCAAGGTCAACCTGGGTGTGGGCATCTACTACGACGAGAGCGGCCGCATTCCGCTACTGCGCGCCGTCAAGCAGATCGAGCAGCAGCTCGCCGCTGAAGCCAAACCGCGCGGCTACCTGCCGATCGATGGCCTGCCGGCGTACACGCAGGCCACGCGCGAGCTGGTGTTCGGCAAGGACTCGCCGCTGCTGGCCGCCGGCCGCGTCACCACCGCACAGACCGTCGGTGGCAGCGGTGCGCTGCGTGTCGGCGCCGATGTGCTGAAGAAGCTGCTGCCGCACGCCACCGTTGCACTGAGCAACCCGAGCTGGGAAAACCACCGCGCCGTGTTCAGCGCGGCCGGCTTCGAAGTGGTGGATTACACCTACTTCGACCCGACCACCCACGGCGTCAACTTCGACGGCCTGCTGGCCGACCTGGGCAAGCTGGAAGCCGGCACCGTGGTGCTGCTGCATGCCTGCTGCCACAACCCCACCGGCGCTGACCTCACGGTCACCCAGTGGAAGCAGGTCGCGCAGCTGCTGAAGGAAAAGCAGCTGTTCCCCTTCATCGACATGGCCTACCAGGGCTTCGACAAGGGCATCGAGCAGGACGGCGCCGCCGTGCGCATCATCGCCGAAGCCGGCATCGACAGCTTCATCGTCGCCAATTCGTACTCCAAGTCGTTCTCGCTGTACGGCGAGCGCGTGGGTGCGCTGTCGATGGTGGCGCCGACCGCCGCTGACGCCAAGGCCGTGCAGTCGCAGGTCAAGCGCGTGATCCGCACCATCTACTCCAGCCCGTCCACCCACGGTGCCGCGCTGGTGGCCGGCGTGCTGACCAACCCGGAACTGCGCGCGATGTGGGAGCAGGAGCTGACCGAGATGCGCGAGCGTATCCACGCACTGCGCCAGGGCCTGGTGGAGAAGCTGGCCGCTGCCGGTGCCCCGCAGTTCGGCTTCATCAACGAACAGGCCGGCATGTTCTCCTACTCCGGCCTGAGCCGTGAGCAGGTCGAGCGTCTGCGCGACGAGTTCGGCATCTACGCCGTCGGCACCGGCCGCATCTGCGTGGCCGCGCTGAACCAGAACAACCTGGAATACGTCGCCAAGGCCGTGGCCACCGTCGCCAAGGGCTGAAACAACGCTCCAGTGGTTTGAAGACAAAGGCGCCGAAAGGCGCCTTTGTTTTTTGCTTTTGCTCTTGCCTTTGCCATCCCCACCGCGCTCGCGGCGAACCCTGAAGCGCGTGGGAGGGGGAGGTGATGCAGGACCGTTGGCGCCATGGGCCCGAGGCATGCCTCGGGCGGGTTGGGCAGGACGCACCACCCCGGTCTTGCCGTGTGCGCAGGACAGCGCACACGAGCAAGGCGCCATCGAGCTTACATGGACGTACTTGCAGCGTGTCCTGCATCGCCTCCCCCTTCCACGCGCCTCGACAAAAGGAAGGCGCCACGAGCGCAACGCATCTGGAAACGATTACGCCTTCCCGCGCTCACGCACGGCCCCGCCATACGGGCGACAATAGGCGTTTTCCCGCTGCCGAGACCTGCCCGACCATGTCCCGTACTTCGTTGACCCGCTTCCTGATCCAGGAACAGCACGCCGGCCGCATCAATGCCGACCTGCGCCAGCTGATCGCGGTCGTCGCCCGCGCCTGCACCAGCATCTCCATCGCCGTCAGCAAGGGCGCCCTCGGTGGCGTGCTCGGCGACGCCGGTACCGGCAACGTGCAGGGCGAAGCGCAGAAGAAGCTGGATGTGATCAGCAACGAGATCCTGCTCGAAGCCAACGCCTGGGGCGGCCACCTCGCCGCCTGCGCCTCGGAGGAAATGGACCACAGCCAGCCGGTGCCGGACATTTATCCGCGCGGTGATTTCCTGCTGCTGTTCGATCCCCTCGATGGCAGCTCCAACATCGACGTCAACGTCTCCGTCGGCACCATCTTCTCGGTGCTGCGCTGCCCGACCAACGTCGAACTGCCGGGCGATGATGCCTTCCTGCAGCCGGGCAGCAAGCAGATCGCCGCCGGCTACTGCATCTACGGGCCCAGCACCCAGCTGGTGCTGACCGTCGGCCACGGTACCCATGCCTTCACCCTGGACCGCGAGAAGGGCGAGTTCGTGCTGACCACCGAGAACATGCAGATTCCGGCGGCCACCCAGGAATTCGCCATCAACATGTCCAACCAGCGTCACTGGGAAGCGCCGATGCAGGCCTATGTTGGTGATCTGCTGGCGGGCAAGGAAGGCGCGCGCGGCAAGAACTTCAACATGCGCTGGATCGCCAGCATGGTCGCCGACGTGCATCGCATCCTGACCCGCGGCGGCATCTTCATCTACCCGTGGGACAAGAAGGATCCGTCCAAGGCCGGCAAGCTGCGCCTGATGTACGAAGCCAACCCGATGGGCCTGCTGGTCGAACAGGCCGGTGGCGCTGCCTGGACCGGCCGCGAGCGCATCCTCGACATCCAGCCCGACCAGCTGCACCAGCGCGTGCCGGTGTTCCTGGGTTCGCGCGAGGAAGTGGCTGAAGCCGTGCGCTACCACCACGCGCACGACGACGCGCAGGGCTGACGGCCTATCGCCTGACAGCGGTCATGGCAGTTCGGTGACATGACCGTGGGGTGACACCGAGGGCGGCAAACGGCACCATCAAGCCGTTGCCGCCTAAGGAATGCACGCATGCACGAGCAGGGCCCGGTCGATTTCATCGAAGTCATCCACAACGCCGTCCCCAGCGAGGTCTGCGCGGCCATCGTTGAGCGCCTGCGCGCTACGCGTGGCCTGCAGCCCGGTGCGGTGGGCAGTGGCGTGTTCCCGGAACTCAAGCACAGCAAGGATCTGCGCATCAGTGGCCTGGACGGCTGGCAGGATGTCGATCAGCAGCTGCAGATCGCGGTGTTCAATGGCCTGCTGACTTATCTACGCCGTTATCCACAGGCGTTGATCGCGCCGCTGATGTTGCAGATCCAGGACAGCAACGGCCAATCGCGACGCCTGTCTGCCGAGGACTTCCCTGACATGCCGCAGCAGCAGCTGGCCGATCTGGCCCGCACCTGCCTGCGCCCGGGTGCGATCAACCTGCAGTGGTATGCGGCAGGCGAGGGCGGCTACCCGTACTGGCATTGCGAGCTGTACCCGAAGGATGCGCAGGCCGAGACCCTGCACCGGCACGTGCTGTGGACGCTGTACCTCAACGACGACTTCGACGAAGGCGAGACCGAATTCCTGTTCCAGGGGCGGAAGATCGCGCCGCGCACCGGCAGCCTGCTGATTGCGCCGACTGCGTTTACTCATACCCATCGTGGCAATCGGCCACAGGGTGGGGACAAGTTCATCGCGACGAGTTGGATCCTGTTCCAGAGTGCGCAGAAGTTATTTGGGGGGTAATGCGGTGCAGCAGCACATGTAACAACAGACCGCTACTTCCCTCTCACTGGGTGGGCCTGATCAAACGGTGAGGCGTCCGGGTCAGCTTTTCCCGTCCAGGCATCCAGTTGCCCAATGTCCAGTTCCGTTGTTCTAAATCTCTCAGAAACACGAGCAGGAATGTCACACTCTCCCCGCCATTCCAACGGGCTCTTCTGATCGAAGAGAGCGTCGACCTGAATATCAACGCGGCCCGGACTAGACGATACAATCGTAATCGTTCCTGACGATGCAGCGCCATAGCATCCATTCTTGCCCGCGAACGCACTGGGCCCGGTGCTACGGAATGCCTTGGCTATGCCATCCGCTATTTTGTAGGAATCGCCAGACTTTAGCCCGTCTGGCAACTCGACAGTGAGCTTCATGAAACTCGATCTATCGCTCCTCCACGAGGAATAGAATGTTCTGATTCCGAACACCTTGCGGTCGCCAGGGACGATCTGATGGCAATCGAAAAGAAGACGCCGACTATCGACCCGCAAACAGTCCTGAGCATTCATCGCCGCCTTATCGACGAAGAATCGAACACTCTTTGCTGCAGCTGCGTCGCCGCTGGGAATGGAAAACAGAAATGCACAGGCTGTCAACGTTAGAAAATTATTCACAGCTTTCTGTAGCAAGCTTGATCTTGGTAGCATTTCGGCTCGTTCTCCGCGCGGCCTCATCGTAGATTTCCTTGTGGCGCCCAGTGTACTTATCTCCATTTCCCGAGAGCACGCCTCTATTGCGATGGAGAACTTCATGGACGATGGTGTCATATAGCTCTCTCTTCTGAGCATCAGAAAGGACCTCAAGATACTGCTTGTCTAAGTAGAGCCTTCTGGTTACGTGATTGTACTGCCCGGCCACATTTCCCATATCCCTTACAAATGGGTCACGTGCAGGGAAATCAAGATCCGTTTCCGTTGCCTTCGCGAGTGCGTATAGGCGATCAATGTCCTCCTGAGTCAAACCTAGTGGATCAATGAAGTTTATTGGATTCCCTGAGACGTACGCGTAGGTATTCAATCCCCCCGCCAAGCCAATCGGATCACTCTGCACATACCGGCCAATGCTCGCGTCATAGTCGCGGAAGCCGTTGTACCAGAGTCCGCTTTCCGCGTCGTAGTACTGGCCCGGGAAGCCAATGTTCAACCCGCCAATCTCATCCTTCTGGACGCTACGTCCGTAGGCGTAGTTGTACGCCTTCCAGACGGTCTGCTGGCTTGGGCTGGTGACGAACTCCGGGCGTCCCAAATGATCGGTATGCACGTAATTGTGCTGCCCGCTGCGAGCAAGCCCAACCAGTTCACCTTCAAACCAGAAGTAGTTGGTCCACACCCCGTTGTTCAGCTCAGTCATGAGCTGGTTCTGGCCGGCGTAGAAGTAGCGGCTGTTGGTGGTCTGGTTGATCTTTGCAACGCGCTGCCCCTGCGCATTGAGCACGTAGTCAGTCGCAATGCCACCGATGTTGCTGCGGCTCATGCGATTGAAGGCGTCATACTCGTAAGTGCTGATCCGGCTGCCTGCGGTCTCGCTGATGCGGTTTCCCAATGCGTCGTACTGGTACTGACGGCTGCCGTCCTGGTTGGTGTAGTTCAGCACCCGGTTGCTCCCCGGGTCGATGCTGTATTGGGTCAGCTGATTTCCTGCCTGGTAGCGGTCGTGATTGCCGCCGGCATCGTAGGAAAGATTGTTGATGACACCGAAGCGGGTCAGCTTGGTCATACGACTCAACGCGTCGTAGCCGATCAACTGGGTCATGTTCGGGTCGACAGCGTCGACAATGGCGGTGATTTCGCCATCGCCGCTGTACTGATAGTCCCAATAGCTGACCTTGCTGCCATTGGGTCCCCAGACCGACATTGCGGTCAGCCGCCCCTCCTGATCGTGGTTGTAGCCCCGGGCAAGCCCGTTGCCGTAGGCCAGCCACTCATGCGCTCCCGTGACCTTCCAGTTTGCCTGGGAAATGATTGAGCGCTGAGTCCCGTCGACCGTCGCCATCAACGCACTTGGTTTTCCTTGGGAGCCATATGTGTAGGTCGCCTTGTCACCGTTGGGATAGGTGATCTGGCTCAGGCGATTGATGCCGTCGTATCCATAGGTGGTGCTGTAGTCCGTCTTCTGACCAGACAGATCGGTGAAGTCGCGGCGTATCTGCAGCTGACCGTTCGGTGTATAGGCAAAATGGGTGGCGGTTCCGGGCCCTGAAGTGCCGCACAGTTGGCCTTTACCATTGCCGCACCAATCGTAGCTGTAACCCATTGTTCGGCCTTCTGCGCTCGCAGAAGTCATTCGTCCCAGACCGTCGTAGCCGAAGGAGACGACGCTGCCATCGGCCCGCGCCGTCGATGTCCGCAGACCTGCAGCATCGTACTGGTGCTGTGTCGTTCCCGTGTCCGGACTCACCTGTTTCCAAAGCTGGCCGAAACCATCGAATTCGTAGGTGGTAACGAGATTGCGGGGATCGCTCACACGGATCGGGCGATCTGCCAGATCGTAGGCAATCTGGGTCGTGCCCCCGGCGGCGTCGATTGATTTGATCAGGCGTCCACGCGGATCGTAACTCATACGGGTGACGCGATTCTGCGAATCGGTCACCTGGGTGACTCTCCCCTCTGCGTCGTAGACGTACCTTATGCTTCTTCCCTGCTCAGTGCTCTCGGATATCACACGCCCCAACTCGTCGTACTGATAGTTCACGGAAGAGACGATGGTATTTAGCCCCATCATGGCCAAGGCAATTGCGGACATGTCTTTTGGGCCTTCCTTAGCGTGGCTCTTCGCAGAATTTCGGGTTGCAGCTACCCTTGTCGTTTTCCGCCCTTACCGTCACCTGTGCCTGCGGCCCCCAAGAGGTGGGCCCAGATGCCAACTGGCCCATATACCCGAATTGCGCAACACCACTGCCGGTGTTCACGGGCGAGACGATCACGGTGAATGTGGCTACAGCGCCTGGTGCGACCGGAGACGAAAGCCCGATGGCCTCGCTGGTCCGCAACGTCCTCAGGACCATATAGGTATCGCTTGGATTCCAGATGACATTGCCAGTGTTCCGGAACTGGAATGTCACGCTGGATGACTGGCCATTGAAGATATGAGGCGCCGAGGTTGATGCGGAAACCAGCTCGGCGCTACGCACCACAGCAGGTACGGTAAAAGCACCTGAGCGATTGATGGTCAGGTTCGGACCGCCAACAGGCGAGATACCGTGCACGTATAGTGCTTTGCCTCCGTGATTCGATCGTACGTTGCCGTCAAGAGGAATCTTGAACCAATAGGCACTTCCGCGTGCCTGACACGCGTTGGCAACGTTTCCGTCGGTGGCCAAGTTGGCGCGGCTCGAAGCGACGAATGTACCGCCACCAGCTGCGCCACCGGCATAGACGTGTACGTCGATCGAGGCGTCCACGCCAGCTGAGCAGGCCCAGCCTTCAATGAAGAAGTTCCAGTTGCCGTCCTGGGTCACGCCGCCGATGTCACCAACGATGCTTGCAGTTGGAATCGCAAACACCCCTGAGTTCGCGAGCGGTCGATCCTGGCCGCGGCCCTGCGGAGATTGGCCGTAGACGGAGAATTTGCGACCGCCCAACTGTTGCCTCTGGGCTAGCGATATCGGCAACTGATACCTATAGGCACTACCTGATGCTTTGCAAGCCGCAGCAACACCTGGCTCGCTGGCAAGGTTTGCCTGAGTGCTACCCAGATAGACGTTGCCATCGGCGTAACCGTCCACCTGGATTGACCCAGCCGAGCCGGTGGAGCAGGCCCAGCCACGTACGAACCAGTTCCACTGCGCATCATGGGTGATTTCGTCAATCACGCCGCTCACCACCGAATCCAGCGGATAGTCGGTTTGTGAAACCTCGGTGCGCGTGCGATTGGAGGCGTTGTTGTAGCTATGACGGGTCCACGCCCACTTGCCGTCCCCCATCGAACGGACTTCCTGTGTCAGTCGGCGCCCTGCATCGTAGCCGTAGCGGACTGTTACGCCATCAGGCTGGGTAAGCGAGGCGATGTCACCTGCAGCGGTGTAGCCAAAGGCGGTCGTCGCCCAGCCGGTTCCCGAACTGGTTCTGTCGAATAGAACGCGGCCGCGGCCGTCGTACGTCAGCTCTCGCACACCACCGTTCGCGTTGACGATGCGCCCCGGCAGCCCAAGTCCGTTGTAGTTGGAATAGCTGATCGTATGACCGAGAGCGTTGGTGGTGCTGGTCAGATCGCCCTGGTTGTTGAAGGTCGAGGTGACGTCATCCTGCGGAAGCGGGCCATCGATTTTGATCGAGGCCTTCAATCCATTGGCGTGATAGCTATAGGTGGTGCGGGTTACCCGCGTCTGGCTGGGCACCCCACGTGCCGTCAGATTGCGCTCAGTCACGCTGGCCACGTTTCCGCGATCGTCATAGGTGTAGGCGACTTCAAGATCACCCACCACCGTTGTCTTGAGCAGCCGGTTACGCGCGGTATCCCACTCCTGCAACGTCGTACGTTCGGCCGTGCTGCCGACCGCTTCCACCCGCTTCAGCAGGTAACCCTGTGCGCTGTAGTCGAAGTTGGTCAGATTGTCCTGGAAATCATGGACCAGATCAGGGTACCCATTGGCGTCGTAGCTCTGCTCCTTGTAGCTGGCAGGGCAGTTCGGCGACGGATCACCCTTGGTCGACACCATCTTTCCGTCCTTGAACGTGTAGGTGGTGCTGCGGCCAAGAGGGTTGATCACAGTGACATCGATATCGACGGGCCGCGTAAGGCTCGGCGCAGCGGCGGCGGTCATGCCGAGAGCGCTCTCCATCGGCAGCGAATCGACAGGCAGCGAGCGCGGCTGGTAGCAGATGCGTGAGCCTCCGGGGCGCTGCTCGCACCATCCACGCTCTTCGTCGGCGCGGACACCGCCCGGTCGAGCCGGGGCGGGGGGCGGAAGCACCGGTTCGGTGCTGCGCACGGCGTAGTTGAAGCGGAATCGTTCGATGCCGCCATTGTGCTCGGTGCTGATGGCGCGCCGCTCCGCGTCGTAGGCAAACGTGGAATAGCGCACGCCGTCAAAGGACTTGCCGGTCAGGGCACCCGGGAAGCGGCCGTCTTCGTAGTGGTAGCTGATCGTCGTTGCAGGAGCGCCTGGCAATGTCGTGCTGGCGAGCCGCCCACGCCCATTCCCGAACACGTTGGGGGTATAGGTGTAGCGGTAGATGTTGCCGGCCGGGTCGGTCACCTGGGAGACCTGTCCATTGGTCCAGCCAAAGCTGATACTGCGTCCCGAGGAGTGGGTGACCTTCTGCAGGTAGCGATCGGTATAGGAGAACGTCCAGCTCACACCTTGCTCATTGCTGAGCCGGGTGATGTAGCCCTCGGCGTTGTAGATTTCCGTCCCGTTGTTTTCGTTTCGAAGCGTGAACGTGCCGTCTCCGTTCGCGGCGAGATACGCGATGGGCTGGGCCTTGTCCTCGTACCAGCGGCCGCTGGCTGGATCCTTGAGATACTTGATGCGGCGACCGTCGGGCCGTTGTACCCACGCCAGCTGGTTTGCATCGGTGAACGCGAGCGAATAGTCGAAGTTGCTCAGCCAGTGATTGCCGAACAGACCGGTCGCGCTCCAGTAATGATTGTAGTTGCGCTGCAGGAACAGGCCCATTTCGCCCTGGCTGGCGAAATCGAGTTCCGGCTCGACCTTGTTGCCGCTGTAGAGCACGACAGGATTGCCCTTGCGGCCATTACAGTCCTTCTCCTTGTCATCGGTCGGCTGTTCCTTCGCCGTTTCGGTCGGAATTGCACCGCCGCCACCGCCATTGTCCATCTGTGACTCGGACAGGTGGACACCACTGCCGCCACCAAATCCAAAACCGCCTGCACCGCCACCTCCAACAGGGAGCGTGGCGGTGACTTGAACGGTTTCGAGGGTGTTTGCCGCAGTTGCCAATGTCATCGGCAGGGAAAGCAGCGGCAGAAGAAGAAGTCGGGACTGCAAGGTGTTCCGTGTTGCAACGTGCGTCATGCGCTTGCCTAGCTCCTCATCCGAGACCGACTCATTCAGTCATCGGGAATTCATGTTTGTAACGAGTGTATGACGGCACGCTGCAACGGTGCAATGGAGGCACGTAATGTTTCTCGTGCATTGCCCATCAATGAGCTGGGCACAGCACAGCGCGACGAATCGCTGGTGCATACGCCAGCAGATGTACACACCTCAGAAGAGCGAACCCTGTGGCGAATCCTTCTTCGGCGGCAGCGGCTTCTGGAACCGGCTGCAATCCAGCTTCGGCCAATGGCTGTTCTGCGCATTGAAGCCGAGACGCTTTCGCGCCAGCTTGAAGCGGTTGTTCAACAGATCGGCATACACGCCCTGGCCCCGCATGCGCGTGCCGAACTGGCTGTCGTAGTCCTTGCCGCCGCGCAACTGCTGGATGGTACTCATCACATGTGCGGCGCGATCTGGATGATGGGTGTCCAGCCACTCGCGGAACAGCGGCGCCACTTCCAGTGGCAGGCGCAGCAGCACGTAGCCTGCGGTGCTGGCACCGGCATCGTGTGCGGCCTCCAGCACGGCTTCCAGTTCGCTGTCGTTGATCCACGGGATCACCGGCGCCACCATTACACCCACCGGAATGCCGGCGTCATGCAGACGCTTCATTGCGCGCAGCCGTGCATGCGGCGCCGACGCGCGCGGTTCCAGCTTCGCGGAGAGGTGCGGGTCCAGCGAGGTTACCGAGAAATGCACGCTGACCAGGTTCTCCGCCGCCAACGGTGCAAGCAGATCGATATCGCGCTCGACCAGCGCGTTCTTGGTGATCAACGAAAACGGATGCTTGGTTTCCAGCATCACTTCGATCAACTGGCGGGTGAGTTTGAACTTGCGCTCGATCGGCTGGTACGCGTCGGTGTTGATGCCCAGCGCGATCGGCTGCGGCACGTAGCCCGGCTTCGACAGCTCCTTGCGCAGCAGCTGCGGCGCATTGGTCTTGGCGAACAGCTTGGTCTCGAAGTCCAGGCCTGGCGACAGGTTCAGATAGGCGTGCGAGGGTCGCGCGAAGCAGTACGAGCAGCCGTGCTCGCAACCGCGATAGGGATTCACGGATTGACTGAAGCCGACGTCCGGCGAGGTGTTGCGGGTGATGATGCTGCGCGCGGTTTCGGCGCGCACTTCGGTGCGCAGGCGAGGGGCGAGGAACTCTTCGCTCTCGTCGACCGCCCAGCCGTCGTCCACCGCCTCGCTGACGGTGCTTTCAAAGCGCCCGGCAAGGTGGGACGTGGAACCTCGGCCCTTGATCGCAATACCCATTGCGGCAGGGTACGTCGTGGTTGTCTCAATGGCTGCGACGGCCGCCTGAAGGGTTCAGCGCCACCCGTAGAGTCGAGCCTTGCTCGACTGCACCCAGGGTGGCCCCAGACCGAAGTCGAGCAGGGCTCGACGCTACAGGGGAGGGGTCAGAGCAGCGCCAGGTACCCGCGCACCGTGGCGTCCAGCCCGTCGTACAGCGCCTCACCGATCAGCGCGTGGCCGATCGACACCTCCAGCACGTCCGGCACGTTGGCCAGGAAATCGCGCAGGTTGTCCTGCGACAGATCGTGGCCGGCGTTCACGCCCAGGCCAACGGCCTGTGCACGGCGTGCGGCAGTGGCGAACAGCGCCAGCATCGCGTCAGCATCACCAGCCGCATGCGCCTCCGCATAGGGCCCGGTGTACAGCTCGATGCGGTCCGCACCCACTTCGGCCGCCTGCTCCAGCAGCGGGTTGCCCGCGTCGACGAACAGGCTGACCCGGCAACCCATCGCTTTCAGTTCGGCAATCAACGGGCGCAACCGCTCGGCATCGCGCTCGAAGTCGAAACCGTGGTCGGACGTGATCTGCCCATCGCCATCCGGCACCAGGGTGGCCTGCGCCGGACGGGTCTGTTCGCACAGCGGCAGCAGCCCCGGGTAACCCTCGCGCGGCGGCGCAAACGGGTTGCCTTCGATGTTGAATTCGACGCCACGCGCGCGGGTCAGCGTGGACAGGGCCAGCACGTCCTCGGCGGTGATATGGCGGCGGTCCGGTCGCGGATGCACGGTGATGCCATGCGCGCCGGCATCCAGGCAGGCCTGGGCGGCGCGTACCACGTCCGGTTCGGCACCGCCGCGCGAATTGCGCAGGACGGCGATCTTGTTGACGTTGACGCTGAGCTGGGTCATGGAACGAAACTACTTGGAAAGAGGGGATGGATCGTGATCGTTGGGGTCGTCACCGCGGCGGGCCTGGGCCTGTTCGCGCAGGCGGCGCAGTTCTTCGGCATCGACCAGTGTGGACGGATCGCGCTGTGGATCACCGAAACGGGCCACATAGCGGCCGCGTACCCAGGCCAGCAGGAAGGCGAGGGCGGCCAGCAGGCACAGGGTCATCAGCCCGGGGCTGGGGGTCTTCAGCGCGAAGGCGAAACAGCCCAGCGCCAGCAGCAGGTACAACCAGTACATAGTCGGGCTCCCCGGATGATCGGCGCAGTGTAGCGCTGCGTCAGAGCAGCGGCGAGGCCAGCCGGGCGAAGGCCTCGGGCAGGCGGTGCAGCCACAGCGAACGACCGGCCTGGTCGTGCACCCGCGTGGAACGGTCGAATTCGCCCTGCAGCAGTTCGGCCAGCGCAGCCACCCGGTCACGGTCGCTGATCATCATCGACAGCTCGAAGTTCAGCCGGAAGCTGCGGTGATCGAAGTTGGCACTGCCGACGATGCAGACGTCGTCATCGGCGATGAAGGCCTTGGTATGCAGCATGCGTGGGCCGTACTCGTAGATCTTCACCCCGGCATGCAGCAGCTCGTCGAAGTAGGAGCGGGCGGCCTGGGTGACGAACCAGGAATCGCTCATCTTCGGCACCAGCAGGCGCACGTCCAGCCCGCCCAGCGCGGCCGAGGTCAGTGCCATCCGCGCCGCTTCGCCCGGCACGAAGTAGGGCGTGACCAGCCAGACGCGCTCGTGCGCTTCCTGGATCGCCGCCACATGCAGGCGATGGATCGTTTCCCAGCCCGAGTCCGGGCCGGAGACCAGCACCTGGGCGTTGATCGCACCATCGACGCGCAGCGGCATGTCAGCTGGCCACAGACGCGCGATGTCCATGCGCGAGGGATCCTGTCCACTGGCGTAGAGCCAGTCCTCGGCGAATACCAGCTGCAGGCTGCGCACCACGTGGCCGCGGATGCGCATGTGCAGGTCGCGGTAGGCATCCGCCCTGCGGCTTTCATCCTCGTCGTCGGTGATGTTGATGCCGCCGGTGAAGGCGAGGCGGCCGTCGACGATCACCAGCTTGCGGTGGGTACGCAGGTTCAACCACGGGCGCTTGAATGGCTTCAGCAGCTGCCGTGGGTGGAACCAGATCGCTTCGCCACCGGCGTCGAGCAGCGGCTGCAGGAAGCGGCGGGGCAGGGCAGACGAACCCACCGCGTCGAGCAGCAGGCGCACCTGCACACCCGCGCGGGCGCGCTCGACCAGGGCGTCGCGCAGCGCGGTGCCGGCATGGTCCGGGTTGAAGATGTAGTACTCCAGGTGCACGTGATCGCGGGCCTGCGCGATGGCGTCCAGCAGGGCCGCGTAGGTTGCCGCGCCATCCACCAGCCAGGTGACTTCGGTGGCGCTGCTCGGCGCGAGCCCGGTCGTGGCCTGTGCGACCTTGGCCAGCTCGGTGCAGTCGGCGTCGGGTGGGCAGACATCGCTGTAGTGCTCCATCCCCGAGCGGGCACGGCCACGGCGCAGGCGCTGCCGCTTCACCTTCTGCGGGCCCAGCAGGTAGTAGATGAAGAGACCCAGGTAGGGCAGCAGCGCCAGCGACAGGATCCAGCTCAGCGTGGCCACCGGCTCGCGCTTCTGCAGCATGATCCAGCCCGCCAGCGCGAACAGGTACAGCAGATAGGCGACCGCCAGGATCGTGCCAAGGTGGGCGATGCCGTCGAGCCAATGGCGCAGGGAGTCGAAGAGGGCGAGCATCCGCCGATCATAACGGTCCAGACCGTCAGGCATAAAAAAGACGCCCCTGTTTCCAGGGGCGTCTGCAGTCGCGTCATGACTGTTGTGTTGCGGTGTAGCGTTTACTGCTGCACAAAACCGATCTTCTTCATCTGAGCATTCTTCGCGGCGGCCAGAACCTTGGCCATCACGTCGTACTCGGAATCCGGGCTGGCGTCGATGCGCAGTTCCGGCTGGTTGGTCGGGTCACGCTGGACCTCCTGCTCCATCCGCTGCTGCAGCTCGCTCGTATTGATCGGGCTGTTGTTCCACGAGACCTGGTTGCTGGCGTCGATCTTCAGTTCGATCGGCGGCGGCGGTTCGACCAGCTGCGGCGGTGGGTTGAGCACGCGCTGCGGCAGGTCCACGGCGATCGGGTACGTCATGATCGGCGCGGTCACGATGAAGATGATCAGCAGAACCAGCATCACGTCCACGAGGGGCGTGACGTTGATGTCTGCCATGGGGCCCTTGCCACCACCACTACTGAATGCCATGGCTTATTGCCCCTTTTCTTTGGTCGCGACGAAGCCGACGTCCAGCATGCCCTGCTCCTGCGCGACCTTGGTCAGGTCGTTGATGACGCGCATCTTGGTGGTGCGGTCACCACGCAGGTTAAGCGGCGGCTGCGGGGTCTGCTGGGCGGCGGTCGCCAAGCGCGACTCGAGAGTCTGCTTGTTGATTTCTTCGTCGTTCCAGTAGATCGAGCCGTCTTCCTTGACTGCCAGGGTGATCGGTCCGGAACGCTTTTCAGCGTCTTCCGGCTTCTGGATCAGGTTGGCTTCCGGCAGATCCACCTTGACCTTGTGGGACATCAGGGGCGCCGTGATGATGAAGATGATCAGCAGCACCAGCATCACGTCCACGAGGGGCGTAACGTTGATGTCGGCCATGGGGCCGCCGCTGTTACCACTACTGAAAGCCATAACGGGCTCCGTCTAGATCTTGGTGACTACTTACGTTCGTCGCTGGGTGACGCGCGCCGCAATTAGCGGACGCGCGAGCCGGTGGCGAAGAAGTCGTGCAGGTCGTGCGCGAAGGTATCGAACTTGCTGATGGTCGCGCTGTTGATCTTGCTGAAGAAGTTGAAGGCGAACACGGCCGGGATCGCGACGAACAGACCGATCGCGGTCATGATCAGCGCTTCACCCACCGGGCCGGCAACGGCGTCGATCGAAGCGGAGCCGGTGGCACCGATCTTGATCAGCGCGCCGTAGATGCCCCACACGGTACCCAGCAGACCGACGAACGGAGCAGTTGCACCGACGGTGGCCAGCAGGGTCATGCCCGACTGCAGCTTGTTGCTTTCGCGGGTGACCGCCTGACGCAGAGCGCGGTCGACGAACTCCGAACGGCTCAGGTTCTCACCGACGCCGCCGGTAGCACCGCCTTCAGCGCGCTGGTGGTGGGCAGCTGCCTGGGCAGCGTCCAGGGCGATCTTCGAGAACGGCTCGGAAGCCGGCTGTTCTTCCATCGCACGGATGGCGTCCTGCGCGTTCGGGGTGTCCCAGAACAGGCTGACGACGCGATCAGCGGCGCTCTTCAGGCGGGTGGCGCGGAAGATGTTGATGACGGTCCAGTACCAGGACATGGCCGACATGATGACCAGGGTCAGCAGCACGACCCAGGAAACCGCGAAATCACCCGGCTTGGTGGTCATTTCGTGGATCAGGTGCTCGAAGCCCATCTGCGACAGGGCGTTGGACGGATTGCCCCCGGCAGCAGCGGCGATGAAAATTTCCTGCAGCATGACGCTTACCTTTGTTGTGTGTGGTGATAAAGGGTGTAGCTAAGCTAAACAATCGAACTGGGAGCGGGGGTGGCCAGGTGGCCACCCGGACGCATCAGTTCAGCGCAAAGTTGACCGGGACGCGAACGCGACCTGCCGCCTTCTTACCGCCAGATTCAGCGGCGTTGAAGCGCCACTTGCGAGCTGCTTCCATCGCAGCACGGTCCAGGTCGCGGTTACGGCTGGACTTTTCCACCGTGACATTGGTGACGTTGCCGTTGGCATCGACATCAATGATCAGGATCACTTCGCCCTGGATACCCGCGCGGAAGGCTGCCGGCGGGTAACGCGGCGGATTCATGGCCTTCGAGGAGATATCCACGCTGGCCTCGATCGAGGTCGGCGGAGCCGGCGGCGCGGGCGGCGACGGCGGGGTGACGATATCGTTCGGACGCGGTTCCGGCACGTCCACGACCGGCGCCTGCGGCGGCGGCGGGACCGGCGACGGCTTCGGCGGCGACAGATTCTTCACCGGCGGTGGCGGAGTATCCTGCGGCGGCGGCGGCGGCGGCGGCGGTGGGGGCGGCGGCGGCGCGTCGACGATGGTCACCATGACGTTGCGCTCCTTCTCAGCCACGGCCTTGGGAGCCACGGCGGGGATCAGGAGCATCATGAACGCGGCCAGATGCAGGGCAATTACAAACGCGATGCCGACGATGCGAGGCCAGCTCAGCCCCTTGTCATCGGGTTGTTCGTACCGGTGAACGACTAGTTGTTCCGTCATGCGCCAAGAGCTCAATAGTGGGGCCGGGATGCCGGGGGCGGAATCCCTG
Source organism: Stenotrophomonas sp. FR024 (assembly GCF_047500745.2). Lineage (NCBI taxonomy): Bacteria > Pseudomonadati > Pseudomonadota > Gammaproteobacteria > Lysobacterales > Lysobacteraceae > Stenotrophomonas > Stenotrophomonas sp. FR024. The sequence continues at coordinate 214,961 of NZ_JAXAXM020000006.1, forward strand.
ATCAGCGGTGCATGACACCGCAGGAACCTCCAAGCTTATACCAATCCTGAGCGCCTGCGCATCAACTGAGCAGGCATTCAGGCGTTATTCCTACTTACTTCAGGTTGATGATTTTTTTTGCATCAGCCTGGTTCTTCACACCCTTCGCCAGCGCCTGCTGGGCGGCCTGCTTGGCCTCCGGGATGCGACCTTCGGCATGCAGGACGCGTGCCAGGTTCAGGTAGGTCTCACCGTCCTTGGACAGCGGGGCAGCCTTCTGCCACGCATCGATCGCCTGCGGCACCTGGTCGGAGTAGTAGTAGGACTGGGCCAGCGCCAGGTAGACCTGGTAATCCGGCTTCAGGATGCCCTTCTGCAACCCTTCGTTGATGACCGCGATGACGTCCTTTTCCTTGTGTTCGGTGTTGGCATAGATCGAGTACAGCTGCTTGTACTCGCGCTCTTCGGTGAGCTGGCCGCTGCTGCGCAGCTTGTCCATCACCGCGGCAGCCTTCTCCATCTGATCGGCCTGCATGTACATGCTGGCCAGGTTCAGCTGGGCCTTCTTGTCATTCGGGTTCTTGGCGGCCAGTGCCTCGGCTTCCTTCACCGCTTCACCGGACTGGCCGGCTTCGGAGAGGGCCGCCATCAGCAGCTGGTTCCAGTTGTCCTTCGGTTCGGTGGCGCCGGCGATGGCCTGCTTCAGCACCGGGATCGCTTCCTGGTAGCGCTCCAGCTGGTACAGCGCCTGGCCCTTGGCGATCAGCTCTTCCGGCTTGGTCGACTTGCTCTCGGCGAAGTACTTGTCCAGGGTCGCCAGGCCTTCGGCGGTCTGGTCTTCCTGCAGCTGCAGCTGGCCCAGCATCAGCATCGACTGGAAGTGCCCGTTGTTGTCCAGGCCGTTGAACTGCAGGACCTGCTTCAGGTAGGCCACGGCAGCCGGGGTGTCGTCGGTCTGGTAGGCGGCCTGCGAGGCCAGCTGCGCGGCCAGCGACTTGTCGTACTCGTTCGCGGCGCTGTCAGCCAGGATCGCGTCGGCCTGCGTGCGCGTCTCCGGGAACTTTTCCTTGTTGTAGCTGTCGATCATCTTCTGCAGCTTGCTGCCCAGCTTGGCCGATGCCTTGACGGTCGGCTCCTCGCGGGTCGCGTTCGGGTACAGCGCTTCGGCCTTGGCCTGCTTGCCGCCGCGGTTGCCACGCTCGGAGGAACGCGAGGACTGCGCGAAGGCATCGGTGACCACGGCGCCGGTCAGGGCGGTCGCGACGAGGACGGAAAGCACAGCTTTGTGGTTACGGAAAATCATCGTTCACCTCGATCGAACCGCCGGATAGCGGCAAAGTCGGACTGTCAGAAAAATCTGAGCCGCCAAACGTATCAGAAACAGATGGCGTGAGAAATCGTTTTATGTGCTGCAATACAGCATAGAACTGCGCACTCATCCGCACTTTGGCCGCAGCCCGGCCGCCTGCGCCTGCTGATAGACCGGCGTCAGTCCCGGTGCATCGCGTCGCAGTTCCTGGATACGGTTGGCTGGATCGGGGTGGGTGGACAGCCATTGCGGGCTGCGGCCGCCACTGGCGGCCATCATGTTCTGCCACAGGTCGACCGCCTGCGCCGGGTTGAAACCGGCCTGGGCCATCAGTCGCTGGCCGATCACGTCGGCCTCGCTTTCCTGGGTGCGTGAACCGGGCAGCAGGAAGGCGGTCTGCGCGCCCATGCCACCGAGCTGGTTGACGGTGCTGGCAGCGCCTTCTCCGTAGGCCGCGCCGGCCAGCGCACCGAGCACGGCCAGCCCGGTCTGCGCACCCATCTGCCGGGTGATGCGCTCTTCGTGGTGGCGGGCGATGACGTGGCCGATTTCATGGCCGATTACGGCAGCCAGCTGATCCTGGTTTTTGGCGACGGTGAAGATGCCGGTGTTCACGCCGACCTTGCCACCGGGCAGGGCGAAGGCGTTGGGCTCCTTGTCGACGAACACGGCCGTCTCCCACCGTACGCCACGGTATTGAGGCGGCAGCTGCGCGACCAAGGCGTTGACCACGCACTGCACGTAACCGTTCTGGCGGCCGTCGGTGCTGATCTTTTCCTTCTGCTTGGTTTCGGCGAACGCCTGTGCGCCGAGCTGGTCCAGCTGCGCCTGCGACACCCCGCCCACCATCTGCCGACGGCCGGTAGGAGAGGTCGTGGTCGCGCAGGCACTGACCAGGGTGGTGATGACAAGGGCCAGCAGCAGTTGTTTCATGGATCCACCCCCGTGTTCATATGCGCAGTGTGTAGCGTAGCGGCTTAATCTTTCGTCAAGCGGACACGGCGTTACGTTGCCCCGAAGAACACAAGCGCGGCAAGCGCCACGCCGTTGTTCAGCGCGTGCGCGGTGATCGCGGCCCAGAGTGTGCCGGTGCGCTGGTACAGCCAGCAGAACGCGGCACCCATGCCGCCATAGACCAGCCACAGCTGCGCGATCTCGGCCGGGCCGTTGGCACTGGTGCCAGGGATTTCATGGATCAGGGCGAAAGCAAGGCTGCTCAGTACCACGCCCAGCCACGGGCGCCCGGCCTTCCACAGGCGGCCAAACAGCACGCGGCGGAACAGCAGCTCCTCGTAGGCCGGTGCCAGTACCACCGCGAACAGCACCAGGAACAACGGGAAGCGCGCGATCGCACTCTGCATCAGCGCCAGATTGGTGGGAACCGGCTCGATGCCGAACTGCTTGGCCAGGAAGGCGATGCCATTGCTGCCGAGCACGATCAGGGTCGCCACCAGCAGGGTCCAGCCCCAGGTGGAGGGACGGCGCAGCGCCTGGCGCGACGCGTGGCGCTCGGCGGCATTGGCCGGCCGTCGCCAGAAGTACAGCAGCAGCGCGGCGCCGCCGGTGGCAAACAGCGCCATGAGAATCTGCGCAAGCGCGCCCGGCTGGCCCAGTGACGCCGCTACCGAACTGGCGTCGGGGGCACCAGCGCCGGCCTGCGCGTTCGCGTAACCGACCACCAGGCCACGGTACAGGCCCCATAGCAGGCCGCTGATCAGGCTCAGGCCGAACAGGGTGACAGCGGCGATACCCAGGTCGATGAAAAACCCCGCCAACGGCGAAACGACACGCGGCGCGGCAGAAGCCGGCGGAACCGGGGGCGGAGCGGAAACCGGGGCGGATGCGGACATCAGGTACCTGCGTTCAAGAGTCGAAGGCCGGCGCGCCTCCCCGCGCACCGGCCGTGTCCCGATTGTGTCAGATATCCAGGTTTGCGACCTTCAGCGCGTTGTCTTCGATGAAGTCGCGACGCGGTTCGACGACATCGCCCATCAGCGTGCTGAAAATCTGGTCGGCAGCGACAGCATCTTCGATGCGCACCTGCAGCAGTCGACGGGTTTCCGGATTCACCGTGGTGTCCCACAACTGCTCCGGATTCATTTCACCCAGACCCTTGAATCGCTGGATCTGGCGGCCGCGCTTGGCCTCCTCGAGCAGCCAGTTCTGTGCCTTGGCAAAGCTGTCGACTTCGATCGACTTGGCACCGCGGGAAATGGTCGCGCCTTCGCGGACCAGACCGTGCAGCAGCTTCGATGCCTGGTGGATCGCGCGCAGTTCGCCGCTTTCGAAGGCCGACATCGGCAGCACCTGGATGTGCTGTTCGCCCATGTGGCGACGGGTCACCAGCACAGCGGCCGGGCGCTCGTCGTTGGCGTCCTGCAGTTCCAGCGTGAAACGCGGGCTGCCCAGGCTGCCCTGGTTGAGACGCTTGGCCAGTGCATCCAGGCCCTCACCTTCGCCGGCAGCGCGCAGGCTTTCCAGGTCCATCGGGACGAAGTCGACCAGCGCTTCAAGCAGATTGCGGTCGTAGCGGTGTGCGTTGCGCTCGATCGAATCCAGCGCCGCCGCGTAGGCCAGCAGCAGCTTCTCCAGCGCCAGGCCTTCGATGCCGGGCTCGCCGGTGGCCGGCACCAGTGCAGCGTTTTCCACTGCGCTGCTGGCCAGGTAGCTGTCCAGCGCCGGGTCGTCCTTCAGGTACAGCTCCTGCTTGCCCTGCTTGATCTTGTACAGCGGCGGCAGGCCGATGTAGACGTAACCGCGCTCGATCAGCTCCGGCATCTGGCGGTAGAAGAACGTCAGCAGCAGGGTGCGGATGTGGGCGCCGTCGACGTCGGCGTCGGTCATGATGATGATCTTGTGGTAACGCAGCTTGTCCGGGTTGTACTCGTCACGGCCGATGCCGGTGCCCAGCGCGGTGATCAGCGTACCCACCTGGTCGGAGGACAGCATGCGATCGAAACGCGCGCGTTCCACGTTGAGGATCTTGCCGCGCAGCGGCAGCACCGCCTGGTTCTTGCGGTTGCGGCCCTGCTTGGCCGAACCACCTGCCGAGTCACCCTCGACGATGAACAGTTCGGACAGCGCCGGATCCTTTTCCTGGCAGTCGGCCAGCTTGCCCGGCAGGCCCGCGATGTCCAGCGCGCCCTTGCGGCGGGTCAGATCGCGGGCCTTGCGCGCGGCTTCACGTGCACGTGCGGCATCGACGATCTTGCCGGCGATCGCCTTGGCTTCGTTCGGGTTTTCCTGCAGGAACTCTTCCAGGCGCGCACCGAAGGCGTTTTCCACCGCCGGGCGCACGTCGGAGCTGACCAGCTTTTCCTTGGTCTGGCTGGAGAAGCTCGGGTCCGGCACCTTCACCGACAGCACTGCGATCATGCCTTCGCGCATGTCATCGCCGGTCAGGTTGATCTTGGCCTGCTTGGCGATGCCGTTCTGCTCGATGTAGTTGTTGAGCACACGGGTCAGCGCACCGCGGAAACCGGCCAGGTGGGTACCGCCGTCCTTCTGCGGAATGTTGTTGGTGAAGCAGTACATCGTCTCCTGGTAGGAGTCGGTCCACTGCAGCGCCACGTCCACGACGATGCCGTTGTGCTCGCCGGTGACTGAAATGACGTTCGGGTGCAGCGGGGTCTTCAGCTGGGCCAGATGCTCCACGAAGCTGCGGATGCCGCCTTCGTAGTGGAAGTCATCGCGACGGCCATCGCCACGCTCGTCGGCAAGGACGATCTTGACGCCGGAGTTCAGGAACGACAGCTCGCGCAGGCGGCGGGCCAGGATGTCGTAGTGGAATTCCACGTTGTCGTGGAAGGCGACGGTCGACGGCCAGAAGCGCACGGTGGTACCGCGCTTGGTGGTGGCTTCCAGCTTGGCCAGCGCAGTCACGGCTGCGCCGTTGCTGAATTCCTGCTGGTAGTGGGAGCCATTCTGGAACACGTCCACCAGCAGCTTCTGCGACAGCGCGTTGACCACGCTGACGCCGACGCCGTGCAGGCCGCCCGAAACCTTGTAGCTGTTGTCGTCGAACTTGCCGCCTGCGTGCAGGACGGTCATGACCACTTCGGCCGCAGACACTTCGCGACCGAGCTTGGCGCTCATCTGCTCGTGCTTGCCGGTCGGAATACCACGGCCGTTGTCGGACACCGAGACCGAGCCGTCGGCGTGGATCGTCACTGCAACGTGGTCGGCGTGGCCGGCCAACGCTTCGTCGATCGAGTTGTCGACGACCTCGAACACCATGTGGTGCAGACCGGTGCCGTCATGCACGTCGCCGATGTACATGCCGGGACGCTTGCGGACAGCCTCCAGGCCTTCCAGGGCGGTAATGCTGTTGGCGTCGTAATTGCCGTTGTTTGCCGGGGTGTTCTGTTCGTCGCTCATTGCGCTTGCCGTAGGCTCCGCAGGTCGGGCACCGCTTGGGGCGATGCGCCGAGAATGAAAGGATTCCAACCCGAATTATACCAGCCGGGGTCGAGCGGCCCTGGTGTGCCCACTATGGCACAGCCACGATCTGTGCATGTTCCACGTGGAACCGGGCGATGTGGGTCAGTTCCTGCAGCGCCGCCGGGGTTTCGGTGGCGGTGATGAAGATCTGTGCCGGCCCATTGAGCAGGCGCTCCAGTACCCGCGCCTGATGGGTGCGATCCAGCTCCGAGGCCAGATCGTCCAATGCGATCACCGGCCATTCGCCTCGCTGTTCCGCATAGTCCTCCGCCTGTGCCAACAGGCACGCCAACGCCGTCAGCTTGGCCTGGCCGCGGGACAGCGCATCACGACCTGGAATGCTGTGGAAATCCACACTCCAGTCCGCGCGGTGCGGGCCCACCGAGGTATACCCGGCCTGCCGGTCACGTTCCCGGGCCAGAAGCAGCGCATCGGCCAAGGGAAGCTCATGCCGCCGCCAACCGGGGCTCAGCTCCAATCCCTGGATACCGAGTTGTGGAGCGAGGCTGGCGGCCAAGGCGACCGTGCGCTGCTGCAGACGCTCCAGGTAGTGCTGGCGGCGGCTGGTCAGTGGTTCTCCTGCCTCGGCCAGCTCGTGATCCCAGGTATCGAGCATCCGCGACGGCCCGCCCTGCTTGAGCAGGGCATTGCGCTGCTTCAGCGCCCGGGAGTAGCGACGCCACAGGGACAGAAAATCCGGTTCCACGTGGAACAAGCCCCAATCGAGGAAGCGGCGACGGGGTTCACCACCACCACTGACCAGTGCATGGCTCCCGGGCTCGAACGTCACCACGGCCAGCGCTGCGCAGAGATTACCCAGCTGTGCGACATCCTCGCCGTCCAGTCGACCCTTCCAGTCCTGACCACTGTGGCGCAGGCCGGCTTTTCGGCGGTGGGGCGGGTGAAGGGCACGCTGTTCGTCCCATTCCACGAAGATTTCCAGCGCTTCCTGGCCCTGGCGTACCAGACCGTCGCGCACCCGGCCACGGAAGCTGCGGCCATAGGCCATCAAGTGCAGGGCTTCGAGCACGCTGGTCTTGCCGGCACCGTTGTCGCCGGTCAGCAGGTTCAATCCCGGCTGGGGCGACAGGTCCACCGCACTGAAACGACGCAGTTGATGCAAGGCGAGGCGGCGGATCTGCATGGGGCGCGAAAGACCATCCGCACAAGGCGGTAGAGGGGCAGGGAATCCATCAGCTTACTGCATCGGTCAAGCCAGCCGTGCCGCCCCAGACATCGCCACTGTGCTGAAGCTTCCGTCTGGCAACCCTACGCGTGTTCCACGTGGTGGCGCTTCCTCACCTGGGCTCGCCTGGGTCTGGATACGCCCGGGAATCCTTGAATTCTGAGCGGCGGCGCAGGGTACCGGCCCTCAGATTTCAGCGATTTCAGCCTCATTCCGCGAGCATCGCCAGGTGCCCCGACGGTGGTTTGCGCGAACACCGCGCAGATTTCTTGAAATCTACGATGCGATGCCCTGGAGGGTTCCACAGATTTCAAGGAATTCGAGCCCGCCGTTTCACACTGTCCACAGCAGGTCTGTATGACTTATACACAAGATATGGGCAAACTGTGGATAAAAAAGCCCTTTTGCCCGACCTGCGAAACTATCCACAGGTTCCCCCCCAGCCTGAGGGGCCTCTATACAGGGGGTTTCAGTTGCATAAATCTTTTAAAAATCAATTAGATAATGCATTTTTCCACGAAATCTGGGCCTACCATCACCACCATGCTTTAGATTTATACCCAAATTTAGAAGCTAGGCCGACCCCGATCCGACCCCAACGAGACCTGTGGACAGTGGCGTCTGCAGATGAAGCAACCGCAGCGTTGCGACCCACGATCTGCTTCACCCCTCCGGCAAGTTCGGGGAACGTGCATCAGGCTGAAGACCCAGAACGGCATACTCGATCGAAAGCGGCTGGACAGCGCCCAAGCTCACAACCTGGATTCCAATCGCTCAGCACCGATTGCATCAGAAGGGCAGCCAGGATCAATCGGCAACCAGCGATCTCAAGGAAGCCATTCACCCACACCTGGAGATCCGGCCATCGCGATGCTCCACGTGGAACCTGCAAAAAAAACGCCCGGGAAGATCCCGGGCGTCGTTCGGTTCCACGTGGAACAGGCTGCCGTCAGAGACGCAGCGGCATCACCACATGGCGCGACTTCTCGCTGCTGGATTCACGCACCAGCGCCGAGGAGTTGGAGTCGCGCAGCTGGATGATGACTTCCTCGTCGCGCAGGGCGGAAAGGGCATCCAGCAGGTAGTTCACGTTGAAGCCGATGGCCAGATCGCTGACCGTGGTGTCGGCTTCGATCTCTTCCTGGGCTTCTTCCTGCTCCGGGTTGTGCGCGCTGATCTTCAGGTTGCCCGGCGAGACTTCCACGCGGATGCCGCGGTACTTCTCGTTGGACAGGATCGCGGCACGCTGCAGCGAGGCACGCAGTGCTTCGCGATCAACCTTCACTTCGCGGTCGGCACCGATCGGAATCACCGCTTCGTAATCCGGGAAACGGCCGTCGATCAGCTTCGAGGTGAAGGTGACATCGTCGCGCTTGACGCGGACGTGGCTGCGGCCGACTTCCAGCTCGATCTCGCGATCGCCGCTCTCCAGCAGGCGCTGCAGTTCGGTCACGCCCTTGCGCGGCACGATGATCTGGCGCTTGGAACCACTGGGCTTGGCCAGGTCGGTTTCACACAGCGCCAGGCGGTGGCCGTCGGTGGCGACGGTACGCAGCGCATCGCCGCGCAGATCGAACAGCAGACCGTTGAGGTAGTAGCGCACGTCCTGCTGGGCCATCGCGAACGCGGTGCGTTCGATCAGTTCCTTCAGGGTCGCTTCGCCGATGGCCACGCGCTCGGTGGCTTCCACTTCGTCAACCGACGGGAAGTCGTTGGAGGGCAGGGTGGCCAGGGTGAAGCGGCTACGACCGGCCTGCACGGTGATCTTGTCACCGGTCTGCGAGACGGTGATCCGGCTGCCGTCGGGCAGGGCGCGGATGATCTCGAACAGCTTGCGGGCGGGGATGGTGGTTTCGCCGTCCTGGGCATCTTCAACCGCGATCCGCGACACCATCTCCACTTCCAGGTCGGTACCGGTCAGCGACAGCTGGCCGTTCTGCACCTGGACCAGGAAATTGGCCAGAACCGGAAGGGTCTGGCGGCGTTCGACCACGTTGACGACCTGTGCCAACGGCTTGAGAAAGGCTTCGCGCTGCAGTGTGAAACGCATGTGGTTCCGTGCCCCTATGCTTTAAAAAATGTGGAATAAATCAAAAGCTTGGTGGTGCTGGTAGAGACAGAATCGCTGGAAAACAACGCTAAGTCTTTGTAAATAAAAGGATTTCAGGCCTCGAAACCCTCTGTATTACCGACCCCCAGGGGGTGGGGAAAGCTGTGGATAAATTCGACGCGATTTCAGACGCCATTTTTATCCACAACGTGTCCCGCGCTTGCTACCGGATTCTGCACCGTTTTGTGCGATGACGCCTCATCGGCATCCGTGCATCATTCGCTCAACTTCCGGATCAGCTTGTCCCAGTCCTCGCGGAGCTTGCCGTCGGTTTCCATCAGGGTCCGGATCTGGCGGCAGGCATGCAGCACCGTGGTGTGGTCGCGACCGGCAAAGGCGTCGCCGATCTCGGGCAGGCTGTGCTCGGTCAGTTCCTTGGTCAGGGCCATGGCGACCTGGCGCGGGCGTGCCAGCGAGCGGGTCCGACGCTTCGACAGCAGATCCTTGATCTGCAGGCCGTAGTAGTCGGCAACGGTTTTCTGGATGTTGGGAATGCTGATCGCCTGCTGCTGGGCGCGCAGCAGGTCGCGCAGGGTTTCCTGGGCGAATTCGGTGGTGATCGCGCGGCCGGTGAAATTGGCGCGGGCGGTCAGGGTATTGAGCGCGCCTTCGAGGTCGCGCACGTTGGAGCGCATCTTCTTGGCGATCAGGAACGCAACATCATCGGGAATCTCGGCACCGCGTTCGCGTGCCTTGGCCAGCACGATCGCGGCGCGGGTCTCGAAGTCCGGCGGTTCGATCGCGACCGACAGGCCCCAGGCAAGCCGCGACTTCAGGCGCGCTTCCAGGCCCTCGACTTCGCGCGGATAGCGGTCGCAGGTCAGGATGATCTGCTGCTTGCCATCGAACAACGCGTTGAAGGTGTGGAAAAACTCTTCCTGGGTGCGGTCCTTGCCGGCGAAGAACTGGATGTCATCGATCAGCAGCGCGTCCACCTGCTGGAACTGGCGCTTGAACTGATCCATGGTCTTTTCCTGCAGGGCCCGGATCATCGCGCTGAAGAACTGTTCCGAACGCAGGTACAGCACCTTCGCGCCCGGATTGGCCTGGCGCATGGCGTTGCCGGCGGCGAACATCAGGTGGGTCTTGCCCAGGCCGGTGCCCCCGTACAGCAGCAGCGGGTTGTGCGCGCGGTCGCCCGGCTTCTGCGCCGCCTGGAAGGCGGCGGCCAGGCCCAGCTGGTTGCTGCGGCCTTCGACGAAGTTGGCGAACGTGTAGTGGTTGTCCAGGTTGCCGGCGAACGGCACCTGCGGTTCGCTGGACACATGCGCCGACGGCGTGGAAACCGGCGCGTTCTGCGCCTCCACGGGACGCGGGCGCGAGCCGATTTCAAGAAAAACGTCGCTGAAACCGGCGAAATGGGCCAGCAGTTCGCGGATCCGGGCCAAGTACAGCTCGCGGACCTGGTCGACGATGAAGGCATTCGGTGCATACAGCACCAGGCTGTCCACGCGCAGATCGGCCTGCAGCGGCTTCAACCAGGTATGAACGTCTTCCGGCGGGAACTCCGCTTCGAGGCGCTCGAGACTACGGGACCAGGCATCCATCAGCAATAATCGTCCGGTGGCCGGGGCATGGACGCGACAAGGCGCCCAAACACAGGCCGGAAAGGGGGGAAATGGATGGCTCAGACTACCACCGAGCGCCCGCCTTCGGAATGCTTGTCCCCTACTTATTCACAAAAACATCCACAGCTATTGCACAGCCCAGTGAATTCGCGTAGCTGCCAGGGGTTGACTTGGGGCGGGGTACCTCTCTAGAATTTCCGGTTCTTTCCGTCCCATTCATACGAGAGGCCCCCAATGGCCACGAAGCGCACCTACCAGCCCAGCAACCTCAAGCGTAAGCGCGACCACGGCTTCCGTGCCCGTATGAAGACCGCTGACGGCCGCAAGATCCTGTCGCGTCGCCGCGCCAAGGGCCGCAAAGTCCTGAGCGCCTGATTGCCATGCCGCACATCGCGGCAGACGCAATCCCTTCGACAGTGAATACTGCAGACCCGCGCAAGCGATTCCCTCGCTCTGCGCGGGTTCGCACGCGTGCCGAATACTCAACGGTCTTCAACGGCGCCCGCCGTGTGTCCGATCCGCTGATGACCCTGCACTGGCTGCCGGCTGACCGGCCGGCCAGGCTGGGTCTGGCGGTTTCCCGCAAGGTTGATCCGAACGCCGTCGGGCGTAACCGGATCAAGCGCGTCCTGCGCGACATCCTGCGTCAGACACGTACCGACATCCAGCCAGGCGACTTTGTCGTCGTGGCTCGAAGTGCTGCGCGTTCCGCCAGCAACGACGAGATCCGCCAGGCCTTCCTGCGCCTGCTGCGTCGCCTGCGTGCATTGCCCACGCCGGGCGTGGACGGCACAATGCCGCCGCCTGATGGCATCGCAACTCCTTCTTTGACCGAGCCGGCATCGCGTCCCGGCCCCGCCGAGCCTGTCCGCTGATGAACCAGACCCGCGTATTCCTCATTTTTGCCTGGCTGATGGTGGCCGTGCTGCTGTGGATGGAGTGGAGCCGTGAAAAGGCTGCTCCGACCCCGGCACCGACGACCACGTCGGCCCCGGCCGCCGCACAGAGCGTTCCGGGCGCAACCCCGGGCGCCATCCCCAGCGCCCAGGTGCCGGGTGCCCCCGGCCAGGCCGCCGTGCAGGCCCAGGCCAGCGCCACCCCGGCCAGCCAGCGCGTGACCGTCACCACCGACGTGCTGCGCCTGGTGCTCGACGGCGGCCGCGTGCTGGATGCCGAGCTGCTGCAGTTCCCGCAGACCAAGGACGAAGGCAGCCCGCCGGTCCGCCTGCTGACCGAAGACCCCGCGCACCCGTACAGCGCGATCAGTGGCTGGGCCAGCGAAGACAAGAACACCCCGGTCCCCGGCGCCGACGGCTTCAAGCTGGTCGGTGACACCAAGGACTTCGTGCTGGCCAAGGGCCAGAACGAGCTGCAGATCCCGTTCGTGTGGACCGCCGACAACGGCGTGACCATCAAGCGCACGCTGACCGTCTCGCGCAACGAGTATGCCGTGCGCTTCAAGGATGAAGTCAGCAACGCCGGCGCCGCGCCGTGGAACGGCTACGTCTACCGCACCCTGGACCGCACCCCGACCATCCTGTCGCGGAGCATGACCAACCCGGATTCCTTCAGCTTCAACGGTGCCACCTGGTACGACAACGACAAGAAGTACCAGCGTCGTGCGTTCAAGGACTACCTGGAAGACGGCACGCTGAACCAGAACATCACCGGCGGCTGGCTGGCGATGCTGCAGCACCACTTCTTCACCGCCTGGATCCCGCAGAAGGACCAGACCGCACACTACGTGCTGTCGCAGGTGGCCGGTCGTGACCTGATCGAAGCGCGTGGTCCGGCCTTCACTGTGGCCCCGGGCCAGTCCACCAGCACCGAAGCCCGCCTGTGGGTCGGCCCGAAGCTGGTCAACCTGATTGCCAAGGAAGACGTGCCGGGCCTGGACCGCGTGGTCGACTACAGCCGCTTCTCGATGATGGCGGTGATCGGCCAGGGCCTGTTCTGGGTGCTGAACCAGGTGCACAAGCTGGTCGGCAACTGGGGCTGGGCGATCGTCGGCCTGGTGGTGCTGCTGAAGCTGGTGCTGTACCCGCTGTCGGCGACCCAGTACAAGAGCGGCGCCAAGATGCGTCGTTTCCAGCCGCGCATCGCGCAGCTGAAGGAACGCTATGGCGATGACCGCCAGAAGTTCCAGACCGCGATGATGGAGCTGTACAAGAAAGAAAAGATCAATCCGATGGGCGGCTGCCTGCCGATCCTCATCCAGATGCCGATCTTCTTCGCCCTGTACTGGGTGCTGGTGGAATCGGTCGAACTGCGCCAGGCGCCCTGGTTCGGCTGGATCCAGGACCTGACCGCACGCGACCCGTACTTCATCCTGCCGGTGATCAACGTGGCGGTGATGTGGTTCACCCAGAAGCTGACCCCGGCACCGGGCATGGACCCGATGCAGCAGAAGATGATGCAGTTCATGCCGCTGGTGTTCGGCGTCATGATGGCCTTCATGCCGTCCGGCCTGGTTCTGTACTGGGTGGTCAACGGCGGCCTGGGCCTGCTGCAGCAGTGGTGGATGACCAAGCGCCATGGCGGCGAGCCGGTCCCGGCCACCACCGCCCCGGCCCCGGTCAAAAAGAAGTAATCCGACCGGCAGGTCGCCGGCTTTGTAGAGTCGACCTTGGTCGACTGCCATTGAGCCCCGACCGACCCGCAGAAGCCCGCCGCAAGGCGGGCTTTTCGCATGCGGCGTTAGAATCGCCGGCACACCGTTCCTCCATCCATCGAGTCCGCCATGCCGCGTGCGTCGTCGTTCCGCCTGTTCCTGCCCTCGCTGTTGTTGACCCTGGTCGTTGCCGGCTGTGGCGACAAGGACGCGAAGGCACCGGTAACCGGCGTGACCCAGCCCAGCGCGCAGGCCGCGGCCGCCGCCGACCCGGCCGCCGCGCCGTTGCTGGCTGCGCTGCAGAAGCAGCTCGACGGTTACCGTCGGATCATCGTGCTGCTGGCCGACGAAGAACAGCAGTCGGCCGCCGACCGCGGCACCTCCACGCGTGTGGGCCAGCAGCTGTTCCATGATGGCCTGGAGCAACGTACGGCCATCGCCGCGCAGTTCGACACCCTGCTGCGCGGTTCCAGTCCGCAGCGCTTCGCCACCCTGGGTACCGTGCTGGACTACATCGAGTCCGCGCCGGAACTGTTCGATGCCGACCGCCTGGCCTTCCGCGAAGTGCTGCGTGATCTGCATGAGCGGGTCGGTACCGATTCGTCGCTGCCGGCGGTGAAGCTGCACCAGCGCATCGGCGAGGACCTGGAGGCGCTCGACGAGATCGAACGCAACTACAACCAGGAACTGACCCGCATCTTCAGCCGCTTCGAGCGCACCCGCGCCATCGAGCTGAAGCGCGAGAAGTGGGACGATTACATCGCGCACCTGCACAAGGACTACAGCCGCGAAGCGATCCTGCGCGACTACGGGGTGATCGAGCCGTACCCGATGTCCATGAAGGACAGCGACCGCGAAATCTTCGGCCGCGACCTGCCGGCCAAGACCGTGGTGCTGACCTTCGACGATGGCCCGCACAAGGCCTACACCGATGAAGTGGTGGCCATCCTCAAGCGCTACGACGTGCCGGGCGTGTTCTTCGAAGTGGGCCGAAACCTGGGCAAGGTCGAGGCCGATGGCAAGGTCAGCCTGGGCCCGATGGCGAAGATCAGCCGCAACCTGATGGAAGAGGGCTATGCGGTCGGCAACCACAGCCTGACCCACGCCCAGCTGTCGCGCACCACCGGGGATGCGCTGCGCCAACAGGTACTCGACACCGACACGCTGCTGAAGGACGTGGACAGCAAGCGCGCGCCGCTGTTCCGCTTCCCGTACGGCGCGCGCAACGCCGAAGGCCTGCAGCTGCTCAACGAGGCCGGGCTGAAGTCGATCATGTGGAACATCGACTCGATGGACTGGGCCGACCCGGTACCGGAGTCGATCGTGCAGCGCGTGCTCGACCAGGTGAACAAGGAACAGCGCGGCATCATCCTGTTCCACGACATCCACGATCGTGCGGTGAAGGCGCTGCCGCAGATCCTCGACCGGCTGATCGCCGATGGCTACCAGTTCGCCGGCTGGAATGGCCGCGACTTCACCGTCGCCCGTGCGCGAAAGGGCGACGCCGGTGCCGCCACCGTCACCACCGGCTACGAGAAGTCGTGGGCGATCGTGGTCGGCATCGACACCTACGCCAAGTGGCCGAAGCTGGAATACGCCAGCCATGATGCTCAGGCAGTGGCCGATACCTTGACCGGGCAGTTCGGCTTCCCGTCCTCGCAGGTGATCGTGCTGAAGAACGAGCAGGCCACCCGCAACAACATCCTGGCCGCCTTCCACGACCGCCTGGCCGATGACCGCACCGGCAAGAACGACCGCGTGTTCGTGTTCTTCGCCGGCCATGGCGCGACCCGCCAGCTCGCCTCCGGGCGCGACCTCGGCTACATCATTCCGGTCGATTCGGATCCGAAGGAATTTGCCACCGACGCGATCGCGATGACCGACATCCAGAACATCGCCGAAAGCATGCAGGCCAAGCATGTGATGTTCGTGATGGATGCCTGCTACAGCGGCCTGGGCCTGACCCGTGGCGGTCCCTCGTCGTCGTCGTTCCTGCGCGAGAACGCGCGACGCAGCGCGCGGCAGATGCTGACCGCCGGTGGTGCCGACCAGCAGGTGGCCGATGCCGGCCCGAACGGCCATTCGGTGTTCACCTGGGTGCTGCTGCAGGCGTTGGCCGGCAAGGGCGACCTCAACGGCGACGGCCTGATCACCGGTACCGAACTGGCCGCCTACGTGGCGCCGGCGGTCTCGGCGGTCTCGCACCAGACCCCGGCCTTCGGCAGCCTGCCCGGTTCGCAGGGCGGCGAGTTCGTGTTCCAGGTGCCGGACAGCCAGGAATTCCTCAACGCCGATACGCGCCAGCTGACAGCCGATGCGATCGCGCTGAACAACAAGGTGGATGCGGCCAGCGAGGCCAAGGGCAGCCAGGTACCGGTGACCGTGGCCGACCTGCAGGGTGGCAAGGCCAAGCTGGTGGTGCCCACCGCCGGCCCGGCGTCCGACCGCCAGCGCGCGCAGCAGGCCAATGACCGTGGCCTGCAGCTGTACCGCGAGAAGCAGTACGACGAAGCGGTAGCCCAGTTCACCGAGGCGCTGAAGCTGCGCCCGGACTTCGCCCAGGCCGCCAACAACCTCGGCTTCGTCTACTACCGCCAGCAGCGCTATGCCGAAGCGGCGCGCTGGCTGGAGAACACACTGAAGATCGACCCCTCGCGCGCCGTGGCCTATCTCAACCTGGGCGACGCCTACTTCAACGCCGGCGACAAGGCCAAGGCCAAACAGGCCTACACCACCTACCTGGCGCTGCAGCCGCAGGGCAGCGGCGCGGCCCAGGCGCGTGCGCAGCTGGAGAAACTCTGAGCCATGAACGACGCGATCCGCACCGACACCATCGTGGCCATAGCCAGTGCGCCCGGCGCCGGCGGTGTCGGCCTGCTGCGCCTGTCCGGCCCGCGCGCTGCAGCGATTGCCAATGCGCTGGGTGCACCTGCACTGCGTCCGCGCCACGCGCACTACGCGCGCCTGCGTGATGCCGACGGCGAGGTCATCGACGATGGCATCGTGCTGTGGTTCCCGGCACCGAACAGCTTCACCGGCGAAGAGGTGGTGGAGCTGCAGGGCCATGGCAGCCCGGTGCTGCTGCAGCAACTGGTCGCGCGCTGCATCGCGCTCGGTGCGCGCCAGGCGCGCCCGGGTGAGTTCAGCGAACGGGCGTTCCTCAACGGCAAGCTCGACCTGGCCCAGGCCGAGGCCATCGCCGACCTGATCGCCGCGGGCGACAACCGTGCCGCGCGCGCTGCGCGCCGTTCGCTGGATGGTGTGTTCTCGCGCCGCATCGACGCCGTGGTCGAGCAGCTGGTGCTGCTGCGCATCCACGTGGAAGCGGCCATCGACTTCGCCGACGAACCGCTGGACACGCTCGGCGGCGCGCAGGTGCGGCGTGGGCTGGAACAGGCGCGCGCTGATCTTGCCCTGCTGCGTCGTGATGCCGAGCGCGGCCGTCGCCTGCGCGATGGCCTGCATGCGGTGCTGATCGGGCCGCCGAATGCCGGCAAGAGTTCATTGCTCAATGCGCTGGCCGGCAGCGAACGCGCCATCGTCACCGACATCGCCGGCACCACCCGCGACACCCTGCGCGAGACCATCCGCCTGGACGGCCTGGAGCTGACCCTGGTCGACACCGCGGGCCTGCGCGACGGTGGCGACGCCATCGAACGCGAAGGCATGCGCCGCGCGCATGTGGAAATCGAACGCACCGACCTGGCGCTGATCGTGCTGGATGCGCGCGATCCGGCTGCGGGTGAAGCGGCGCTGGGCGATGCCGTGGCGGCGGTGCCGCACAAGGTCTACATCCACAACAAGTCAGACCTGCTGACGGCGCTGCCGACACTGGACGATCCGGATCGGGTGTTCGTTTCGGCGGCCACCGGCGCCGGACTCGAAGATCTGCATGCGCGCCTGCGTTCGATTGCCTCGGCCGGGGCAGGCGAGCAGGTGGACGGCGAGTTCTCCGCACGCACCCGCCACGTCGATGCGATCGAGCGCGCGCAGGAACACGCGCAGCGCGCCGATGGCGAGCTGGCGCATGAGCACCTGGAACTGGCCGCCGAGGAACTGCGGCTGGCGCATGACGCGCTGGGTGAGATCACCGGGCAGATGAGTGCCGATGACCTGCTGGGAAGGATCTTCTCCAGTTTCTGCATCGGGAAGTAAGCCTTGGTAGTGCCGGCCGCTGGCCGGCAACCCAGCCGAACGAGCTCCTCGGGATCGCTACGGGGTCGGAGCCCCTGCGGGGATCCGACCCCAGGTCCCCCACCTGTCACATTGCCGCCGCATACTGACGCCCATCACATACCGCTTGGGGAAGTCGCAGTGAAGTCGTGGGGTTGTGCGTTGCTGTTGTCGCTGGCCGTGGCACCATCGGTGGCCATGAGTGCTGAATCCTCCACCCCGGCCGCGCACAAGGTGTCGGTCTATGGCCATCGCGGGGCGAGCGCGTTGCTGCCCGAGCACACCCTGGCCGCCTATGCGCAGGCGATCGCCGATGGCGCCGACTACATCGAGCCGGATCTGGTGATGACCAGGGACGGAGTGATGGTGGCCCGCCACGAGAACGAGATCAGCGGCACCACCGACGTCGCTTCGCATCCAGAGTTCGCCAGCCGCCGCACCAGCAAGGTGATCGATGGTCAGAAGGTCGACGGCTGGTTCACCGAAGACTTCACACTGGCCGAGCTGAAGACCCTCTATGCGCGCGAGCGCCTGCCGGAACTGCGCAGCACCGCCTACGACGGGCAGTTCCGCATCGCCAGCCTGGACGAGATCCTGGCCTTCCTGGTGCAGCAGGCCGGGCGTGCCAACCGCGGCATCGGCCTGGTACCGGAGATCAAGCACCCGACCTACTTCCAGTCGATCGGCCTGCCGATGGAAGACAAGCTCCTGACCGCGCTGCGTGGCAATGCCTATACCAATGTCGGCCCGGTCACCATCCAGTCGTTCGAGACCGCCAACCTGCGCTACCTGCGCGGCAAGATCCCGCGCGGCAGCAACATCCGCCTGCTGCAACTGCTGTGGAAGGGCGACACCCAGCCGGCCGACATCGCCAAGGCCGGTGGCAAGCTGACCTACGCGCAGATGATGACGCCGGCAGGACTGAAGGACATCGCCAGCTACGCCGACAGCATCGGCCCGGAACTGCGCTCGATCATTCCGCTGGACGCCAAGGGCGCGCTGAGCACTCCGACCACGCTGGTACAGGACGCACATGCAGTGGGCCTGATGGTGATTCCGTACACCTTCCGTCCGGAGAACCACTTCCAGGCCAGCAACCTGCGCAAGGGCGCCGACAACGCGCGCAATGCAGAGGGGTCGGTTGCCGAGATGCGCGCCTATCTGGCCACCGGCATCGATGCCTTCTTCACCGATGACCCGGCACTGGGCCGGCAGGCGGTGGATGGCATGGGCGCGGCGGGGAATGCGGCGAACTGACCGGCCAATGCCGCCGGGCATGGCCCGGCGCTACCGGATGTGACGGAATGCTCTGGTAGTTGCCAACCTTGGTTGGCATGCAGCGGGAGCGCCGACCAAGGTCGGCCACTACCGGGTCATGAGGTTGCCGGCCAGCGGCCGGCACTACCATCGCTCAGCCGCGCGGCTCGTCCGGCCGGCGGAACGGGATCACCACGTAGTCCTGGCCCTCGCGCGGCTGCCACAGCACCGGCACGCGCTGCGGTGACGGCGGCTCCAGCTCGTCGTCGGCCAGCGGTTCGACGTCTTCTTCTTCGTCTTCCCAGCTGTAGCGCGGGCGCGGCGGCAGCGGGTCGGCGTTGCGGAACAGCAGCGCAGCAATGATGCCGGCGAAGGCGCCGCCCATGTGCGACTGCCAGGACACACCATCGGCGTGCGGCAGGATGGTCATCAGCATGCCGCCGTAGAACAGCATGCCGATCAGGCCGGTGGCGATGGCCGCGCGATCGCGGCGCAGCAGGCCCAGGCTGGCCAGCAGGAACATCAGGCCGTGGGTCACGCCGCTGGCGCCCAGGTGCACGCTGCCCGGATTGCCCAGCATCCACGCGCCGATGCCCGAGCCCAGCCACAGCAGGGGCAGGGCGCGCACGGTGGCTTTCGGGTAGACGCTGCCGGCCAGCGTGCCGAGGATCAGGATCGCGATGCTGTTGGCGGCGATGTGCTCGACCGAGGCATGCAGCATCGGGCCGCCGATCAGGCCAAGCAGACCCTTGGCTTCCAGCGGCGCGACTGCCCACGGTCGCCAGTCGAACGTGCCCTGCAGGGCGAACACGGCCACCAGCACCAGCACGGCGGCCAGGCTGACATTGAACGCCCGCAGGATGCGCGAGCGGTCATTGCGGGGGGCCGGCACGTCGCCAGCGGGCAGGGGCGCGTTGTTGTTCATACCTCAGCAATGGCGGTGGTTGGCGCGAAACCAAGGCCACCGCTGCGGGAGAGTGGAAACGGCCGGCGGGACAATCCCACCGGCCGCGCCATCCAGCGGGTCAGGCTCAGGCCTGGCCTTCGCCTTCCTTCGGCGGGTACTTCAGGCTCAACACCACGGTAGCGGCGATGATCACCGCCACCACGCCCAGCGAGATCGGGGTCGGGATCTTGAACAGGTCGATGATCATCATCTTGATGCCGATGAAGCCCAGCACCAGCGCCAGGCCGTACGGCAGCAGGTGGAAGCGGTCGGCCATGCCGGCCAGCAGGAAGAACATCGCACGCAGGCCCAGCACCGCGAACACATTGGAAGTGAGCACGATGAACGGGTCGGTGGTGATCGCGAAGATCGCCGGGATGCTGTCCACGGCGAAGATCACGTCGGTGACCGCGATCAGGATCAGCACCGCGAACAGCGGGGTGAACCAACGCACGCCGTCGCGCTTCACGCTCAGTGCGTTGCCGGCGTAGTCCGGCAGCAGGCGCAGGTGCTTGCGCATCCAGCGCAGGGCCGGGTTGGCTTCCAGATCGGGCTCCTGCCCGGCGGCGAACCACATCTTCCAGCCGGTGAACAGCAGGAAGGCGCCGAACACGTAGAGCAGCCAATGGAACTGGGTGATCAGCACGCTGCCGGCGAAGATCATGACCGTACGCAGCACGATCGCGCCCAGGATGCCGATGATCAGCACCTTCTGGCGCTGCTCCTCCGGCACCGCGAAGTAGCTCATGATCATGAGGAAGACAAAGATGTTGTCGACCGCCAGCGCCTTCTCGACCAGGTAGCCGGTCAGGAATTCGAGGCCGACCTTGTTGGCCACGACCTGGCCGGCGGTCTCATTCAGGTAGTACCAGAGGCCCGCATTGAACAGCAGGGCCAGCGCGACCCAGCCGATGGACCACCACAGGGCCTCCTTGAAGGTGACCTTGTGCGGCCCACCATGGCGCATCAACACGAGGTCGACCAGCAGGGCGATGACCACCACCGCTGCGAAGCCGCCCCACAACCACACGTTACCGATCGTCTGCATTGGGAATGTCCGTTGGAAAGATGAATGCCAGGCCGGACGGCGAGGATCTGCAACGGAGGATCGGGAGGGGGATCCAGGGACAGAGCTTCGCCAGTACGGCGAAGGTCTCGCTCGCAGTTCCAGTCGGCTGGAACTGCCGTTGCACCGGAGCCTGCGGGCTCGAAATGACGGCGACAACGTCTGGGAGCTACTCCCCTTCTGGCGCAGATTCTGCGGCCTGGCCGGGCTGCCGTCAAATGCCGGGTGGCCGGGGCCCCCGCCCTGGTAGATGCCAACCTTGGTTGGCACGCCGGCCGGCCCGCCCTGGTAGGTGCCAACCTTGGTTGGCACGCCTTGCCCGGGCCGTTCAGCAACGCCCGTCGCGCCAGCTCGACTCTACGAAAGCGCCCCCCGGCTACAATAGGTGGATGAATACCCCCCTTCCGATTGTCCGCCTCAAGAATGCGTGGCGTTCCAGCCACCCGTGGATCTTCCAGAAACTGGTCGAGAAGCCGACCGTCCGGCCCAAGCCCGGTTCCATCGTCGACGTGGTCGGCGTGGACGGGGAGTTCATCGGCCGCGGGTTCTACAACGGGCACTCGCGCATTGCCGTGCGCATCCTCGAAACCGACCAGAACGTGCCGGTGGATGCCGGCTGGTTCTCGCGCAAGATCGCCCAGGCGGTGTCGCTGCGCCGTGAGGTGCTGAAGCTCGACGCGGTGTCCGACGCCTGGCGCGTGGTGCACAGTGAGGGCGATGGCTTGTCCGGCCTGGTGGTGGACCGCTACGGCGATCTGGTGGTGGTCGAATTCTTCGCCGCCGGTATGTTCCGCCACCGCGAGTGGATCTACGACGCCCTGCGCGAGCAGTTCCCGGGCTGCCGCTTCCACAGCTTCGCCGACGAGCACGTGCAGAAGCAGGAAAGCTTCGACTTCCACGGCAACACCACCACCGAAGCGGCGGTGATCACCGAGTACGGCATCAAGTTCCGCGCTGACCCGGCCGGTGCGCACAAGACCGGCTTCTTTGCCGACCAGCGCGAGAACCGCGAGTGGCTGAGCCAGCAGGTGGAAGGCAAGAGCGTGCTCGACCTGTGCTGCAACACCGGCGGTTTCGCCGTGTACGCGGCGGCGCGTGGTGCCACTGAAGTGGTCGGCATCGACATCGATGAAGACGTCATCCAGATCGCCAAGGGCAATTCGCGCCTGAACAACGTGCGCCCGAAGTTCGTCCAGTCCGACATCTTCCCGTGGCTGCGCGACGCCGCCAACCGCGGTGAGCAGTACGACGTGGTGATCCTGGACCCGGCGAAGATGACCCGCGACCGCGACCAGGTGATCACTGCGCTGAAGAAGTACCTGGACATGAACAAGCTGGCGCTGGGCGTGGTGAAGCCGGGCGGCCTGTTCGCCACGTTCTCCTGCACCGGCCTGGTGGCCGAGGACCAGTTCCTCGACATGCTGCGCCGCGCGGCCTATTTCTCCGGCCGCACGATCCAGATCCTGAAGGTGGCCGGCGCCGGCCCGGATCATCCGTTCATGGCCCACGTGCAGGAATCGCGTTACCTCAAGGCCGTGTTCTGCCGCGTGGTGGACTGATTTCCAGATGCAGAGTCGAGCGATGCTCGACTCGCGGTGCCTGATCAGTCGAGCACAGTTCGACTCTACAAATCCGCGGTCCGCAGCGCTATGGTCGGGCTCTTCCCATTGCCGGTGAGAGCCCATGCCATCGTTGCGCCACCTGTCCGTCGTGCTTGCCCTGGCGCTGTGCGCGCCGCTGTCGGCTCATGCCATCGAGTTCAGCGCACAGGAGCTGGCGCGCGCCAAGGCCCTGCAGCAGCGCCTGGTCACCCTCGACAGCCACCTGGATACGCCGGCCAATTTCGGCCGAACCGGCTTCGACATCGAGCAGCGTCACGACCGCAATGCGCTTTCGCAGGTCGACTACCCGCGCATGGTCGAAGGTGCGCTGGACGGCGGTTTCTGGGCGATCTACACCGATCAGGGCGACCGCAGCCCCGCTGCGCACCTCGCCGAGCGTGACCATGGCCTGCAGCGGCTGCTGGAGATCCGCGAAATGCTGGCGGCCAACCCCGAGCGCTTCGCGCTGGCATTGACCGCCGATGACGCGGCGCGGATCAAGGCCGCCGGCAAGCGCGTGGTCTACATCAGCATGGAAAACGCCAGCCCGCTGGTGGAAGACCCGAGCCTGCTGTCGTTCTACCACCGCGCCGGCCTGCGCCTGCTCAGCACCGTGCACTTCGCCAACAACGAGTTTGCCGATTCGGCCACCGATCCCAAGGGTGCGGAGTGGAAAGGCCTGAGCCCGGCCGGCAAGGACCTGGTGCGGCAGGCGGTGAAGCTGGGCATCGTGATCGACCAGTCGCATGCGTCCGACGCGGTGTTCGACGACCTGCTGGCGATGATGCCGGTGCCGTTCGTGCTGTCGCACAGCTCGGCCAAGGCGGTCTACGACCACCCGCGCAATCTGGATGACGCGCGCCTGCGCAAGCTGGCCAAGGCCGGCGGCGTGATCCAGGTGAACGCCTATGGCGGCTACCTGATCGACACCGCAAAGACGCCCGAGCGCAAGCAGGCCGAGGAAGCGCTGAGCAAGCAGCTGGGTGGCTGGGAAGGCATGGGCATCGAACAGGGCGTTGCCCTGCTGAAGGCCGAGCAGGCGCTGGACCACGAGCACCCGGTGCGCCATGCCAGCCTCGACGACTTCTTCGCCCACTTCGAGCACATCCTCAAGGTGGTGGGCCCCGAGCACGTGGGCATCGGCCTGGACTGGGATGGCGGCGGTGGCCTGAGCGACCTGCCCGATGTCAGCCAGCTGCCGAAGATCACCGCGTGGCTGCTGCGCAAGGGCTATACCGAGCAGCAGATTGCCGGCATCTGGGGCGGCAACCTGCTGCGGGTGATGCGCCAGGCGCAGGACTACGCGGCAAAGCAGGGCGGTTGACCGCCCTGCGGTAGTGCCGGCCGCTGGCCGGCACGACCGGTGATCCGTTTACTTCGCGATCAGTGCGTGGCGGCGGCTGTACAGGAAGTACAGCACCAGGCCGGCCAGGTTCCACAGCAGGAAGTACAGCTGGGTGCTGTGCGGCAGGCTGAGGAACAGATAGATGCAGCCCAGCGCGGCCAGCGGACCAACCACGAAGGCCAGCGGGGTACGGAAGGTACGTTCGCGGTTCGGCTCGCGCAGGCGCAGCACCACCAGGCAGATGCCCACGGCGGTGAACGCGGCCAGGGTGCCGGCATTGGCCAGCGCCGCGATCTCGTCCAGGCGGGCCACGCCGGCCAGCGCCGACACCACCACCGCGGTGAACAGCGTGGTCGCCACCGGCGTGCCGGTACGTGCGTTGACCTTGGACAGGCCACGCGGCAGCAGGCCATCGCGGCTCATCACGAAGAAGATGCGGCTCTGGCCGTACAGGAAGGCCAGCAGCACCGTCGGCAGCGCGATGATCGCGATCACGCCGATCACCATCGCCGCGGTCGGATGGCCCAGCTGGCGCATGATCAGGGCCAGCGGCTCGGCGCTGTGGCCGAACACCGCGTAGCTCATCGCACCGACCGCGGCCAGCGCGACCAGCACGTAGACGATGGTGCAGCCGATCATCGAACCGATGATGCCGATCGACAGGTCGCGGCCTGGGTTCTTGGTTTCTTCGGCGGCGGTGGAGATCGCATCGAAGCCGTAGAAGGCGAAGAAGATGATCGCTGCCGCCGCCATTACGCCGTGTTCGACGCCATCAGGGCCCATCGACTTGGCAAAGCCATACGGCATGAACGGCTGCAGGTTGGCGCTGTCGAAGGCGGGCAGGGCCACGGCCACGAAGATGGCCAGCGCGATCAGCTTGAACACCACCAGGATGGCATTGAGGGTGGCGCTTTCCTTGGTGCCGGCCATCAGCATGCCGGCCACCAGCCAGGTGATGACGATCGCCGGGAGGTTGATCATGCCGCCTTCCACGTGCGGGCCGGCTGCGAGCCACGCTGGCAGGTGCACGTTCCAGCCGAACTGGGTGTGGACCCATTCGAGGAAGCCGACGAAGTAGCCGGACCAGCCCACCGCCACCGTACTCACCACCAGTGAGTACTCCAGGATCAGGCTCCAGCCCACCACCCAGGCGAACACCTCGCCCAGCGCGCTGTAGCTGTAGGTGTAGGCACTGCCGGCGGCCGGCATCATCGTCGACAGCTCGGCGTAGGACAGTGCCGCGCAGGCGCAGACCGCACCGGCGATGGCGAAGGAGATCAGCACGGCCGGGCCGGCCAGGTTGGCACCGACGCCGATCAGCGTGTAGATGCCGGTACCGACGATGGCGCCAATACCCAGCGCGATCAGGTGCGGCCAGCTGAGCGTCGGGATCAGGCGCCTGCCGGCTTCGTGGACGGTGACGGAATCTAGGGACTTGCGCCGGAACAGGGACATGCAGGCCTCGGAAGGGGTGACTAAGAACGACAAGTTCCCGAGTGTGACCGAACGCAGCGCAGCATTACCACTGACGGGGGTCATGCGAGTGTCAGATGCGTCACCGGCGCGGCTGTACTCCGAGCATTCTGCCGGAATCGGCACAAATGCCGACAGGATTCGAAATGATTCGATCCCTCAAGGCGAGCCGGGAGGCGCTTGAAGCGTGAGAGCAGGGGCCAGATCGATGCTGACCCGCTGCGGATCGACCACCGGCGCCGCACCTTGGGTTCTCAACTGGGCCACCAGCACTTCGAAGCCCTGGGCGCGGCCGAACGCATGCTCGTCCAGGGTCAATGGCAGCAGCTGCAGGAAGTCGAATCGTCCCGATGGCAGTTGCTGGGGTCCAGGAAAATGCAGTGACGGAACGAAGACGGCCGCCTGCAGCATGCTCCCTGCGTGATCCACCGGCCCCCCCAGCTTCAGCCGGTCCCATGGCGCCAACGGATTGCCGGGCATGCGTGAGTGGCACAGCAGCAGGTGGTACGCGGTGAACCAGCGCAAGGTGGTCAGTGCCCAGGTCGCTTCTTCCTGCGTCTCAAGCATCAGTTCGATGCCCAACCCCGAATCGCCATCTTCGTGCCGCCCTTCCCAGGGGTTGGACAGGCCGGAGCTGACATAGATCCAGTGCCTTCGATCACCGTGCGGAGGGCAGGCATTGACGCCGACATGCAGCCAGCGCGGGTCGATCTGGTCCTGCTTGAAGACGTTGCGCAGCAGATCCATGTCGATCGGATAGATCCCCGGCCCGGTATCGCCGAACAACCGCCGGTACAGCGTCTCCTCCCGATATTCCCAGCTGCGCTCCAGCAGGGTGTCGTCGCCCATGGTGCTCACTCGGCCACCTTGCCGGGCCAGCGGCAGCCGTCTTCCTGCCAGGCCTCGACGTCATCGTGGAAGGTGGTGCGACGTCCGTCGCGGGCACGCTCGTAGCTCAGGTCCAGCACCAGCGCGCCCTGCGTGCTCAGCAGGTAGCGGCCGTTGAGGCGCCCGTTGATGCGCTCTTCCCAGACGCTGTCGAACTGGTAGGGGCGGTCTTCGGCCAGCACCGTGGTCTCCATTGAAACCCGGCGCAGCAGCAGGCGTTCGCGCTGCCCGGCATAGCGAACGTCGGCCTGGCCGTCATCCAGCCAACGCCATTCCAGATGGATGCCGTCATTGCGGCCGCCGCTCAGGCAGCGATGATCCTGCGCGGTGGCCGCCGGGGCGCTCGTGTTGGCCAGAAGCAGCAGGGCGCCCATCGCCGTCGGCCAGGGTTTCATCCGTTCAGCCCCAACCGGATGCCGAACCCCACCAGGAACAGGCCTGCCACACGGCGCAGCGCATCGCTGATTCGCGGGTGCTGGATCAGGCGGCGGCGGGCCAGGTTGCCCACGCCGATCAACATCGAGCAGTAGGCGATGCTGACCACCAGGATGATGCCGGCCAACGCCGCGAAGGTGGCGATGCCCTGGTGCGCCTTCGGATCGATGAACAACGGCAGGAAGGCCATGTAGAACAGGATCGCCTTCGGGTTGAGCAGACTGACCAGGATCGCCTGCTGGAAGTAGCGCCCCGGCTGCATGCGGATCGGGCCGGCGTCGCCGCCCTCGCGCTTCGGCGTGCGCAGCAGGCTGATGCCGACCCACACCAGGTAGGCCGCACCCAGGTACTGCACCGCGTGGAACACCAGCGGGTTGGCCTTGAGCAGCGCCGCCACGCCCGCCAACGCCAGCCACATCAGGATCTGGTCGCCGACCAGCAGGCCGGCCAGCGCGGTATAGCCACCACGCACGCCGCCACGGCCGGTGGCGGTCAGCAGCGTGAAGGTGCCGGGGCCGGGCAGGGCGAGAAACACCAGCACGGCGACCAGAAACGTCCACAGGTCCTGGATGCCCATCCACGGCATGGCGGCGTTCTCTTGTTACGGGGGGCCGCCATTGTCGGCCAGTGCCGCCGTTGGCGACAGGGGGCGGGTGAGGCCAGTGGGCATGCCAGACAGCAGCGGTTGCAGGTGCTGGCGCAGCTGCGCATGCAGTTGCCGTACCGCTGGCGAGAACTGCTTGCGGTGCGGGCATACCAGCTGCAGCGGGATGCTGCTGCCAACACCATCGAGCAGCAGCTGCAGGCGCCCGGCCAGCACGTCCTCGCGCAGGTCCAGCCAGGACTTGTAAGTGATGCCTTCGCCGGCCACGGCCCAGCGTCGCACTACATCGGCGTCGTCGCAGACCAGCGGACCGCGCACCGGAATCACGCTGCGACGCCCGTCGACCTCGAATGACCAGCGATCGTAGGCGCGGCCGTTGAGTTGATAGACCAGGCAGTCGTGCTCGCGCAGATCCTCCAGGCGGGTGGGCGTGCCACGCCGCTGCAGGTAGCCGGGCGAGGCGGCCAGCACGCGTCGATTGCCTTCCAGCAGCGGCAGGGCGACGTAGCTGGCGTCGTCGAAGTGGCCGATGCGGATGGCCACGTCGACCGGGTCGCGGAATACATCGGCCACCTCGTCGGACAGGCGCAGGTGCAGGCGCAGCCGCGGGTGCGCAGCTCGGAAGGCGCTCAGCCAGGGCAGCAGCAGGTTGCGGCCGAGGTCCGAAGGCGCCGACAGCTGCAGGGTGCCGTGCAGCTCGGTGTCCTCGCCCTGCACGCGCGCCTGTCCCTCGCGCAGGGTGGCCAGTACCTCCTGCGCATACGGCAGGTACAGCGCACCCTCGCCGGTGAGGCGCAGGCTGCGGGTGGTGCGCACGAACAGGCGCAGGTCCAGCTCGCGTTCCAGCCGCGCCACCGCCGCGGCGACCTGCCCGGGCAGCAGGTCGGCCTCGCGCGCCGCCTGCGAGAAGCTGCCCAGTGCGGCAGTGCGGACGAACAGCTGCAGATCGTCGAAGCGGATCATCTTCATTGCCAGAGTGAAAGTGCTGCCCGATTCTGCGCCTTTCTGTGGGAGCGCGTGCGGCGCAACCTGTCGCCTCCTTCCCCACTGGACCGCTGCCATGCGCGCCATTGCCTACACCCAAGCCGACCTGCCGATCGATGATGCCCAGGCCCTGATCGACATCGAACTGGAGCTGCCGCAGCCCGGCCCGCGTGACCTGCGCGTGGCGGTACGCGCGGTGGCGGTGAACCCGGTCGACACCAAGGTCCGTCGCGGCGTGACCACCGATGGCCCGCGCGTGCTGGGCTGGGATGCGGTCGGCATCGTCGACGCGGTGGGCAGCGAGGTGACCCTGTTCCAGCCCGGCGATGCGGTCTACTACGCCGGCGTCATCGATCGCCCGGGCAGCAACGCCGAGTACCAGCTGGTGGACGAACGCAGCGTCGGCCGCAAGCCGGCCAGCCTCGACGATGCCGCCGCCGCGGCGCTGCCACTGACCGCGATCACCGCCTGGGAACTGCTGTTCGACCGCCTGCGCATCCCCGAGGGCGGTGGCGAAGGCCAGACCCTGCTGGTGATCGGCGCTGCCGGCGGTGTCGGTTCGATCCTGGTGCAGCTGGCGCGGAAGCTGACGAAACTGACGGTGATCGGCACCGCCTCGCGTCCGGATACCCAGGACTGGGCGTACGCAATGGGTGCACACCATGTGATCGACCACAGCCTGCCGCTGGCCGAGGGCCTGGCGCGGCTCGGCATCAGCGAGGTACAGCACGTGGCCAGCCTGACCCACTCCGACCAGCACTACGCGCAGATCGTGGAACTGCTGGCGCCGCAGGGCCAGCTTGGGCTGATCGATGATCCCGGCCAGGTCGACGTGATGGCGCTCAAGCGCAAGGCGTTGTCACTGCACTGGGAGTCGATGTTCACCCGGCCGCTGTACAAGACCGCCGACATGCAGCGCCAGCATGACCTGTTGAACCGGGTGGCCGAGCTGATCGACACAGGCGTGCTGCAGACCACCCTGGGCGAGCATTTCGGGCGCATCGACGCGGCCAACCTACGGCGTGCCCACGCGCTGCTGGAGAGCCACCGCGCCAAGGGCAAGATCGTGCTGGAAGGCTGGTAAGGCCCGGTTTTTCCTGTGGAGCCGAGCCTGCGCCCGGCTCTACAGCGCTTCATCCACGCATGGCGTGGATCAGCCGTGTCGACCAAGGTCGACACCTGCCAACAGCTGCAGAAGCCACTGCTCAGGCCACACCGTTGTCGACATACTCGGCGAAACCGGGCTGCTGTCGCAGGCGTTCGAACCAGGCATCTACGTGTGCCAGTACCGGCTTGCTGCCCGGCGTGCTGCGCCAGCGTTGGCTCGACAGCCCGAGCACGATGTCGGCCAGAGTGAAGGTGTTGCCCGCCACGTAGCCGTCGGTAGTGGCCAGCTGTGCATCAAGGACGCCCATCAGCCGGTTCCACTGCGCCAGGCTGGCCTCGGCACGGGCGTCATCCGGATAGTCCGGATGCTGGCGCACGCGTGCCATGAACACATGGCGCCATGCGCTGTTGAGGTCGCTGGCCTGCCAGTCCATCCACTGCTCCACCCGGGCCCGGTCCTTTGCTGCATGTGGCAGCAGATCCTCGCGATCTGCGCGTGCGGCCAGGTAGCGGCAGATGCTGTTGGATTCCCACAGCACGAAGTCGCCATCACGCAGCACCGGCACCTGCCGGTTGGGGTTCAGCGTGGCCAGCAGGTCCGGCGAGGGGGCCGGTTCGTGGTGCAGGGGCAGATCCAGCCCCGCGCACAGCCACAGCACTTTACGCACATTGATGGAGGTGGGCTTTCCGTAGAGGACGACCATGGTCCTGACGCAGCAGTTGAGACTCGGCCAGCCTACACTTGCCCCATGCAAACCGAATATCTGCTCATTGGCGGCCTTCTATTGGCCGTGCTCATCCTGCAGCTGGTCGCCCTGCTGCGCCGCCCGCCGCATGACCGCCTGGAACAGGCGGTGCGCGAGGAGGCGCGGGCCGGGCGCAGCGAGCTGCGCGAACAGCTCGATGGCTTCGCCCGCGCGCTGACCGATCTGTCCACCCGCACCGACCAGCGCCTGGACCTGCTGCGCGAAGCGCTGGGCGAAGATGCCCGCAAGGCGCGCGCCGAAGCGGCCGAGAGCCAGCAGCGCGGCGCGGCGTTGATGGGACAGCGGCTGCAGGAGCTGCGCGGCCAGCTGGAGACCTTCGGCCAGCAGCAGGAAGCCCGCATCCATGCGTTTGGCCAGCAGCTGCAGGAGCTCACCGGGCGTACCGATACCCAGCTCGGCGCGCTGCGGCAGACCCTGGTGGACGATGCACGCAAGGGCCGCGAGGAGGGCGCGCAGTCGCAGCAGCGCCTGACTGAAAGCCTTGGCCTGCGCCTGCAGGAACTGACCCAGCGCAACGAGCAGCGCATCGCCGAGATGCGCACGACGCTGGAAGAGCAGCTGCGCGCGCTGCAGAGCGACAATGCGCAGAAGCTGGAACAGATGCGCGTGACGGTGGATGAGAAGTTGCAGTCCACCCTGGAAACACGCCTTGGCCAGTCCTTCAAACTGGTCTCGGAGCGCCTGGAGCAGGTGCAGCGCGGCCTCGGCGAGATGCAGCAGCTGGCCACCGGCGTGGGTGACCTCAAGCGCGTGCTGACCAACGTCAAGACGCGCGGCAGCTGGGGTGAAGTACAGCTGGAGAACATCCTCGAGCAGACCCTGATCCAGGAGCAGTACGCGCGCGGGGTGAAGGTACGCCCGGATAGTGGCGAAATGGTCGACATCGCCGTGCGCCTGCCGGGTCGCAGCAGCGATGACACGCCGGTGTGGCTGCCGATCGACTCCAAGTTCCCACGCGAAGACTACGAGCGCCTGCTGGACGCACAGGAGCAGGGTGATGCCGAACTCGTACGCGTGCAGGGTGCGCAGCTGGAGCGTGCGGTGAAGGTGCAGGCCAAGTCGATCTGCGAGAAGTACATCGTGCCGCCGCACACCACCGACTTCGCGGTGATGTTCCTGCCTACCGAAGGCCTGTATGCCGAGGTGATCCGGCGCCCCGGCCTGGTCGATCTGCTGCAGCGCGACCACCGCGTGGTGGTCGCCGGGCCGACCACGATCACCGCACTGCTCAACAGCCTGCAGATGGGCTTCCGCACGCTGGCCATCGAGAAGCGGTCCAGCGAGGTGTGGAGCCTGCTGGGTGCGGTGAAGACCGAGTTCGGCAAGTTCGGTGATGTACTGGACAACGTGAAGGCCAAGCTGGACCAGGCCAGCAAGCAGATCGACCAGACCGGGGTGCGCACCCGCGCGATCGCCCGCAAGCTGAGGGATGTCGAGTCGCTGCCGGTTGAGCAGAGCCGCCAGTTGCTGCCGGACGCGCTGCCAGCAGAGGAAGGCAGTGACGGCGACGAGGCCTGAGCCACGCTGACACGCCGCCTGCATCGCCGATGCGTATGCTGGCGGCCTGTCCGTCTCGATCAGGTATCGTCATGCGCCTGCGCCGCTTCACCAGCCTTGTCCTGACCGCGCTGCTTGCCGCCTGCAGCAGCGCACCACCGGCTGCCGATACGACCGCGGCACCTGCCGCAGCCACCAGCCCTGAAGCGGCCGAGGCGTATCGCGAAGCGCGCGACGTCGACTGCCAGGCCGCCGGCGGCAGCCTGCAACGGCTGGGCCGGCTGCAACGCGAGCAGTGCGTGATTCCCTATGCCGATGCCGGCAAGGCCTGCAGCCGCAAAAGCGACTGCACGGGCCAGTGCCTGGCCGGTCCCGAGGTGGCCGCTGGCAGTGCCGCTACCGGTACCTGCCAGCGCGATGTGCGCCAGAACTTCGGCTGCCGCCAGCGCATTGATGACGGCAAGGCGCAGGGCACGATCTGCGTGGACTGATCGAAGTGCCGGCCGCTGGCCGGCAACCGCATGAACCTTTGCGAACGGTCGCACGACTGCCGGCCAGCGGCCGGCACTACCGCCATCGCGCGGCGCTATGCTGGTGGGCCATTCCCCGCTGTTGCCGGAGCCCCCGCGTGAGCACCCCGATCCAGGACATTTCCCTCACCACCATCGACGGCCAGCCGTCCTCGCTTGCCGACTACCAGGGCAAGGTACTGCTGCTGGTCAACGTCGCCTCCAAGTGCGGCCTGACCCCGCAGTACGAAGGCCTGCAGGCGCTGTATGCGGAAAAGCACGCGCAGGGTCTGGAAGTACTGGGCTTCCCCGCCAACAACTTCCTCGGCCAGGAGCCGGGCAGCGAGGCGGAGATCCAGCAGTTCTGCCAGCTCACCTACGACGTCAGCTTCCCGATGTTCTCCAAGATCAGCGTGGCCGGTGACGATACCCATCCGCTGTACCAGCAGCTGACCGCCGCCCAGCCGCAGTCGATCGGCGAAGGCCCGCTGCGTGAGCGCCTGGCCAGCAAGGAGATCCCGATCCACGCAGCACCGGCGGTGCTGTGGAACTTCGAGAAGTTCCTGGTTGGCCGCGACGGCAAGGTCATCGCGCGTTTCGCCCCGGACGTGGCTGCCGATGACGCGCGCCTGCGCGAGGCCATCGAGGCAGCGCTGGCAGCCTGAGGAAAGCGTGCCAACCAAGGTTGGCACCTGCCGGAAAAGAAAAACCCCGCCGAGGCGGGGTTTTTCATGCGCTGCAGACCGGACTCAGTGCGTCCACTGCGGCATCGGCATCGCATCGACCGGGATCGGCGAATTGGCATCGTCATGGCCACGGTCGCGCTTGCTGCGCAGATCGTTCTCGATCTGGTAGTTGCGGCGCTGCATCCACGCATCGCGTACCAGCGAGTACTCGTCCACGGCGGTGTCACGCAGGTCGTCGATTGCCAGCAGCTGCGCGCGGGTATCGACCAGCTGCATGCCCTGCAGGCCGATGCGGATCTTGTCCTCTTCGATGCGGCGGATCGGCGACAGCGGAATGTCACCGGCCAGGCCGAACACATCGCGCACGGTGCGAGGGCCGAAGAACGGCAGTTCCACGTAACGCGAACGACGCCAGCCCCAGGCACCCAGGGTCTGCCCGAAGTCCTCATTGCGACGCGGCACCATCGCCTTGCTGGCCGGATCGAACAGGCCGCCGATACCCAGCGTGCTGTTCATCAGGAAGCGGCCGAGGCTGTCCCACGCATCGGCACCGCGGCCCTGCAGCAGCTGGTTGGTGATGGTCACCGGTGCGCGCAGGTTGCTGAAGAAGTTGCTGACGCCGGTGCGGGCGAAGCGCGGCACCACGTGGGTGTAGGCCGTGGCCAGCGGGCGGGCGATGCCACGGTCAACCGCGTTGTTGAACGTGTGCACCTTGCGGTTGAACGGTTCCCACGGATCGTAGGCTGCCGCGCTGCCAGTGTTGCCGGCACCGCCGTAGAGGGCATCGAAGTCGTCGTCACCACCGGGGGCGGTCGCCGCCGCGGCCCTGGCCGCATCGGTGTCGGCGCTGCGGGCCGGTGCGGATGGCGGCGTGGCCGGCGCAGGTGCGGCAACCACGGCTGTTGCCGGTGCGGCATCGACCGTAGCGGTATCGGCGGTGGCGGCAGAGGCCTCGGCGATGGTGCTGGCCGGGACCACGGTGCTGGCTGCGGGCGCATCGCTGCGTGCGGGCTTGCCGGCGCAGGCGGTCAGGGCGGTGGCCAGGACGATCAGGGGGAAAGTGCGTACGACGTTCATGTCAGCTCGCAGCAGAAGTAGCGTTGAAATCCAGGTCGGGCGACAGCCGGTAGGCTGCGCTCAGCTCGTTGTAGCCGGCCGGCGCGCCGGAGACTGCCAGCGGGTGACCGCTCTTGCGCGCACGTGCGGCCAGCTCGGCCAGCAGCGCCAGGCCGGCGCTGTCCACGCGTTCGACCTCACCCAGCTCCAGCCGTGACAGCTTTGCCGGCAGGGCCTGCAGCTGCGGCCACAGTGCGATCACCGCGGCACGGTCGAGCACCCCGCGCAGGCGCAGGGTGTCGCCTTCCAGCAGCGCCAGTGCGTTACTTGCCATTGCCCGCGGGCCCGGCCTGCATGCTGCCGCTGTGCAGTTCGTTGGCCACCTGCTTGATGCCCTTCTGGCGCAGCGGGGTGTCGAACTGGTTGCGGAAGGTCTGCACGTAGGAAATGCCTTCGATGTTGACGTCGAAGATCTTCCACTGGCCGTTCACGTTGCGCATCCAGTACTCGACCGGGGTCGGTTCGTTGCCGGCGCGCACCAGTTCGGTGCTCACGCGCACGCCACGATTGCCCGGCAGCGGGCTTTCACCCTTCAGGCGGAAGCTCGGCTTGCCCTGGATGTTGAGCAGGGTGGAGCCGTAGCGCTGCATCAGGCTGTCGGCCATGGCATCAGCGAACAGCTTGATGTCGGCGTCGGAGGCGCCGCGGGCGTGCGGGCCCAGCACCAGGCGCGCGGCGTAGTCGCGGTCGAAGGTGCGGGTCAGCTCGCTGTCGATGTAGCTGCGCAGGCTGGCCGGGTTGCTGGTGAACTCGCTCTTGCGCTGCTGCAGCGTGGACAGGATGCGGCTGCTGGCATCGATCACCACCTTGCCGGCCTGGCTCTGCGTTGCGGCAGCGGCCGGCGCAGCGGCCTGGGCCTGGGCCAGGAACGGGGTGGCCGCCAGCAGCGCCGAGGCGAGCAGGGCCGGGATCAGTTTCATCTTCATGGTTGCGGTTCCGTTGCAGGCGCCTGCGCGCCATCGTTGGGCTTCTGAGCAGCGCCGCCACCGGCACCGCCACTGAACATGTACTTGCCGACCAGCTGGATCAGGTCCACCGCCGGCTGGGTGAAGACGATCTCGTCACCGGCCTTCAGCACGTCCGGATCACCGCCCGGCTGCAGACCGATATAGCTCTCGCCGAGCAAACCGCTGGTGAAGATGCCGGCCGAGGTGTCCGCCGGCAGGTCCTTGACCTTGCTGTCCATGCGCAGGGTGACGATCGATTCGAACTTCACCGGGTCCAGGTCGATCGAAGCGACCTGGCCGACAGTGACGCCGCCGATCTTCACCGGCGCCTGCTTGCGCAGCTGGCCGACCTGGGAGAAGCGTGCCTTCAGGTCGTAGCCTTCGCTGCCCCAGCTCCAGCGCTGGTTGGTCGAGGCCACGGCCAGCACCATCAGCGAGGCCAGGGCCAGCAGCAGGAAGGCGCCGACGGAAAATTCGAGTCTGGGACCGCGGATGGCCATGTGGATTACCTGATCGAGTCGTTGTGGCCGCGCGCGCCTGCGCACCGCCGGTGGAGGGGTTAGGTGAACAACATTGCCGACAGCACGAAGTTGAACATCAGCACCAGCAGTGAAGCGTTGACCACCGCACGGGTGGTCGCCACCGAAGTGCCTTCAATGGTCGGCTCGGCGTGGAAACCCACATAGGCGGCAACCAGCGCGGCAGTGCCGCCGAAGATCGCCGACTTCAGCATTGCCACGCCGAAGTCGTCCCAGAAGTCCACGCTGTTGCGCAGCGCCGACCAGAACACGCCATTGTCCAGGCCCAGCACGTGCACCGCTTCGAAGTAGCTGGCACTGATTGCAAGCGAACAGAAGATGCCGGTCAGCAGCGGCACGGTCAGCACCGCCGCCCAGAAGCGCGGCGCCACCGCCTTGGCCACCGGGTCGATCGCCATCAGCTCCAGCGCCTTGATCTGGTCGGTGGCACGCATCAGGCCCAGCTCGGCGGCGATCGAGCTGCCAGCGCGGCCAATGAACAGCAGCGCGGTCAGCACCGGTGCCAGCTCGCGGTACAGCGACAGCCCGAGCAGGGTCGACAGTGCGTCGGCCGCACCGAAGGTGGTCAGCGTGCGGTAGCCCTGCAGGGTCAGCACCAGGCCGACGAAGGCACCGCCGACGGCGATGATCGGCAGCGAGCGCGCACCGATCTTGTAGATCTCGCGGGTCAACTCGGCCAGGAAATCACGGGTCGGCAGCGAACCGCGCAGCACGGTCAGCGAGAACAGGCCGGCACGACCCAGCGAGCGGGTGGCTTGAACGAACGGCATCAGGCGACCCTCGCGCGCGGCGCGGCATCGAACGGGATGGGACCATCGGGCTGGCCGTGCAGGAACTGCCGCAGCAGCGGGTCCTGGCTGGACTGCAGTGCCTCGGGCGTGCCCTGGAACACGATGCCGCCATTGGCGATCGCGATCACCTGGTCGCAGATCGGCAGGGTCTCGTGCACGTGGTGGCTGACGATGATGCTGGTCAGGCCCAGGCTGTGGTTGAGGCGCTGGATCAGGCTCATGATCACCCCCGAGGCGATCGGGTCCAGCCCGGTCAGCGGCTCGTCGTAGATCATCAGCGGCGGGTCCAGCGCCAGTGCACGGGCCAGCGCCACGCGGCGCGCCATGCCACCTGACAGCTCGCGCGGCCAGGCATCGGCGGCGGCCAGCAGGCCCACCGAATGCAGCTTCATCTGCACCAGCCGGCGCAGCACGGCGGTCGGCAGGCGGGTGTGCGTACGCAGCGGCAGCGCCACGTTTTCCGCCACGGTCAGGTCGGTCAGCAGGCCGTTGCCCTGCAGCAGCACGCCCACGCTCTTGCGCATTTCCAGCAGCGCGCCGCTGTCATGCGGAATCGGCTTGCCGAACAGGGTGACCTCGCCGGCGACCGGGCGCAGTTCGCCGGTCAGCGCCGCCAGCAGGGTCGACTTGCCGCTGCCGGACGGACCCAGAACGGCGGTGATGCTGCCCTTGGGCACCTGCAGCGACACGTCGCGCAGGATCGTGCGTCCGCTCCGGTCGATGCGGACGTTGGATAACTGCACCAGACTGGAGGTGGAAGCCGACATGGGCACCATTAACGTTTTTTAGACATCGAAGGATCGGGCCCGTCGGCTGAACATAAGCAGACTGGACGGTGCAGTATTGTTGCACGACAAGCCTCGGCGGAGGCCGGGACAATCGGCCGGCGTCCCGGAACAATCCGTACCGCTCGCGGCCCAGCCATTGAATACTGCCTGCTGTCCTGCACACTGTGCATGATGAGTGACCCAGGCAGCGATTTCCGCCTCTACCATTCCAACTCCCTGGACGTGCTGGCCGCGCTGCTGGCGCGCAATGTGCGGGCGCCCGTTCCTGGCCAGCCGCTGCTGGCACCGGAAGTGGTGCTGATCCCGCAGGTAGCGATGCGGCGTTGGCTGCAAGCGACACTGGCCGCCGAGTTCGGTGTGGCTGCGAACCTCGAATTCCTCACCCCGGGTGAGTTCGTGGCGCGCGCGCTGAAGGCCAACGTCAGCGGCGAGCAGGACGACCTGGACGCGGCCGGCCTGCATTGGAAGCTGTACCAGGCCCTGCGCGACCCGGCGTTGCTGGCGCAGCCACCGATGCGCGCGCTGCAGTCCTATCTTGCCGGCGATGACGCATTGAAGCCGTGGGCGCTGGCTGGCGAGCTGGCCTCGGTGTTCGAGAAGTACCAGGCGTGGCGCCGCGACTGGCTGCTGCGCTGGGCGGCCGGTGCCGATCCGTCCGATCCGCAGGCGATCCTGTGGCGCACCATCACCCACGGCCACGACTACCGCGCGCGCCGCATCCAGGAATACCTGGACCGTTTCGAAGGGGCCGGCCAACCCTTGCCGAAGGGCTTGCCACCGCGCATGTCTGCGTTCGCGACGCTCAACATCTCGCCCGATGTGCTGCGGGTGATGGCCACCCAGGCACGTGTTGGCGAGCTGCATTTCTATATGCCCACCCCGGTGCAGTCGTACTGGGGCGATCTGCAGACCCTGGCCGAGCGCCTGCGCAGCGGCGCGCCCGATCCCTTCGGCGAAGCAGCCGGCGAAAACCGCCTGCTGGAAGCCTGGGGCGCGGCCGGGCGCGACTTCATGGCGGTGCTGGGCAGTTACGAGGTGGTGCACCCGGCCGGCGAAATCGCCGCCTATTCCGATCCGGAGGACGACACCCGGCCGACCCTGGACGAAGGCGGCCTGTCCGACAGCCTGCTGCATCGCCTGCAGCGCGATCTGTTCCACCGCCGCGCGCTGCCCTCGGGCGAGCTGCGCGACGGGCTGCGCAGCGACGATCCCAGCCTGCAGGTACACGCCTGCCATACCCGCCTGCGCGAACTGCAGGTGCTGCACGACCAGCTGCGCAGCCTGCTGCAGGACCCGCGCTTCGACCCGCCGCTGCAGGCGCGCGAGATCGCGGTGCTGGCGCCGGACATCGATCCCTACGTGCCATACTTGGAGGCGGTGTTCGGCGGCCGTGGTGGCGAGGAGGAGCACATCCCCTATGCGCTGGCCGACAGCAGCCCGCTGGCCGGTGAACCGCTGGCCGATGTGTTCGTGCACTTGCTGGGCCTGCCGGTCTCGCGCTTTGGCCTGAATGAAGTGCTGGACCTGCTGGCCAGCGCGCCGCTGGCCGAAGCGGCCGGGCTGGAAGCGGTGGACTTCGACCGCCTGCATGGCTGGCTGCAGCAGGCCGGTGCACGCTGGGGCCTGGATGCGAAGCACCGCCACCAGCACCAGGCGCCGGCGGACGACGCCTACACCTGGCAGTTCGCGTTGGATCGCCTGGTGCTCGGTCATGCCACCGGCAGCGAGGCCGACCTGGCGGGTGTCGCACCGTGGATCGAACTGGAAGGCGGCGCGCTGGACGCGCTGGACCGGCTGCTGCGCCTGCTGCGCGTGCTGGCGATCTACCAGCGTCGCCTCGGCGAGCTGCTGACCCCGGCGCAATGGCGACAGCGCCTGCTGTCGTTGCTGGATGCACTGCTGCCCACCGCGCCGAGTTCACCCAACAGCCAGCGTGCCCTGGAGCGCCTGCGCAAGCTGCTCAACCAGTTCGCCGAGGATGCTGCCAAGGCCGGCTTCGCGGAAGGCGTGCCGCCGGAGGTGGTACGTGCGCACTTCGCCGGCGCGCTGGGCGAGGCCGATACGCGCGCACCGCTGCTGACCGGTGGCATCAGTTTCGGCCGCATGGTGCCGATGCGACTGCTGCCATTCCGGGTGATCTGCGTGCTGGGCCTCAATGATGGCGATTTCCCGCGCCGTGACCCGGCGGCCGGTCTCAACCAGCTCACCGCCGAACTGGACACGCCGCGCCGCCGACCGGGCGACCGCTCCACCCGCGAAGACGACCGTTTCCTGTTCCTGCAGCTGTTCGCCGCCGCGCAGGAGGTGTTCTACCTCAGCTACCTCGGTGCCGATCCGCGCGATGGCAGCGTGCGCGAGCCGTCGGTGCTGGTCAGTGAACTGATCGATGCCGCCGCTGCGTATCACCTCGATCCGCCTGCGGCGGTCCGCGACTTCACCGTGCGCCATGCCTTGCAGCCGTTCTCGCCCGCCGCGTTCGGTGACGGCGACCCCCGCCGCTTCAGCTATCGCCGCCAGTGGCATCCGGCGGCCGGTCGCCTCACTGGCCAGCGCGGTGGACTGCAGCCGTGGTTCGACGCACCGCTGCCACCGCCGCTCGACGATGCGGTGGAGGACGACGTCGCACTCGATACCCTGCGCCGTTTCCTGTGCGACCCGGCCGGACAGTTCCTCGCACAGTCGCTGGGCCTGCGCCTGGCCGACGATGTCGAGGAGGTCGATGACCTGGAACCGCTGGTGCTGTCATCGCGCGGCCCGGAAAAGCGCAGCGTGCAGGCGGCGGTGGTGCGTGCCACGCTCAGCGGCGATACCGAGCCGTTGTACCCGCGGCTGCGCGCGCGTGGCCTGCTGCCGTCGGGCCCATTGGGCGAGCGCCAGTTCGAGGTGGAGCAGTTGAAGACCCGTCCGTATGCCAGTGCGTTGCTGGGCTGGATGCAGGGCGAACCGCTGGAAAGCCGTCGCTACGAAGTGGACATCGACGGCGTGCGCCTGCACGGCCGCGTGGCTGATCGGCATCCCGAAGGGCTGGTGCGCCTGCGGGCCGGCACGCTCAATGGCAATGCAGTGATCCGCCAGGGCCTGGACTGGCTGCTGGCCAACGCCGCCGGCGATGCGTTGCCGCTGGTGCAGTTCCACGATGGCGGTGACGCCGGTCCCGGCCCGCATGTGCTGCCAGCACTGAGCGCCCCCGCTGCACGCGCCGCGCTGCGTGCGCTGCTGCAATTGCGCCAGCGCGGCCTGCGTGAGCCGCTGCGCTTTGCCCCGTATACCGGCTGGGTGCTGTACAACGCACCGGCAGAAAAACAGCGCAGCGAAGGCTGGAAGCAGTGGCATGGCAGTGACCGCAGTTGGGGTGAATCCAGCAGCGACGCCTGGCAGCTGCTGCTGCGCGGTGCCGACCCGTTCGCCACCGATGCCAGCTATGCCGAGCTGCTGCGCAACAGCCAGGTGGTCTTCAGCGCGGTGCGCGAAGGCCGCACTCTCGGTACCGAAGCACGCCAGGAGGGCAACGCATGAACACCGCCATCGCCGATCAGGAAACCCAGCGTATGGCGGGCGATCCTTACCTGGCCCTGCCGCTGGACGGCATCCGCCTGATTGAAGCCAGCGCAGGCACCGGCAAGACCTTCACCCTGGCCACGTTGTTCACCCGACTGGTGGTGGAGCAGGGCCTGCGTATCGGCCAGATCCTGGCGGTGACCTTCACCGATGCGGCCACCCAGGAACTGCGCAAGCGCATCCGTGAGCGCCTGGCGCTGGCCGCGCGCCTGGTCGAT
The DNA here is from genome assembly GCF_047500745.2 of Stenotrophomonas sp. FR024. Lineage (NCBI taxonomy): Bacteria > Pseudomonadati > Pseudomonadota > Gammaproteobacteria > Lysobacterales > Lysobacteraceae > Stenotrophomonas > Stenotrophomonas sp. FR024. The sequence goes on from NZ_JAXAXM020000006.1 coordinate 255,459, forward strand.
CTGGAACCGGCCGAGGGTGAAGCACCCGACGCGAGATTGACCCGCGACGTGCTGCAGCGTCATCTACAGGGCGGAACCGAGAGCGCGGTCGCACTGAAACGCCGCCTGCAGGTGGCTGCCGACGAGATCGACCTGGCATCCATCTTCACCATCCACGGCTTCTGCACCCGCGTGCTGCGCGAGCATGCGCTGGAAAGCGGCCACACCTTTGATCCGCCGGAACTGCTGGCCAGCGATCGTGAACTGCTGGAGGAGCTGGCCGCTGATCTATGGCGCGTGCATGCCAATGACCCGGCCACGCTGGAACCGCTGACCTGGCTGTGGTCCAACCCGGATGCATTGGCCGCTGATCTGCGCGCGCTGCTGGGCACGCCGCCCCTGCACCCGTTGCCACAGCCGGTGACGCTGGCCGATCCACACCCGGCCCTGCACAGCGCGGCCGAGGCACTGTCCGCAAGCGTGCGCGAACATGGCGATCAGTTCTTCATCGACCTCTGCGATGCGGTCGACAACAAGTGGCTCAACGGCGTGTCCTACAAGCTGAGCTGGCTGCACCCGCTGGGCCGACAGCTGCTGGCCTGGGCCGAGCGCGGCGACCCGCGCGAGCTGCTGGCCAGCGAGCGCCTGCCGGCGCTGCTGCCGGCGGTGCTGGCCGACAAGACCAACAAGAAGTTCCCCGACCGCACGCCGTCGTCGCCATTGCAGGGGCCATTGGCACGCTATGTCGCGCTGCTGGCCGAACGCGATGCCTGGTTGCGTGGTACCGCGTTGAACTTCCTGCACGCGCTTCGCGCCGAAGCCACGCAGCGCCTGCAGGCGCTGAAGCGCACGCGCCGGGTGCAGACCTACGACGATCTGATCGATGGCGTGGCGTTGGCACTGGAAGGCCCGCAACGGCTGACACTGGTGAAACAACTGCGCGCGCAGTACCGCATCGCGCTGGTTGATGAGTTCCAGGACACCGACGACCGCCAGTGGGGCATCTTCCACACCGTGTTCGGTGATTCGCCGGAGGTGCGCGAGCTCGGGCTGGCGCCGGCGTTGTTCCTGATCGGCGACCCCAAGCAGGCGATCTACGGCTTCCGCGGCGGTGATATCCACACCTACCTGAAGGCCAAGCAGGTGGCACAGCAGGCGCCGGTGCTGGACCAGAACTTCCGCTCGCGACCGGCTGTGCTGCGTGCGTTGCAGGCGCTGTACGACAACGGTGGCGAAGACGCCTTCCTCGAACGCGACATCCAGTTCGAGCCGGTGCGGCCCGGTGGCGTGCGCATCGACGAGGACTACCAGCGTGATGGCCATGCCGCCGCGGCACTCACCCTGCGCGTGCTGCGCAGTGGCGGTGACAAGGCGATGAGCGCCGATGCCTCGCGCGATGCGGCGACCCAGGCCTGCGTCGCCGCGATTCACCAGATCCTGGTCGATGCGCGCGCGGGCAATGCCGTGTTGCGTGGGCGCCCGGTTCAACCCGGTGATATCGCGGTGCTGGTGCGCTCGCATCGCGAGGCCACGTTGGTGCAGCGCGCGCTGGCGGCGGTCGGCATTCCCGCGGTGGCAGCCGGCAAGCAGAGCCTGTTCGCCACCGCTGAAGCGCGCGATCTTCGTGCGCTGCTGCTGGCGCTGCTGCAACCGGCTGACGAAGGCCGCCTGCGTGCAGCGTTGGCCACTGTCCTGCTCGGTCAACGCGCCAGCGCGATCGCGGCGATGGAGCGCGAGGGCGACCTGCAACGCGAGTTCCAGGCACAGCTGCTGCACTGGCGCGAGCGCTGGCAGCGCGGCGGACCGTTCGCAGTGATCGCCGACGTCTGTGCCGCACAGGGCGAACGCTTGCTGGCGCTGATCGATGGCGAGCGCCGCCTGACCAACTACCTGCAGCTGGGTGAACTCCTGCAGGAAGCCTCGGCGCAGGCGCTGGGCATGCATGGCCTGCTGGACTGGCTGCAGGGGCAGATGGCCAGCGCTGATCAGGATGACGAGCAGCAGCTGCTGCGCCTGGAATCGGATGCGCGCCGCGTACAGATCATCACCCTTCACAAGAGCAAGGGCCTGGAGTATCCGCTGGTGTTCCTGCCCTTCGTCGGCATCGACGGCGGCGCGCCGAACACGTCGTCGCACTGCACGGTGCATGTGGATGGCCAGCGCCAGCTGCACTGGAAGCTGGACAAGGACGAAGCCTGGGAAGCGGCCAGTGCCCAGCGCGAGCGCGAGCAGCGCGCCGAGGATGCACGCCTGCTGTATGTGGGACTGACCCGTGCCGAGCATGCGCTGTGGATCGCCGTGGGTGATCTGGCCGGGCTCGGCAAGACGCGGCTGGCGCCGCTGCTGGGTGACCTGCAGGCGCTGCGCGCGCGCGCCGATGTGCACATCGATGACAGTGAGGCAGCGGCCGCGCTGCCGCAGCTGGCGGCCGAAGTGGAAGGCGACCTTCCGGCGGTGCGTGCCCTGACCCGGCGCGTCCCGCACGACTGGTGGGTGTACAGCTTCACCCAGCTGGCCCACGCCGATGCCGGCGCGGGCAGTGATATCGAAGCCGCCGCCACCGAGCTGCCGGCGCCCGCTGCCGACGAACCCGCTGGCCCGGAACTGCCACTGGAACCGGCGTTGCCGGAACCCGCCGCGGCGGCCGAAGACAGCACACCGATCGACCCGCGCTTCATGGGCAGTCGCTTCGGCAATGTGCTGCACGAGGCGATGGAGAACGTCGACTTCGCCGCATGGGGTGACTGGCAGCCAGGTCTGCAAGCCCCTGAGGGACAGGCCGAGGTACTGCGCAAGGCGCTGCACGACGAAGGCTATGCCGACGTCGACCTGGATGATGGCGTGGCGGTGCTGGTGCCGCTGGTCGGCCACACGCTCACCGTGCCGCTGCCCGAAGGCGGCGCGCTGCACAGCCTGGGTGAAGGCGAGCGCCGCGCGGAAATCGACTTCCATTTCGCCATCGAGCCGACCACGGTGCCGGCGCTGCTGCAGGTGCTGCATGCGCACGGTGTTTCCAGCACGCGACGCGGCTTCGGCCAGCGCCGCCGCCTGGAAGGGTTGATGACCGGCATGATCGACCTGACCTACGTGCGCGACGGGCGCTGGTACGTGCTCGACTACAAGTCCAACCGCCTGCCTGGTTACAGCCCGGACCTGCTGGCCATTGCCATGCGCCACAGCGAGTACGACCTGCAGGCGCTGATCTACACCGTGGCCCTGCATCGCTGGCTGCGTTTCCGCCTGGGTGCGGCCTACGACTACGAGCGCGACATGGGCGGCATCCGCTACCTGTTCTGCCGTGGCCTGGATGCCGCCGGCAACGGTGTGCATGTGGACCGCTTCCCGTTGGCGCTGGTGGATGCCCTGGATGCGTTGTTCGCCGGTGGCGAACAGGCCCAGGCCGCACTGGCTGCGCGTGCCCGTGGAGCCAGTGCATGAGCCTGCTGAAGGAACTGCACCAGAAGGGCCTGCTGCGCACCCTCGACCATGCACTGGCGACCAGCCTGCAGCGGCTGCGCGACGACACGCCCGAGAGCGTGGCGCTGGCGGCTGCGCTTGCGTCGCTGGCGGTATCGCAAGGCCACGCTGCATTCGATCCGGCACAACCGCAACGGTTGCTGGAAGGCGTACCCGAGTGGCCTGCCGCACAGGACTGGCTGGCACAGCTGCGTGCATCGCCATGGGTAGCGACGCCGGAGCAGGCCGACGCCATCGCCGAGGATGCGCCGCTGGTGTTGGAGAACGGCCTGCTCTACCTGCGCCGCTATCGCGAGTACGAGCGTCAGCTGGCGGCTGGGCTGCAGCGCATCGGCCGGCATCCGCTGCCGGCGCCGGATATGGCCGCGCTGGCACCGTTGTTCGCGCAGCTGTTCCCGCAGGCATCGGGCAGCGAGGATCACCAGGCACGCGCTGCCGGCGTGACCCTGCGCCATCCGCTGGCGCTGGTCACCGGCGGTCCCGGCACCGGCAAGACCACCACCATCGCGCGCCTGTTGCTGCTGCTGGCCGCACAGGCCCGGCACGCTGGCCAGCCGCTGCCCGAGGTGGCGTTGGCCGCTCCCACCGGGCGTGCCGCCGAGCGCATGGCCGAGAGCCTTCGCGTCGCCGTGCAACGGCTGCAGGAACAAGGACTGGACCCGGCGTTGTGCACGGCGCTGCCCAGTACCGGCACCACTCTGCATCGCCTGCTCGGCGTGATTCCCGATTCACCGCGCTTCCGCCACCACGCCGACAATCCGCTGCCGGTGGATGTGGTCGTGGTCGACGAAGCCTCGATGATCGATCTGCCGATGATGGCCAAGCTGGTCGACGCAATCGCCAGCGGCACCCGGTTGATCCTGCTCGGCGATCCCGATCAGCTGCCGTCGGTCGAGGCCGGTGATGTGCTCAGCGCGATCCTGCGTGCCAGCGGTGATGGCATCGGCACCCGCGCCGATGACGCGCAGGCACTGCATGATCTGCTGCTTCCGGCCACGCTGCAGCCGCAGGCGGCACCACGCGCCTTCGCCGGGCGCCGCGTGCAGCTGCAGCGCGGCTACCGGCAGAGCGATGCGCTGGACTTGGCACCGCTGGCCCATGCCGTGCGCGAGGGCGACAGCAGCACCGCGCTGCAGCTGCTGCGCAGTGGTGAACTGGCCGGCGTGCATTTCCACGAAGGCGAAGCCGATCCGCTGCGTGGCCAGCGCGAGCACCTGCTGAGCCACTGGCGTGCACTGGCCGACGCGGCCGATCCAGTGCTTGCCCTGCAGCAGGCCGGGCGCCTGCGCGTGCTGACCGCACTGCGCGAAGGCCCGCAGGGCGCGCGCGGGCTCAACAGCCGCATCGAACAGCTGCTGGCCGGCAACACCCCCGGCTACTTCCAGGGTCGCCTGCTGCTGGTCACCGAGAACAGCTACCGGCATCGCCTGTTCAACGGCGATATCGGTATCTGCCTGCGCGATGGCAGCGGCGCGATGGTGGCCTGGTTCCCCGGAGACAGCGTCGACCAGCCACGCGCCTTCCACCCGGCCGCACTGCCCGCGCACGAAAGCGCCTTTGCGATGACCGTGCACAAGGCACAGGGCTCGGAGTTTGACGAGGTCTGGCTGCAGCTGCCACGCCAGGACAGCCGTGTGCTGTCGCGCGAACTGGTCTACACCGGCCTGACCCGCGCCCGCCGGGTGCTGCATGTGGCGGGCAGCGCCGACGTGCTGCAGGCCGCATTGAAGCGCCACGCCAGCAGGTTGGGTGGTCTGGCCTGGCGGCTGGGTGCGGAAGCGGTGGCCGAAGCACCGGCGCGTATTGAACAGCCCATGGTGCAGGGCACGTTGTTCTGAAACGGGCGCGATGCGCCCCTGTAGAGTCGAGCCATGCTCGACTGCGCCGCAATAATGTAGAGCCGAGCCATGCTCGGCTGATGGGCCATGGAGTCGAGCATGGCTTGTATGTTCCTCCCGGCTCCTACGCGGTATGTAGGAGCCAGGGTGGAGGGACCGTCAAGCATGCATCTGCGGATACTAGCCGACAGACGAGTCGAGCGATCCCCATCCCGCACACGAACG
>NZ_JAXAXM020000007.1:0-66493 GCF_047500745.2 Stenotrophomonas sp. FR024
CGATCCCATCCCGAACTCGGAAGTGAAACGCAGCTGCGCCGATGGTAGTGTGGCTCAAGCCATGCGAGAGTAGGTCATCGCCAGGGTTTATACCCGAGAACCCCGCTGCATGCGCAGCGGGGTTTTTCTTATTAAGTGAAGGCACTGCATTTTCCGGGTACCTTCCGCCCCAAGGGCAAGATCGCGAAGCTGGCGCTGCAAGCGCTGCTGCAACCGTCTCCCTGGTGAAATTAGCGCTGTGGAACCACCCGATCCCATCCCGAACTCGGAAGTGAAACGCAGCTGCGCCGATGGTAGTGTGGCTCAAGCCATGCGAGAGTAGGTCATCGCCAGGGTTTACACCCAAAACCCCGCTGCTCGCGCAGCGGGGTTTTTCTTTGTGCGCGCGAAATGCGGGTAGTGCCGGCCGCTGGCCGGCAACCCGATGGCGATACATCGCCCGTTAGATCCAGGCCATACGCGGATATTCTCCGCGGGTAGCCACAGCGCCAACCAAGGTTGGCAGCTACTGGCAGCAAGGCCTACGCAACAAAAAGACGGCGCCCTGCGGGCGCCGTCTTGATCAGGATCGAACTGAAGGCCCGGATCAGGCGGCCTGCGAGACCTCGTGCGGTTCCTGCTGGCGGAACACCGAAACCGCTTCGGTCAGTGTGCCGGCCTGGCTCTGCAGCTCGCGTGCGGCGGCGGTGGCTTCTTCCACCAGCGCCGCATTCTGCTGCGTGGCCTGATCCATCTGCACCACGGTCTGGTTGATCTGCTCAATGCCGATCGACTGCTCCTGCGACGCCGCGGAAATCTCGCGCATCAGGTGGCTGACATCCTCCACGCCGCCGACGATTCCCTGCATGCGTTGGCCGGCGTCAGCTACCAGCTGGGCACCCTCACCCACCTGGCGGCCGGCTTCGTCGATCAGCTTCTTGATCTCCTGGGCCGCCGCCGCAGAGCGCTGCGCCAGTACCCGCACCTCGCTGGCCACGACCGCGAAGCCTCGGCCCTGTTCGCCGGCGCGTGCCGCCTCCACGGCTGCGTTCAAGGCCAGGATATTGGTCTGGAAGGCAATGCCGTCGATGACGCCGGTGATGTCGCCGATCCGCTTCGAGGCACCTTCGATGGCCTGCATGGTATTCACCACCCGCTGCATGGCCGTGTTGCCGTCACTGGCAGCGCTCTGCGTGGAAGCTGCCAACGCACTGGCCTCACGCGCATGGGCGGCGTTCTGGCGCACGGTGGCGGTGAGTTCCTCCATCGATGCTGCGGTCTCCTGCAGGTGCGCGGCCTGGCGCTCGCTGCGCTCGGACAACGCGCCGTTGCCGGCGGCAATCTCGCTGGCGGCGGTACTGATCGACGCCGCACATTCCTGGATGCGACCGACCATGCGTGCCAACTGACCGGCCGTGGCATTCGCATCGCGCTGGATGGCAGCGAAAGCGCCGTGATACTCGCCGTGCATGCGCCGGTCCAGATCGCCATTGGCCAGTGCCGAGAGCATCTGCCGCACTTCGTTGACGGTGCTGCCGAGCGTATCGAGCAGCTGGTTGATGCCACCGGTCAGCCCATCGAGGAAACTGGCACCTTCAGTGGCCTGCAGGCGCTGGTCGAGATCACCGGCCGCTGCCGCTGCGACGATGCCGGCCACGGCGTTTTCCAGCGCGAGTTCATGGGTGCGGTCATGCCATTCCACGGCGAAGCCCAGGCGCACGCCCTGCGCATCGAACACCGGGGTGACCACCTGCGCGAAGTGCACGGGGCCGATCTGCACCTTGCCGTTATGGGTGACCTGCAGGCCGTTGAGGATCGCGCGGATGCGATCCGGGTTGGCGTGGAAGCGGTGGATGCTGCTGCCGACCAGGCGCTCGGCATCGAAGTCGGGGAAGGCCTGGCGCAGTGTTGCCTGCTGGTTGCGCAGCAGGGCCACCACCGAGCGGTTCACGTAACGGATCACGTGGTCGTTGTCGGCAATCATCATCGCGGTGCGCGAGGCATCGAGCGCCTGGCGGATCTGCGCATTCTCGGCATGCGCGTCAGCCTCGCGCCCACGCTGCGCCTGCACGTGGCGGGCGGTATCGGCCAGCGCATGGGCCAGCGAACCGGGTGCATAGGCCGCGGTATCCGCATGTGCGCTCAGATCGGTGCCCGTCGCGATATCGCGCGCCAGTGCCGCCAGGCGGCGTGGGCCGTGGCCAAGTGCCTCGGTCTGCTGCTGCAGGCGCAGCGCGACCTGGCCGAGGAACACGGTCAGGCTGGCGAACAGGCCCGCCTGCAGCAACGTCGGTCCCACGGCTGCGCCGTGCAGCAGCGGTACCAGCAGGGCGAGGGTGCCAACACCACCGGCCAGCCATACCGGCAGGCGATCGCGGTGGCTGAGCAGCACGCCCAGCAACAGCGCAATCGGCAATGCCGGTGACAGGCTGACGATCGCGCACAACAAGGCCAGCTGCAGCGACAACAGCAATGCCAGGCCATTGCGGGCGACGGCCCGGCCCGCCTGTGGACCGGCCAGCCAGAGGGCGGGCAGTACGGCGGCCGCGGCCAACGCAGCGCCCGGTACGTGGGGCCCACGCAGGGCCAGCACGAGGCCAGCCACAGCCAACGCCGCGCTGCCGATCAGCAGTCGACGGTCAGCGCGGCGCGCGAGCTGCTGCAGATGCGGCATGCGGGCGGTATCGGGGGGGCGGGAGGATGCAACGGACATCGGCGACTCCTGGATCAGCAAACGACAACAGCCACGCCGCGGCGCACGCAGGAGTGCGTGAGCAGGGCGCGAGCCGGGAATTCGGGGAATGCGGCGCGATCAGCGACGCGGAGACGGGACACCGTGGCCACATCCTGTGGGTGACGGTGCAGCAGAGCGGGCATGCGGACTTCCTTGCAGGACCAGACACACGCCGCAGGCCCGACCGGACCTGCGTGCTGCGGACGCAGGGGCCCGCAACTGATGTATCGGCCGCAAACGCGCGGAGTGAAGCGCGCGGATACTTCTGCTCAGCCGGCGTTGCCGTTGCTGAAGAAGTGCAGGATCACGCCCGCGAGCTGTTCCGGGTCTTCCATGTGCAGGTGATGGTTGCCGGCAAACACCGCCAGACGGCCATCGCGCAGGTGCTGCAGGCGATCGCTGCGCATCGGCTCGGGATAGTACGACTGCGCCGGTGTGGCGTAGATCACCTGCGTCGGGCAGGCGATGGCCTGCAGCAGGTTGTCGATCTGGCCTTCGCTGAGGCGGATCGCAGTGGGCAGCATCAGGCGCGGGTCGCTGCACCAGCGGTAACCACCTTCGACCGGCTCCACGCCGCGCTCGACCAGCAGCCGTGCACAGCGCTCGCTGAGCTGGTTGGTCATCATCCGCGCGCGGATCGGCGCGGCGAGGTCGGGGAACACGCGCAGCTGCTTGCGTGCCAGTGCGCGCGTGGCATTCACATGCTCGCGCAGGCGGTTGGCGGTTTCTTCCTCAGGACCACGCAGGCCGCCGAGTGCTTCGATCGCCACCAGCCGTTCGACACGGTCGCTGACCGAGGCGGTGAGGCTGGCGATGCCGGCGCCCATCGAATGGCCAAGCAGGCTGAAACGGTCCCAGCCCAGCGCGTCGGCGACGTCGAGTACGTGACAGATGGCGGCGGCCGTGGTGTAGCTGGCACCGGCCGGCAGATGCGCGCTGTGGCCGTGGCCGGGCAGGTCGATGGCCACCAGCTGCAACGACGACAGGTGCGGCGCCAGCGGCACGAAGCTGGCCGCGTTGTCGAGCCAGCCATGCAGGGCCAGCACGCGCGGGCCATCACCGTGGTTGCGCAGGCCGGCGACGCGCGCGCCACCGACCTCGAGTTCAAACGGCTGCAGGCTCATGCCAGTGACGCCACGGCCAGCCGTGCCAGCGCACGCGCGTGCTCCGGTTCGGCGTTGAGGCAGGGGATGTAGCGCATCGTCGCGCCGCGCTCGGCCAGTGTTTCGGTGAAGCCCAGTGCCACTTCTTCCAGCGTCTCCAGACAGTCGGTGGCGAAGCCCGGGCACACCACGTCGATCTGCTTCACGCCGGATTCGGCCAGCGCCCACAGGCTGGGCTCGGCATACGGCTGCAGCCAGCGCTCGCGGCCGAAGCGCGACTGATAGCCCATCTGCCAGTCGTCCCTGCCCAGCTCCAGCGCCTTGGCGATGGCCTGCGCACTGGCCTCGCAGCGCTGCGGATACGGATCGCCGGCATCGGCCAGGCGCTGCGGAATGCCGTGGAAGGAGAACATCAGTTTCTGGCCACGACCGTGCTGTTCCCAGTAGCGGCGGATCGAGCCGGCAACGGCGTCGACCCAGCCCGGATCGACCGAATAGTCGCGGACCAGGCTGACGGTCACGCCCGGGTTGCGGCGCTGCCAGGCATCGACGCGGTCTTCGACCGAGGCGGTGGTGGTGGTGGAGTACTGCGGGTACAGCGGCAGCACCACGATGCGGCGCGCGCCTTCGGCGGCCAGGCGGTCGAGCTCGCTGCCCAGCGCCGGTTCACCGTAGCGCATCGCGTGGCGTACCGTCAGCGACGGCAACAGCGCTTGCATGGCCTGCGCCAGCTGGCGCGTATGCACCATCAGCGGAGAGCCCTCCGGCAGCCAGACCTGGGCGTACTTGGCCGCTGAACGGCTGCTGCGCAGCGGCAGGATCAGTCCGCGCAGCAACGGCTGCCACAGCAGTGCCGGGATCGAGACCACGCGGGGGTCGGACAGGAATTCAGCCAGGTAACGGCGTACGGCGGGGGCCGTCGGCGTCTCGGGCGTGCCTAGGTTGACCGCCAGCACGGCGGTATCGGGTGCGTCGAGCATGAGCGGTATTGTCGCCGATCCGGTGCCGCGCCGGGATGCAGGGTTCGGATTGCAGGCATAGCGCGCATCAATGTGAGCAGGGAACGCTCATTGGGGATTCATGACAACACTACTAATTTCAGTCACTTGCTATATCTTCCTATGGACTGACTTCTGGAGCCTGCCATGCGTCGCCCGATCCAAGCCCTGCTGATCGCCGCCAGCCTGCTGTCCAGCCAGGCCATGGCCGGACCGCAGGAAGACCAGCGTGCCCGCAATGCCGTGCGCGTGCTGGCTGAAATCCAGGAAATCCCTGAACAGGGCATTCCGGATAAATTGCTCGACGAAGGCCGCGCGGTCATCGTCATTCCCGACACGATCAAGGCCGGTCTGGTCATTGGCGGTCGTCGTGGCCACGGCCTGATGTCCGTGCGCATGCCCAACGGTGCCTGGTCCAACCCGGTGTTCGTGAAGCTCACCGGCGGCAGCATCGGCTTCCAGGCCGGCGTGCAGTCCTCCGATGTGGTGCTGGTGTTCCGCAACGACCGTAGCCTGGACAACCTGGTCAACGGCAAGTTCACGCTGGGCGCCGATGCGGGTGTCGCCGCCGGCCCGGTCGGCCGCAATGCCGCCGCCGCCACCGACGGTCAGCTGAAGGCCGAGATCTGGTCCTGGTCGCGCGCCCGCGGCCTGTTCGCCGGTGTCGCCCTGGATGGTGCGGTGCTGCAGATCGACGATGCCGCCAACCTGGACGCCTACGGCAGCAACACCACGCCGCGCATGATCTTCGAAGGCCGCGCCGCCGGTTCGCCGTCGATGGATGTGGTCACGTTCCGCGACCGCCTGGAAGAGGCCACCTACGCCGCGCGTAACAACCGCAGCGGCAACGGCGGTAGCGCGCCGCGCCCGGCAGCGGCCCCGGCGGTTGCTCCGGCGCCTGTTCAGGCAGCGCCGGCCGCCCCGGCCGAAGCCACCACCGCACCGCTGCAGAACGTGCCGCAGAACCCGCCGCCGCAGCAGCAGGGCTTCCAGCCGGTCAACGACGGCGAAATCCGCACGGAAACGCTGGGCGGAAACTGACTTTCGTCACGCGCGCCGGCTAACACCCGGTGCGCTATGCTCGACAGCCTGATCACTAACGTAACGAGCGTCTTTATGGGCAGTTTCAGCATCTGGCATTGGTTGGTCGTGCTGGCCATCGTCCTGCTGGTGTTCGGCACCAAGCGCCTGACCAGTGGCGCCAAGGATCTCGGTTCGGCGGTCAAGGAATTCAAGAAGGGCATGCGCGACGAGGACAAGCCGAACGCGCAGCTGGGCGATGAATCGCGCAGCCAGGACGCCTCGCGCGCCGCGCAGGACGAGCACGACCGTAACGCTCGCTGATCCGGAGCGGTCGCGGTGTTTGATATCGGCTTCAGCGAGCTGCTGGTGATTGCAGTGGTCGCCCTGGTGGTGCTCGGTCCCGAGCGCCTGCCCAAGGCGGCCCGCTTCGCCGGCCTGTGGGTGCGACGTGCCCGTAATCAGTGGGATTCGGTGAAACAGGAACTGGAGCGCGAACTGCAGGCCGAGGACATCAAGCGGCAGATGCAGGACGTGCGCCAGGGCATGCAGGACACCGAGAACCAGCTGCGCGCCAGCGGTGAAGCGATCCGTCGCGAAGCGCAGGAAGCCCAGCAGCAGGGCGATACGCTGGCGCAGGAAGTACGCGCGCCGGCGCCCGCAGATCTTCCGCCGCACATGACCGCCGTGCCCGACGCCGATGCGCCGGCACAGGAGAGCGTTGCTCCCGAGCCGACGCCGGCGACACCCCCTGAAGCCGGTGCGCCGCCGCCGCAGAGCAGCCCGGAGCGCCAGCCATGAGTGAACAGGATTTCGGCGAAAGCTCGCTGGTCGAACACCTGGTGGAACTGCGTGGCCGCCTGGTACGCGCATTGCTGGGCCTGGGCGTGGCGCTGCTGGCGCTGCTGCCGTTCACCCAGAAGCTGTACAACGCGCTGGCCGAGCCGCTGGTATCGCAGCTGCCGAACGGGCAGACGATGATCGCCACCAACCCGGCCGGCGCCTTCTTCGCGCCGTTGAAGCTGACCTTCTTCGTTGCCCTGTTCGTGGCGGTGCCGTGGCTGTTGTACCAGCTGTGGGCGTTCGTTGCCCCGGGCCTGTATGCGCGTGAGAAGCGCCTGGCGGTGCCGCTGCTGGTGTCCTCGGTGCTGCTGTTCTACACCGGCTGTGCCTTCGCCTACTTCCTGGTGCTGCCGGCGGTGTTCCACTTCCTGACCACCTTCAGCCCGGACGTGATCGCGATCACCCCGGATGCGAATGCCTACCTGGATTTCGTGCTGGCGATCTTCTTTGCTTTCGGTGGCAGTTTCGAACTGCCGGTGGCGATGGTGATCCTGGTGCTGCTGGGCTGGGTGACGCCGCAGCAGTTCAAGGACGGCCGCGGCTACGCGATCGTCGGCATCTTCGTGCTGGCAGCGGTGCTGACCCCGCCGGACGTGGTCTCGCAGCTGATGCTGGCGATCCCGATGTGCCTGCTCTACGAGCTGGGCATCCACGCCGCACGCTGGCTGGTGCCGTCGTCGGTAGTGAAGAAGCCCGCCGCCTGAAAAAACAAAAGGGGACGGAGGGGATTAAGTCGTTTATGCCCAGTGTGTGCAGCTAACGACTTAATCCCCTCCGTCCCCTTTTTCCGTCAGGCGTGGAAGACGTCGCTTGAGGTCGGGGTGGTCGGGATCGGCGGCGCGGCGCGGCTGCCGCGGTGCACGAACATCTGCTTCCACGCGGCGTAGACCGCGCCGACGTACAGCGGCATCAGCACCGTGGTCAGTACCAGCTGCGCGATGAAGGCGGCGGCCAGCGGGCCACCGATCAGCATCGCGATCTGGATCACGATCACGAACAGGATGTACATGCAGAACGCGGCGATCAGGCCGAGCGCGGCGAACACGAACATCGCGCCGATGTTCTCGATGCAGCCCTGCAGGCTCAGGCGCAGCGCATGCATGCCGCTCTGCTTGTCGAACACCACCAGCGCCGGCTGGGTGAACATCGCCAGCGACAGCGCCACCGCGCTCAGGAACACCAGCAGCATCCACAGCGCGATGCGCTTGGCCGGCAGGTTGGCGACCAGCGCGGCCGCGTCGTCCGGCTTGATCTGCTGGCCGCTGCGGCTGATTTCTTCCATCTTGGTCATGACCTCGCTGAAGGCGGTGAAGCCCTCGCGGCCGATCATCATGAACAACAGTGCGCCCAGCAGCAGGACCGCCAGCACCTGGATCGCCAGCGGCACCAGCAGGTGGCTGACGCGGTGGTCGCGGATCGGCTGCAGCAGGTGCGAGGCCAGGCCCGGGCGGCCTTCGTCGATCTCGCCCACGGCATACAGCATGCCGCCGAACATGATCGGCGAAATGGCCAGGGTCATCAGCTGCACGGCCATGCCGGCGGCACCGGGAATCAGCGTCGACAGCAGGGTCACCACCCAGCTCACCAGCAGCCAGGTCAGGCCGATCCGGGCCAGCTGCAGCGGCGCACGCCGGTACAGGGAGAACGTATCCAGCAACCACTGGGCGCCCGCCGAGGCCGGCAGCTTGCGAATCTCTTTCATGGACATCCGGGAAGGACAGGAGGGGGCCGGGCGGCTGCCCGTGCCGCCGATTATCCCTGTTTTGCCACCGGCTGGGCTGAAGACAGCCGCGCCTGGCGGACGAAGCGGCGCAACAGCTGGCGGGCCAGTGGTGCGGCGCTGACCGCGCGCTCGATGCTGCGGGCGCAGCCGCCGTGGCGGCCGATGCAGTCGGCGCGGGCACGCACGTAGCCGCGCATGTGGTGGGTGGCGAACTCGGGATGGAACTGCACGCCCCACGCCTGGCGGCCCCAGCGGAAGGCGTGGCAGCCGTCCAGCGGCGAGCGTGCCAGCACTTCGGCACCGTCCGGCGCGCGCAGCACCGTCTGCAGGTGGGTGGCGTGGGCGGCGAAATGCTGCGGCAGGCCCTGGAACAGCGGGTCCTGCGCGGCCTGCGGCTGCAGTTCCAGCTCGATCGTGCCGGACTCGCGCCCGGCCGGGTTGTAGGCCACCTCGCCACCCAGCGCGTGCGCCAGCAGCTGGTGGCCATAGCAGATGCCGAATACCGGCAGGTCGTCGTGGGCGGTCTGGCGCAGCCATGCGGCGCTGCGCTCGCTCCACTCGGCGTGGTCGGTGACGAAGGCGGCCGAGCCGGTCACCAGCACGCCGGCGAAGGCATGTGGGTCGGGCAGGGCGCCACCGTGTTCGACATCGACCACCACCGTCTCGTGTTCTTCCAGCCCGGCGGCGACGCGGATCCAGTGCGGAAAGCGCCCGTAGCGGCGCAGCGACGGTACCGGGCGGCCGGTTTCAAGGATCAGGAACGGGGCTGGGTTCATCCGGGGGCGGCAGGACTGACAGGACTTCCTCGATTGTAGTCAGCCCCTGCGCCACCTTTTCAAGCCCGGCCTGGCGCAGGGTTCGCAGCCCTTCAGCCCGCGCAGCCCGGCTGAAACCGGCCAGATCCATGTCGGCGCGGATCTGCCCGCGCAGCCGCGAACCCAATGGCAGCAACTCATACAGGCCGATGCGGCCGAGGAATCCGGTGCGCCGGCACTCCAGGCAACCGACCGGCCGACAGGGCGTGGCGGCATCTGGATATGCGGCATGGCTATCAGCCAGCACCGCCCAGTCGGCGGCGCCGAGGCTGTGCGGCTGCTTGCAGTGCGGGCACAGCGTGCGCACCAGTCGCTGGGCGAGGATGCCGTTGAGGGTGCTGGCCAGCAGGTAGTGCGGCACGCCCAGGTCGAGCAGGCGGGTGACCGCCGAGGGCGCGTCGTTGGTATGCAGGGTGGACAGCACCAGATGGCCGGTCAGCGAGGCCTGCACCGCCATCTGCGCGGTTTCCAGGTCGCGGATCTCGCCGATCATGATGATGTCCGGGTCCTGCCGCAGCAGGGTGCGCACGCCGCTGGCGAAATCCAGGTCGATGTTGGTCTGCACCTGCATCTGGTTGAACTCGGGCGCGATCATCTCGATCGGGTCCTCCACCGTGCACACGTTCACGTCCGGCGTGGCCAGGCGCTTCAGCGTGGAGTACAGGGTGGTGGTCTTGCCCGAGCCGGTCGGGCCGGTGACCAGCACGATGCCGTGCGGGCGCTCGACCAGTGCATTCCAGCCCGCCGCCTCCTGCGGGCTGAAACCGAGCTGGTCGATGCTCTTGAAGGCGGCATCCGGGTCGAAGATGCGCATCACGCACTTCTCGCCGAAGGCGGTGGGCATGGTCGACAGGCGCATCTCGACCTCGCGGCCGCCCGGCGAACGGGTCTTGATGCGGCCATCCTGCGGGCGCCGGCGCTCGGCCAGGTCCATGCGGCCGAGCACCTTGATGCGGCTGACCACGGCGGTCATCACCGCCGGCGGCACCTCGAACACCTTGTGCAGCACGCCGTCGATGCGGAAGCGCATGCGCCCCATTTCGCGGCGCGGCTCCAGGTGGATGTCCGAGGCGCGCTGCTCGTAGGCGTACTGCAGCAGCCAGTCGACGATATGCACGATGTGCTGGTCGTCGGCATTGACGTCGCCGGTGCGGCCCAGCTCCACCAGCTGTTCGAAGCTGGGCAGGGTGGTGTTGGCTTCGCCACGCACGTCGCCACGGGCGCCGCGCACCGAACGGGTCACCCCGTAGAACTCCATGGTGTAGCGGTGCAGGTCCAGCGGGTTGACCACCGCCAGCTCGATGCGGCGGCGGGTCAGGTGCTGCAGGTCGCGGCGCCATTCCTGCACCAGTGGCTCGCTGGTGGCCACCAGCACGCGCTCGGCATCCACCGCCAACGGCAGGAAACGGTGGCGGCGCGCGTAGGCATGGGAGACCAGCGCGGTGACCGCGGCGACGTCGACCCGGGTCGGGTCGATGCGCAGGTAGCGGCTGCCGGTGCGCTGCGCCAGCCACTCGGTGAGGCGCTCCAGGGTCAGTTCGCCACCGCCGTTGGCGGCCAGCTTGAGGTTGGACAGCAGCACCAGCGGGTGCACTTCACTGGCGTTGCGTGCGCCCTGCGCGGAAAAGCGCATGCGCTCGCGGTCCTGCTCGGCCACCAGGCCATCGGCGATCAGGGCCGCGGCAATCTGCTCGAACTGCAGCCGTCCCCACGGCAGCGGTACGCCGCCAGCCTCGCCGGGCGTGCCCACCGGCAGCCGATGTTCCATCTGCCTGCTCCTCCCGGGTACGGAATGCCCCGCAGGTCGGCCGTTATACTAACGCACCCCCTTGCCGGCCAAGACTCGTACGCATGTCCGCGACCCCGACCGTTCCGATCACCTTCCAGGGCCTCATCCAGACCCTGAACCAGTTCTGGGCCCAGCAGGGCTGCGTGCTCATCCAGCCGCTCGACCTGGAGGTGGGCGCCGGTACCTTCCACCCGGCCACCTTCCTGCGTGCGATCGGTCCGGAGAGCTGGAACGCGGCCTACGTGCAGCCCTCGCGCCGCCCGACCGACGGCCGCTACGGCGAGAACCCGAACCGTCTGCAGCGCTACTACCAGTACCAGGTGGCGATGAAGCCGGCGCCGGACAACATCCAGCAGCTGTACCTGGATTCGCTGAAGGCACTGGGCATCGATCCGCTGGTGCACGACCTGCGTTTCGTCGAGGACAACTGGGAATCGCCGACGCTGGGCGCCTGGGGCCTGGGCTGGGAAGTCTGGCTCAACGGCATGGAGGTGACCCAGTTCACCTACTTCCAGCAGGCCGGTGGCCTGGAGTGCCGCCCGGTGCTGGGCGAGATCACCTACGGTCTCGAGCGCCTGTGCATGTACCTGCAGAACTGCGACAACGTCTACGACCTGGTCTGGACCTACGGCCCGGACGGCCAGCCGGTGACCTACGGCGACGTCTACCACCAGAACGAGGTGGAGCAGAGCACCTACAACTTCGAATACGCCGACGTGGAAGAGATGTTCCACCGTTTCGATGCCTGCGAACGCGAAGCGCAGAAGCTGGTGGAAGTGAACCTGCCGCTGCCGGCCTACGAGCAGGTGATGAAGGCCAGCCACACCTTCAACCTGCTGGATGCGCGCCGCGCGATCAGCGTGACCGAGCGCCAGCGCTACATCCTGCGCGTGCGCGCGCTGGCCCAGGCGGTGGCCAAGGCGTACTACGAGCAGCGCGAGAAGCTGGGCTTCCCGGGCGCGAAGAAGGCCTGACGGCCGCTCCCCCCCCTTACTCCGGGGCGCCGGACGCGTCGCGCGCTGCGCCCCCACCACAGGATTGAAACGATGAGCCAACTGTCCCCCCTGCTGATCGAACTGGGCACCGAGGAGCTGCCGGTCAAGGCGCTGCCGGGCCTCGCCCAGGCGTTCTTCGATGGCGTTGTCGACGGCCTGCGCAAGCGCGGCGTCGAGCTGGAACTGGGCGATGCGCGCCCGCTGTCGACTCCGCGCCGCCTGGCCGTGCTGCTGCCGGGCGTCGGCCTGGAACAGCCCGAGCAGCACAGCGAAGTGCTGGGCCCGTACCTGAACATCGCGCTGGACGCCGAAGGCCAGCCGACCAAGGCGTTGCAGGGCTTCGCCGCCAAGGCCGGGATCGACTGGACCGCGCTGGAGAAGACCACCGACAACAAGGGTGAGCGTTTCGTGCACCGCGCGGTGACCCCGGGCGCGAGCACCGCCAGCCTGCTGCCGGAGATCCTGCGCGAGGCGATCGCGGCGATGCCGATTCCCAAGCCGATGCGCTGGGGCGACCACGCCTGGGGCTTCGCGCGCCCGGCGCACTGGCTGGTGCTGCTGCACGGCGCCAACGTGGTCGAAGCCGAGCTGTTCGGCCTGCAGGCCGGTCGCGTCAGCCGTGGCCATCGTTTCCACCACGACCAGGCGGTGTCGCTGGCCCAGCCGCAGGACTACGTTGAAGCCCTGCGCGCCGCCTTCGTGCTGGTCGACCCGAGCGAACGCCGTGCGCGCATCGTTGCCGAGGTCGAGGCCGCTGCGGCCAAGGCCGGTGGCAGCGCCCGCATCACCGACGACAACCTGGAGCAGGTGGTGAACCTGGTCGAATGGCCGTCGGCAGTGCTGTGCAGCTTCGAACGCGCGTTCCTGGCGGTGCCGCAGGAAGCGCTGATCGAGACGATGGAGATCAACCAGAAGTTCTTCCCGGTGCTGGATGCCGCTGGCACCCTGACCGAGAAGTTCATCGGCATCGCCAACATCGAATCGAAGGACGTGGCCGAAGTGGCCAAGGGCTACGAGCGCGTGATCCGCCCGCGCTTCGCCGATGCCAAGTTTTTCTTCGACGAGGACCTGAAGCAGGGCCTGGTGTCGATGGGCGACGGCCTGAAGACGGTGACCTACCAGGCCAAGCTGGGCAGCGTGGCCGACAAGGTGGCGCGCGTGGCCGCCCTGGCCGAAGTGATCGCAGCGCAGGTGGGTGCCGACGTCGGGCAGGCCAGGCGTGCCGCCGAACTGGCCAAGAACGACCTGCAGTCGCGCATGGTCAACGAATTCCCGGAACTGCAGGGCATCGCCGGCCGCCACTACGCCGTGGCCGGTGGTGAATCGCAGGAGGTAGCGCTGGCCATCGACGAGGCCTACCAGCCGCGCTTCGGCGGTGACGACATCGCGCTGTCGCCGCTGGGCAAGGTGCTGGCGATTGCTGAACGTGTCGACACGCTGGCCGGTGGCTTCGCCGCTGGCCTGAAGCCGACCGGCAACAAGGACCCGTTCGCCCTGCGCCGCAACGCGCTGGGCCTGGCCCGCACGATCATCGAAAGCGGCTTCGAGCTGGACCTGCGCGCGCTGCTGGCCAGCGCCAACGCCGGCCTGGCCGCACGCAACGTGCAGGCCGATGTCGGCGAGCTGTACGACTTCATCCTCGACCGCCTGAAGGGCTACTACGCCGACAAGGGCGTGCCGGCCACGCACTTCAACGCCGTCGCCGAGCTGAAGCCGGCCTCGCTGTACGACTTCGACCGCCGCCTGGATGCGATCGGCACCTTCGCCGCGCTGCCGGAAGCCGAGGCGCTGGCTGCGGCCAACAAGCGCATCCGCAACATCCTCCGCAAGGCCGAAGGCGACATCCCGGCCCAGATCGACCCGGCGCTGCTGCAGGAAGACGCCGAGCGCGCGCTGGCTGAAGCGGTCACCGCGGCCATCGACGACACCGGCGCCAGCCTGCAGCACAAGGACTATGTGGCTGTGCTGGCACGCCTGGCGCGCCTGCGCCCGCAGGTCGACGCGTTCTTCGATGGCGTGATGGTCAATGCGGAAGATCCGGCGCTGCGTGGCAACCGCCTGGCGCTGCTGACGATGCTGGGCGAGCGCCTGGGCAAGGTGGCAGCGATCGAGCATCTGTCGAGCTGACGCCCGTATCGGTAGTGCCGGCCGCTGGCCGGCGTTGCCACCGCGCATCGGATCGATCTGTGGGTTGCCGGCCAGCGGCCGGCACTACCGGATCATCGCCGGCGGATGTCCATCGGGGTCATTGCCGGCATCGCGCACGATGCCGGCATCCTCGGCTGCGATCACGACGATCGCCACAAAGGCGCGTATTTTGACCGCCACTTAACAACCGATCCCCAATGACGTGATGCATTTCGCATCGTCACCTTCGGTCGGTATGCTGTGCCGCATGCAGCCAAAGAAATACGCCCTGCCGCTGATGGTCCTGTCGCTGGCCGCCACCTCCGTGGCCCACGCGCGCGGCACCATCGACAAGGTGGACATCAAGGGATTGGACAAGGGCGACGACGCCGCAATCATCGAGAACATCCAGGAATCGCTGTCGCTGTACGACACGATCGGCAAGGAACAGGGCGAATCGCGCCTGGAGTACCTGCTGTCACAGGCCGAGCGGCAGACCCGCCAGGCACTGGAACCGTTCGGGTACTACAACCCGGTGATCAAGGTCGAGGCGCCGCGCGAGGACGAGCACGTGCGCGTGCTGATCCATGTCGACAAGGGCACCCCGGTGACCGTCCGCCGCGAGCACATCGACATCACCGGGCCGGCGATGTACGACCAGTACCTGCAGGACGATCTGGCCGCGTTCAAGCCGCGCAAGGGCCAGCGTTTCGAACACACGCAGTACGAAGCCAGCAAGATCACCGTCACCCGTCGCCTGGCCGAACGTGGCTATTTCGATGCCGACTACACCCAGCGTCAGGTGCAGATCACCCGTGCCGACAACGCCGCCGACATCGACCTGACCTGGGACAGCGGCCGCCGCTACAACATGGGCCCGGTGCGTTTCGAGCAGGACTACTTCGTCGACAAGCTGTTCGATCCGCTGGTGTACTGGGAACAGGGCAGCTACTTCCACGAGGGCAAGCTGGACCGGCTGCGCGAGTCGCTGACCAAGCTGGACTACTTCAGCGTGATCGACATCCAGCCGCGGCCCGACCAGGCCGATGCGAACGGCGAAGTGCCGGTGGATGTGAAGCTGACCCGTGCCAAGCGCACCATCTACACCGCGGGTCTGAGCTACGGCAGCGAAAGTGGCCCGGGTGTGCGCGGTGGCATCGAACGGCGGTGGCTGAACAACCGCGGCCACAAGATGAACACGCAGCTGGACTATGCGCAGAAGCGCAAGAGCCTGGTCACCAGCTACCGCATTCCGGCCTTCAACTGGCTTGATGGCTGGTACACCTTCGCTGCCAGCGCCTACGACGAGCAGACCGACTACATCGACCTGCGCAACTTCAAGCTGATCGCCAGCCGCAGCGGCGAGATCAACGAACACTGGACCGCGATCGCCTCCATCAACGCGCTGCGCGAGCGCTGGCGCTATGCCTCCGGCACCGAATTCACCGACGCGGTCTACAACACGTCGACGCTGGTGTACCCGCAGATGGTCGCCGACTACGTCAACGTCGATGACGAACTGTTCCCGCGCAAGGGCATCAGCGGTACTGCGACGATGCGTGCCGGCGTTGAAGGTGCCGGTTCGGACACCAGCTTCGTGCAGGCCAATGCCGTGCTGCGCTGGTACATCCCGGTGGGCGAAAGCAACCGCCTGATCCTGCGCGGCGAAGGTGGCACCACCTGGACCAGTGATCTGGTGGCGATGCCGCCCAGCCTGCGCTACTTCGCCGGTGGTGACCGCAGCATCCGCGGCTATGCCTATCGCGAGGTGGGCCCGCGGACCCCGGCACCGGACAAGTACGCGCTGGGCGCCAAGAACCTGGTGATCGGCTCGGCCGAGTACGAGCACTATTTCAATGGTGGCCCCTGGGGTGCGGCGGTGTTCGTCGATACCGGCAGCGCCTTCGACAACACCATCGATCTGCATACCGGCGTCGGCTTCGGCGTGCGCTGGAAATCGCCGGTGGGCCCGGTGCGCGTGGATATCGCGCATGGCCTGAACAACCCGGATTCGCAGTTCCAGCTGTACCTCAACATCGGAGCGGACCTGTGAGTACGCCCGCACCCACTCCGAACCCGACCACGCCGCCGCGCGTGCGCTTCTACCGCCGCCGCCGCTTCTGGGCCTGGTCCGGTGTGGGCGTGCTGGGCCTGGTGCTGCTGGCCCTGCTGGCGGTGTACTGGTTGCTGCAGACCGTGGCCGGGCGTGACGTGCTGCTGGCGCAGGTGGTGGCACGGCTGCCGGTGGGCGCCAGCTTCACCTGGGACAAGGTGGACGGCCCGGTGGCCGGTCCGCTGACCCTGTACAACGTCGACTTCCGCTACGACGACATCCATTTCCACGCCGAGCGCGCCCATCTGGAGCCGGACCTGCGCCCGCTGCTGGGCCGCAAGCTGCTGCTGGACAAGCTGGAACTGACCAACGCGACGCTGAACCTGGCCAAGAGTGACGAGCCGTTCAAGCTGCCGTCGTGGCCCGATTCGCTGCCGCAGATTGAAATGCCGTTGGCGATCCAGGCCGATGCCATCGTCATCGACGGCTTCCGCATCAGCCAGGCCAACGAGCCGGTGATCGACATCAGTCGCGTGCGCGGCGGCATCGAGATCGCCAATGGCGAGTTCCAGGCACACAAACTGGTGGTGGACAGCGACATGGGCAATTTCACCGCCCAGGGTCGTTACATCCCGGCCAAGGACTACGACACCGATGTAACCGTCACCGCGGTGCTGCCGGCGCCGCGTGGCCGCACGGCCGCCACCGTCGGCCTGGTCGCCCGCGGTGACCTGTCGCACATGGAAGTGGCCGTAGCCGGGCGCGCGCCGAAGCCGCTGCACGCGATGCTGGTGTTCGATGGCCGCACCGATCCGAGCTGGAGCGCCAGCATCCGCAGTGACGAGCTGGATCTGGCGCTGCTGTCGCCGGCACTGGCCAGCTCGGCGATCGCGCCGCTGGCACTGGACTTCACCGCCGCCGGCAAGGGCGGCAACGCCAACCTGCGTGGCAAGGTGAAACAGGGCGATCAGGAACTGGAACTGGCACCGTCGGTGGTGTCGCTGCAGGACCAGGTGCTGAAAGTCTCACCGCTGCTGGTGAAGGGTCTTGGCGGTGAGGCGCGGCTGGAAGGCACCGCCGATTTCAGCCAGGAAGACCAGCAGAAGCTCAACTTCTCGGTGGTCGCACATGACCTGACCTACGTGCCAGCGGCGGACCCGAACACCGCCGGCAGCGCCCCGGTGCCGGTCACCTTGAAGGAAGCACGCTTCGGCCTGGCCGGTACCCTGAAGGCCTGGGCGGCGATCGGCCGCGCCGAGGTCGAGCGCGACGCGCAGAAGGCACAGCTGCACTTCGATGTGCGCGGCAACGATCAGGCCGCGTCGATCCACCAGCTGCAGGCGCAGACCCCGGGTGGCCAGCTGCAGGTGGAAGGCCAGGTGGCGTGGGCACCGCAGCTGGACTGGGATGCCAAGGCCACGCTGAAGGACTTCGACCCCGGCTATTTCGTGCCGGGCTGGAATGGCCGCCTGTCCGGCAACCTGGCCTCCAAGGGCCGCCAGCTGCCGCCGCCGGCAAACGCACCGCCGGGTACCGCCGGCACGTTGGAAGCCACGGTCGATCTGCCGTCGTTGAAGGGCGTGCTGCGTCAGCGCAACCTGGACGCACAGGGCAAGTTCGCGCTGCAGGGCGCGCAGGGCCAGGGTGACCTGAAGCTGTCGCTGGGCAGCAGCCGGGTGACCGCTTCGGGCAAGGTCGGTGACCGCCTCGACATCGATGCGCGTTTCGAACCGCTGCAGCTGAGTGACCTGCTGCCGGGCGCCGATGGCGGCCTGCGTGGCCAGGTACAGGTGAAGGGCCCGCGCGATGCGCCGGACATCACCGCCGACCTGGTCGGCAACAACCTCAACTGGGACGGCTACGGCGCCGAGAGCGTGAGCATCAAGGGCCACCTGCCGTGGCGCGGCGACAGCGGCACGCTGGCGATCCAGGGCCAGCAGGTCAATGCCGGCATGCTGCTGGAACGCTTGAATGTGGATGCGCAGGGCAGTGTCTCCAACCTGCGCCTGGCCGCGCAGACCCGCAACGAGATGGGCGCGATCGAGCTGCAGGGCAGCGTGCGCCAGCAGGGCGCGCAGTGGCGCGGCGAGCTGGCCGCGCTGCGCATCGCACCGGTGAAGGGCGATGCCTGGTCGCTGCGTGCACCGGCGGCGTTCGCGATCAACGGCAGCAACTACACGCTGGGCGAAGCCTGCCTGGCCGCCGCCAGCAGCGGCACACTGTGCGCACAGGCCAACTGGCCGCGCGAAGGCCTGGTGGTGCGCAGTGATGCGCTGCCACTGGCGCTGGTGCAGCCGTGGTTGCCGCCACAGTCCGGCCGTCGCATCTACCTGCGTGGCGATGTCAGCCTGGATGCGCAGATCCGCCCGCGCGGCAACGCCTGGGAAGGCCATGTGGAAGTGCGCTCGAAGGAAGGCGGCGTGCGCCTGGGTGAGAACCGCAATGCCGTGGGGGACACCACCCGTGGCGAGCTGGTGCGCTACGACCAGTTCTCGCTCAAGCTCGACATGACCCCGGCCAGCATCAAGGGCTACCTGGGCATGGGCTTCCAGGGCAACGGCTTCGTCGATGCCAGGATGCAGACCGGTTGGGAAGCCAGCGCGCCGTTGAACGGCGAGCTCTATCTCAACATGTCGCGGCTGTACTGGCTGGAGCTGTTCTCGCCGGACATCGTGCGACCGACCGGCCTGATCGAAGGCCACGTCAGCCTGCGCGGCACGCGTGGCCAGCCCTCGCTGGGCGGTGACGCGCAGCTGAGCAACTTCAAGGGTGAATTCCCGGCACTCGGCCTGACCTTCGACCAGGGCAAGGGCAGCTTCGTGGCCCAGCCCGATGGTTCGGCCAAGATCACCGCGCAGGCCAACTCCGGCCAGGGCACGCTGTACGTGGATGGTGGCCTGTCGTGGTTCGGCGATGCACAGCCGCTGCAGTTGAAGATCCACGGCGACAACGTGCTGCTGTCCAACACCAGCGAGCTGCGCATCGTCGCCAATCCCAACCTCGACTTCACCCTGGCCAAGGCCGCGATGGAGCTGCGTGGCACCGTGCACGTGCCCGAGGCCGACATCGATCTGGAGCGCCTGGACCGCGGCACCTCGGTGTCCGAAGACGTGGTGGTGCTCGACCCGGCCGATCCGGAAGAGTCGCGTACCTCGCCGCTGGACATGGAGCTGACCGTCAGCCTCGGTGACAAGGTGAAGATGACCGGCTTCGGCCTGAAGGGCGCACTGACCGGCAAGATGCAGGTCTGGGCCAAGCCTGGCCGCGAGATGACCGCCAATGGTGGGCTGGAAGTGAGTGGCCGCTACAAGGCGTACGGGCAGGACCTGACCATCACCCGCGGCAACCTCACCTGGAACTACAACGCGGTGTCCGACCCGCGCATCAACATCCGTGCCGAGCGCCGGATCGGTGATGTCACCGCGGGTATCGACGTGACCGGGCGTGCGCAGCAGCCGCGTGCGGACGTGTGGTCTGACCCGGCGATGTCGCAGTCCGAAGCCCTGGCTTATCTGGTGCTGGGACGCAGCCTGACCGGCGCCAGCAGCGACCAGACGCAGCAGGTCAATGCGGCCTCGGCGGCATTGTCGGCCGGCAGCGGCCTGCTGGCCTCGCAGCTGGGTGCCAAGCTGGGCCTGGACGATGCCGGCGTGAGCCAGTCGCGCGCGCTGGGTGGCTCGGTGATCGGCGTCGGCAAGTACATCTCGCCCAAGCTGTACGTCGGTTACGGCGTGTCGCTGGTCGGTGCCGGTTCGGTGATCACGCTGAAGTACCTGCTGCGCCGCGGCTTCGACGTGGAAGTGGAATCGAGCACGGTGGAAAACCGTGGGTCGATCAACTGGCGGCGGGAGAAGTAACGATGCGGTAGTGCCGGCCGCTGGCCGGCAACTGCACCGTATCTCCCGAGTTGCGTGGGTTGCCAGCCAGCGGCCGGCACTACCGTGCACGACGCCCCCAACCATCGGCCGTTGCCCCTTCCGCCCCCAGCGGCTATGGTCCCGGGCTGTTCTGTCGTACCGGATTGCCCCATGTCACCACGCAAAGCCCTTCCCACCGCCCTGGCCCTGGGCCTGACCCTCGCCGCCGGCGCCCACGCCGATGAAGGCATGTGGATGCCGACCCAGCTGCCGGAGCTGGCCAAGCCGCTGCAGGCCGCAGGCTTCAAGGGCAATCCGGCCGACCTGGCCAATGTCACCGCACCGCCGCTGAGCGCGGTGGTGCGTGCCGGTGGCGGCACCGGCTCGTTCGTATCGTCGGACGGCCTGCTGCTGACCAACCACCACGTGGCGATGGGCGTGATCCAGTACAACAGCTCGCCCGAGCACGACCTGATCAATGGTGGCTTCATCGCCAGGGACCGCGCCGACGAGCGCCCGGCCAACCCGGACTTCCGCGTGCTGGTCACCGTCGGCTTCGACAAGGTGACCGACCAGGTGCTGGCGCAGGCGCGTGGCAAGACCGGGCGTGCCTACTTCGATGCGGTGGATGCGGCCAGCAAGCAGATCGTGGCCGAGTGCGAGAAGGACGGCAGCGTGCGCTGCTCGGTGGCCAACATGTACTACGGCACCGATTTCTACCGCATTGCCCAGCTGGAACTGAGCGACGTGCGATTGGTCTACGCGCCGCCGCGTGCGATCGGCAACTACGGCGACGAGATCGACAACTTCATGTGGCCGCGCCACACCGGCGACTTCACCCTGCTGCGCGCCTATGTCGGCAAGGACGGCAAGCCGGCCGCGTACAGCAAGGACAACGTGCCCTACCAGGCGCCGGCGCACCTGCAGATGTCGGTGGAAGGCCCGAAGGAAGGTGACTACGCGATGCTGGCCGGTTACCCGGGCATCACCTATCGCCACCGTACCGCGGCCGAATTCGCTGGCCAGATCGATACCGTGCTGCCGCGCCGCGTATCGGTGTTCCAGCAGATGATCGACACCATCGAGGCCGCCAGTGCCAAGGACGCGCAGGCGCGCACCCGCTACGCCTCGCAGCTGCAGTCGCTGAAGAACAACCGCAAGCGCGCCGCCGGTGAGCTGGAAGGCCTGTTGCGCAGCGACGCCAAGGCCCAGCGTGCCGCCGACGAGACGGCGATGCTGGCTGCTACCGACCGCAAGTACCAGGGCGACATCAAGGCGCTGCTGACCAACCTGTCGCAGGGTGCGGCGGTGGGCGAGCGTGACCTGCTGCTGGACCAGATGGCCGCACAGAGCCAGCTGCTGCGCTCGGCGCTGCTGCTGGAACGCCTGCGCATCGAATCGGCCAAGCCGGACGCGCAGCGCGAGAGTGGTTTCCAGCAGCGCGACCAGGCGATGATCGAAGGCGTGCTCAAGCAGGTTCAGCGCCGTTACGCACCGGAAGTCGAGAAGGCGCTGCTGACCACCCTGCTGACCCGCTACCAGAAGCTGCCGGACGCGCAGCGCGTGGCCGAGTTCGATACGGCCTTCGGCCGTACCCCGGAGCAGCTGGCGAAGGCACTGGACACCCTGTACGCCGGCACCCAGCTGGGTGAGGAGGCACAGCGCCTGTCCCGTTTCGCTGCTGCGCGCGAAGGCAAGGCGCTGGCTGCCGATCCGCTGATCACCGTGGCCGCCCCGCTGGTGGCCGCGCAGCTGCGCATCGAGAACGAAAGCAAGACCCGCGAAGGCGAGCAGCTGCGCCTGCGCCCGGCCTACATGCAGGCGCTGTTCGCCTGGCGTGCCAAGCAGGGCCGCGCGGTGTACCCGGATGCCAACCGTACCCTGCGAATCAGCTACGGCAAGGTCGAGGCGCTGCATCCGCGCGACGGCGTGACCTACTCGCCGGTGACCACCGTGGCCGGCATCGTCGAGAAGAACACCAACGCCTATCCGTTCGATGCCCCCAAGCCGCTGCTGGCCGCGATCGCCAAGGGTGACTTCGGCAGCACCGCCGACCCGGCGCTGAAGACCCAGACGGTCAACTTCCTGACCAACCTGGATACCACCGGCGGCAACTCCGGCTCGCCGGTGCTCAACGCCAAGGGCGAACTGATCGGCCTGAACTTCGACAGCAACTGGGAATCGGTCAGCGCCAGCTGGTGGTTCGACCCGCGCTACAAGCGCGCCGTGCACGTGGACATGCGCTACCTGCGCTGGCTGCTGGCCAAGGTCTACCCGGCGCCGGAACTGCTGAAGGAAATGGGCGTTCCGGCCCAGTAAGAAGCCGGCCACGACCAATGGTCGTGGCCCGCACCGCGTAGGCCCCCACCTTGGTGGGGGTGGTTGCCCCCAACGAGCCCGCACCCCCGGCCACGCCTGGCCTACACTGCGGGTTCTTCCGACGGAAACGCGCGCGTGGTCTCCAGCTGGATCCTGCTGCTGGTCTCGGTTGCCTATGCCGCGCTGCTGTTCGGCGTGGCGTGGTGGGGTGACCGTCGGCCGATGTACCCCGACCGGCCGTGGCTGCGGCCGGTGGTCTACAGCCTGGCGCTGGCCGTGTACTGCTCGTCGTGGACGTTCTACGGTGCGGTCGGTACCGCCGTGCGCAACGGCGTGGGCTACCTGCCGATCTATATCGGTCCGTTGCTGCTGCTGTTGTTCGGCTGGCGCATCATCGAGCGCCTGGCGCTGATCGCACGCAGCCAGAACGTGGTGTCCATCGCCGACTTCATTTCTTCGCGCTTCGGTCGCTCGCGGCGGCTGGCGGCGCTGGTGGCGATCATCGCGCTGATCGGCATCATTCCGTACCTGGCCCTGCAGTACAAAGCAGTGGCGATGAGCCTGCAGGTACTGACCGGCAACACCGGCCCCACTGGCTTCTTCACCGATCCCGCGCTGTACGTGGCGCTGCTGATGGCGTTGTTCGCCACCCTGTTCGGTACCCGCCAGGTCGATGCCACCGAACACCACCACGGCATGATGCTGGCGATCGCCTTCGAATCGGTGATCAAGCTGCTGGCGATGCTGGCCGTGGGCGTGTTCGCCTACCTGTGGCTGAGCAACCGCACCGACGCGGTGGTCGAATCGGTGCATACGCTGTTCACCGGCCTGCCGCCGGTGGGCTTCATCTCGCAGACCCTGCTCAGCTTCCTCGCCATCATCTGCCTGCCGCGCCAGTTCCACGTGGCCGTGGTCGAGTGCGGCGATGTGCGCGATGTGCGCCGCGCGCGCTGGATGTTCGGCGGCTACCTGGTACTGATCTCGGGCATGGTGCTGCCGATCGCCACCGCCGGCGTGACCCTGTTCGGCACCGGTGGCAGCGTCGCCGACGACTCGATGGTGCTGGCCCTGCCGCTGGCCGAGGGCCGCAACGCGCTGGCGCTGATCGCCTATGTGGGCGGCTTCTCGGCGGCCACCGGCATGGTGATCGTGTCGTCGATCGCGCTGGCCACCATGGTCAGCAACGATCTGGTGATGCCGGTGCTGCTGCGCCGGAGCGGTGACCACCAGGAGGCCGCCGACGTCGCCTCGCGCGTGCTGTGGATCCGCCGCCTGGCGATCCTGCTGCTGGCGCTGATGGCCTACAGCTACTACCGCACCAGCAGCAACGACAGCACGCTGGCCTCGTACGGCCTGATGGCGTTCGCGGCGGTGGCGCAGTTCGCGCCCGGCCTGATCGGCGGCCTGTACTGGCGCGGTGCCAGCCGGCGCGGCGTCGAGGTGGGCATGCTGCTCGGCTTCGCCACCTGGCTGTACACCCTGCTGCTGCCGGCGATGACCATGGCCGGCTGGGTCGATGCTGGCTGGGTGCAGCACGGCCCGTTCGGCATCGAGTGGCTGCGCCCGCAGCAGCTGTTCGGCATGACCGGCTGGGACCCGCTGACCCACGGCACGTTCTGGTCGCTGCTGGTCAACGCGGCGACGATGATGCTGGTGTCCGCGCGCTGGCGGCCCGGTGTGGACGAGCGGCTGCGTGCCGCACCCTTCCTCGACCCGTATGCCGAGCGCCCGTCGGTGGCCGGTGGCTGGCCCGGTCATGTGCACGTGGGCGATCTGCTGGCGCTGGCTTCGCGCGTAGTGGGTGAACGCCATGCACGACGTTCGTTCTTCGAACAGGCGCAGTCACTGGGCCGTGAGCTGCAATCCTCGGCACCTGCCGACCGGCCGTGGGTGCAGTTCACCGAGCGCCTGCTGGCCGCATCGATCGGTGCGGCATCGGCACGCCTGCTGCTGACCAGCCTGCTGCGTGGCTCGGGCATGGATCTGGGCGAAGTGGTGGCGGTGCTGGACGAAGCCGGGCAGGAGCTGCGCTTCAACCGCGAAATCCTGTCGACCACGCTGGAGAACATCAGCGCCGGGGTCAGCGTGGTCGACCCGGACATGCGACTGACCGCTTGGAACCGGCGTTACCAGGACATGTTCGGCTACCCCGACGGCATGCTCTACGTGGGCCGCCCGGTGGCCGACCTGATCCGCTACAACGCCGAGCGCGGCGAGCTGGGCGAGGGCGATATCGAAGTGCAGATCAACCGCCGCATCGGCTACATGCGTGCCGGTTCACCGCACGTGTTCGAGCGCACCCGCAGCGATGGCAAGGTGATCGAGATGCGCGGCCAGGCGCTGCCCGGCGGCGGTTACGTGACCAGCTACAACGACATCACCGACTACAAGCACGCGGAAAAAGCGCTGCTGGAAGCCAATGAGACGCTGGAACAGCGCGTGGCCGAGCGCTCGCATGAAGCCGAGGTCGCGCAGCAGTCGAAGACCCGCTTCCTGGCAGCGATCAGCCATGACGTGCTGCAGCCACTGAACGCCGCACGCCTGTTCGCTTCTGCGCTGCGCGACAGCGATCACGTGAGCGATGAGCAGAAGCACCTGGCCGAGCGTGTGGATGCGTCGTTGCGTGCGGCCGAAGAGCTGCTCGATGGCCTGCTGGACGTATCGCGGCTGGATGCCGGTGGCCTACACCCGGTGATCGGCGAGTTCGACGTGAGTGCGTTGATGCGTGAGCTGGCCGCGCAGTACACCCCGGTCGCCGCCGGCCGTGGTCTGCGCCTGGACCTGTTCGCACGCCCGGCATGGGTGCGCAGTGACCGCCGCCTGCTGCGCCGCGTGCTGCAGAACTTCCTGGCCAACGCGCTGCGCTACACCCGCCAGGGCCGCATCGTGCTGGCCGTGCGCCAGCGCGGCGACGAAGTGGAGCTGCAGGTGTGGGATACCGGGCCCGGCATTCCCGAGCACCACATGCGGCAGATCTTCGACGAGTTCCACCGCTACCAGCAGCCGTTCGACTGGGGTGAGCAGGGCCTGGGCCTGGGGCTGTCGATCTGCCAGCGCATCTCGCGCCTGCTCGACCATCGGTTGAACGCACGCAGCCGGGTCGGCAAGGGCTCGATGTTCTCGATCATCCTGCCGCGGGTGGCGCCATTGCCGGGTTATACCGAGCTGGCCACGCCGGTACAGGCGGTGGCCGCACCGGTACGCAGCGATTCGCTGGCTGGCCTGCGCGTGCTGTGCGTGGACAACGACGAGGAGATCCTCGACGGCATGCGCGCACTGCTCGGCCGTTGGCAGGTGCAGGTGATCACCGCCGCCACCGTCGACCAGGCGCTGGAAAAGATCGCCGAGCGCCCGCAGGTGATGCTGGTGGATTACCACCTGCACGACCGCATGGACGGCCTGGATGCGCTGGTGGCGTTGCGCGAGGCAGCCGGTTACCCGCTGCCTGGCGCGCTGCTGACTGCCGATGGTCGCGACGAGCTGAAGCGGATGGCGCGCGAACGCGGCTACCGCGTGCTGACCAAGCCGATCAAGCCGGCCTCGCTGCGCGCCTTCCTGGGCGCGCTGCGCGATGCGCAGTAGATCCACGCCATGCGTGGATGTGACGTCAGGTAGTGCCGGCCGCTGGCCGGCAACCACGTAATCGCGGAAGCGTTACCCCAGGCCGTGCAGGTGTTCGTACAGGATCGTCGCGCCGATGATCACCAGGATCACGCCGCCGATGATCTCGGCACGCTTGCCGACCATGCTGCCCAGCACGCGGCCGAGCATGATGCCGGCGGTGACCATGGTCAGCGTGCACAGGCCGATGACCGCTGCCATCACGCCGATATGCACGTCCATGAAAGCCAGGCCGATGCCCACCGCCATCGCGTCGATGCTGGTGGCGAAACCGGTCAGCGCCAGCTTCCAGAAGCCGTGGTGCTGCGAGGGGTCTTCGTCCTCGTCGGCACTGTCCGGGCGCAGGCCGTTGTAGATCATGTGGATGCCCAGTGCGCCGAGCAGGCCGAAGGCGATCCAGTGGTCGAAGGCTTCGACGTACTGCAGGGCGGCGCGGCCGAGCAGCCAACCGATGATGGGCGTGATCGCCTCGATGACGCCGAAGATGATGCCGGCACGCAATGCATCACGGAACACCGGCTTGCGCATGGCCGCACCCTTGCCGATCGCCGCGGCGAAGGCATCGGTGGACATGGCAAAGCCGATCAGGAGGATCGAAATGGGGGACATGGGCGGCGGCTGAGGTCGGGCTAGGACGGACGCACGGCCTGCGCTCGCGCCCAACCTGACGTTGCGCGCGCGGGCCGCTGGTCTCGCCAACCATCATGGTTGTCCACGCCACGGCGCACTGGCCGAGTATGTTGACGTGGACGATTCCTGCGTAGGAATCCGGCTACTCCCCAAGGGGACGCGCAGCTTAGCATCGCGATTCGCGCATGGCGCATTTCCAGCGAAACGCGCAGGCAGGGCTGGTTTGTATAGCGATGGCTATATCGAGAGCGCAGCGGTGCCTGGTAGTGCCGGCCGCTGGCCGGCAGGTGCACCATCAAAAGCGTGCCAAGCAAGCTTGGCACCTACCAATGCGGGTTCAGATGATGTCGCGCGTTTCAGGGGATTGCCGGCCAGCGGCCGGCACTACCTTCAGTCTTCTTCCGGCGGCAGCACGATGGCGTCGTCGTCGATCGCCAGCTTGCCGGCCATCAGCACGGCCTGGGTGCGGTTGGTCACGCCCAGCTTGCGCAGGATCGCGGTGACGTGGGCCTTGATCGTCGCTTCGGACACGTTGAGGTCGTAGGCGATCTGCTTGTTCAAGCGGCCGGCGCCCAGCATCTGCAGCACGCGGAACTGCTGCGGGGTCAGCTCGCGCAGGCGCTGGCCGACTTCGCGTTCCTCGCTGCCGGTGGGCGGCACGTTGTGCGCTTCCGGCGGCGCCCAGGTCTCACCATCGAGGATGGTGCCCAGTGCGTGACCGATGGTGTCCGAATCCGCAGACTTCGGAATGAAGCCCAGCGCGCCGTGGTCGAGCGCGCGGCGCATCACCGTCGCCTCTTCGCGCGCGGACACCACGACCACCGGCAGGTGCGGATGCAGCGAGCGCATGTGCACCAGCGCGTTGAAACCCTGCGCACCGGGCATGTTGAGGTCCATCAGGACCAGGTCGGCGTCGTTGTGCTGGTCGGCCAGCGCATACAGCGCTTCCACGCTGTCGGCTTCGAACAGCTGCACGCCGGGGATGACCCGCTGTACCGCCCCACGCAGGGCTTCGCGGAACAGCGGGTGGTCATCGGCAATCAGGAGGGTGGTCATGGTCGGGGGGAACCGTGGGGGAAAGCAGATGGGGTCAGAGCCCTTTCCTTGCGGAAAGGGATCCGACCCCGGTCGTACATCAGCGCACCTTGCGCTCGTCCACCAGTGACGCCACTACCGACGGATCAGCCAGGGTCGAGGTGTCGCCAAGCTGGTCCGGTGCGTTCTCGGCGATCTTGCGCAGGATGCGGCGCATGATCTTGCCCGAGCGGGTCTTCGGCAGGCCCGGCGCCCACTGCAGGTGGTCCGGCGTGGCGATCGGGCCGATTTCCTTGCGCACCCACGCAATCAGCTCCTTGTGCAGCTCATCGGTCGGCGCCTCTTCGGCCACCAGCGTCACGTACGCATAGATGCCCTGGCCCTTCACGTCGTGCGGGAAGCCGACCACGGCCGCTTCGGCCACCTTCGGGTGCGAGACCAGAGCGCTTTCCACTTCGGCGGTGCCGATGCGGTGGCCGGACACGTTGATCACATCGTCCACGCGGCCGGTGATCCAGTAGTAGCCGTCTTCGTCGCGGCGGCAACCGTCACCGGTGAAATAGCTGCCCGGGTAGGTGCGGAAATAGGTATCGATGAAACGCTGGTGGTCGCCGTACACCGTGCGCATCTGGCCCGGCCAGGAATCACGGATGATCAGGTTGCCCTCGGTCGGGCCGTCCTGGATCTCGCCATCGGCATTGACCAGCGCCGGCTGCACGCCGAAGAAGGGCAGGGTGGCCGAGCCCGGCTTGAGGTCCATCGCGCCGGCCAGCGGCGAGATCAGGATGCCGCCGGTCTCGGTCTGCCACCAGGTATCGACGATCGGGCAGCGGCTGTCGCCGACCACCTCGTAGTACCAGCGCCAGGCTTCCGGATTGATCGGCTCGCCGACGCTGCCGAGCAGTCGCAGCGACGCACGCGAGGTCTTCTTCACCGGCTCCTCGCCTTCGCGCATCAGCGCACGGATGGCGGTCGGGGCGGTGTAGAAGATGCTCACCTTGTGCTTGTCGATGACGTTCCAGAAGCGCGAGGTGTCAGGGTAGTTCGGCACGCCTTCGAACATCAGCGAGGTCGCGCCGTTGGCCAGCGGCCCGTACACGATGTAGCTGTGGCCGGTGACCCAGCCGACGTCGGCGGTGCACCAGTAGATGTCGTCCTCGCGCAGGTCGAACACCGCTTCATGGGTGTAGGCCGCGTACAGCAGGTAACCGCCGGTGGTGTGCAGCACGCCCTTCGGCTTGCCAGTGGAACCGGAGGTGTAGAGGATGAACAGCGGGTCTTCCGCGTTCATGCGTTCCGGTTCGCAGGTGGCCGGCTGGCTGTCCACCACATCGTGGAACCAGCGGTCGCGCGGGGCCTGCATGTCCACCGCACCGCCGGTGTGGCGCACCACCAGCACGGTTTCCACAGTATTGGTGCCCGGCAGCTTCAGCGCGGCATCGACGTTGGCCTTGAGCGGAATCCTGCGGCCACCGCGCAGGCCCTCGTCGGCGGTGATGATCAGCTTGCTCTGGCAGTCGCTGACGCGGTCGGCGATCGAGTTCGGCGCGAAGCCACCGAACACCACCGAGTGGATCGCACCGATGCGTGCGCAGGCCAGCATGGCCACGGCGGCGTCGACGATCATCGGCAGGTAGATGGTGACCCGGTCGCCCTTCTTGACCCCGAGGTTGCGCAGCGCATTGCCGAGGCGGCAGGTGCGCTCGTACAGCTCGCGATAGGTCACGTGCTGCGCCGGTGCATCCGGGCCATCCGGCTCGAACAGCAGGGCGGTCTTGTCGCCGCGCGTTTCCAGCTGGCGATCCAGGCAGTTCACGCTAGCATTGAGCTCGCCATCTTCGAACCACTTGATGTGGAAGTCGGACAGGTCGTAGCTGACGTTCCTGATCCTGGTCGGCTTGCGCATCCATTGCAGGCGCTCGGCGGCCTTGCCCCAGAAACCATCCGGGTCGGTCACCGACGCCTGGTACTGCTGTTCGTACGACGTCTTGTCGATGCGTGCCTTGGCGGCGAACTGCGGATCGACGGGGTAGATATCAGCCATGGCACCCTCACTTGCACGTTGACTTTGTATGTGCGGTCGCAGCATCGCAGCGACCGATCCCCTTCAGTTTGCCCCATCCACCCCCGGCCGCGTCACCACTCTGGTTAGACCATGGTCGAAAGTGAGCGCCCAGCAGGGCCGGGTTCGACCAATGGCGAATAGCCGCTATACATAATCGCCCCGCAGTCTCGGCTCGACCGTGCCCCACGCGCGGCATCACCTTGCCACTTGGGAGAGAGGGCAACATGAGCCACCGTACGTTGAAAGCCGTGCGCAAACCTTTGGCGGCCTGCCTGTTGGTCGCCCTGGTCGCACCGGGCATGGCGTTCGCTGAGACCGCCAAAGAGAAAGCGCTGGAAGCACGCGTTGCCGAACTGGAACGCCAGGTCCAGCTGCTGCTGTCTTCGCAGCAACAACAACAGACCCAGATCAGCCAGACCCAGCAGGCGGTGACCGAAGTCCGCACGGTGCAGGCCGAGCAGAAGCCGGTCGCCTCGATGCCGGCGGGCAAGCAGCCGATCCAGGTCACCACCATCACCCCGGGCGCCGCGCCGGGCACCACGGTCAAGATCGGCGGCTTCATCAAGGCCGATTTCCTCGCCACCCAGACCAGCGATGGCCAGCTGGCCGACGACGCCACCGGCCGCTCGCTGTACCTGCCGGGCCAGACCCCGGTGGAAGGCGCCGGTGGCAGCGGCAAGCGCTCGGGCACCGATTTCAACGCCCACGCCAAGTTCTCGCGCTTCAACCTGGGCATCGACAACGTGAGCGAATCGGGCAACAAGGCCGGTGCGTTCTTCGAGATGGACTTCTTCGGCAACTCGCTGGGCAACCAGACCGCGACCAATACCTACGGTGTGACCCTGCGCCACGCCTACATGTACTGGAACAACTGGATGGCCGGCCAGACCTGGTCCAACTTCATGGACGCGGCCGCATTGCCGGAAGCGGTCGACTTCGTCGGCCCCACCGACGGCGTGATCTTCGTGCGCCAGGCCCAGGTGCGCTACACCCAGGGCGGCTTCAGCGTCGCGCTGGAAAACCCGGAAACCACCACGCTCACCGGTACCCGCAACCCGGTCACCGGCGCCTGGACCAACACCAGCGCCAACTCCGACCGTGGCAGCCTGCCTGATCTGACCATGCGCTATGGCTGGAAGGGCGACTGGGGCACCTTCGGTGTCGGCGGCATCGTCCGTCAGCTGAAGGTCGACAACCAGGCCACCGGCGCCAAGGCCGACAAGGTGGCCGGCGGCCTGACCCTGGGCGGCAAGTGGGTGATGGGCGACAGCGATTCGCTGCACTACCAGCTGACCGGCGGCGAAGGCATCGCCCGCTACATCGGCCTGGGCATCACCGCCGATAGTGCCTACGACGTTGCCCGCGACGAGCTCAACCCGACCGGCGTGCTTGCCGGCTACGTGGGCTGGCGGCATGCGTTCTCGCCGAAGCTGCGCACCAACCTGATCTACGCGCGCAGCGACTACGACAACGACAGCATCCTCGGCCCGCTGGTGACCAAGAGCGTGCAGAGCATCCGCGGCAACATCTTCTACTCGCCGCTGCCCAAGGTCGATATCGGTGCGGAGCTGATGTACGGCCGCCGCGAAGTGGAGAACGGCAACAAGGGTGACATCACCCGATTGCAGTTCACCACGAAGTACAGCTTCTGATCGAGTGCCGACCAACGGTCGGCACCTACCTAGATTGAATGCCGGCCAAGGCCGGCATCTACAGAGGGAAAACGTCCCATGTCCAGCACTGCATCAAGCCCGCACAATCCAGCGGGCACCCTGACCAAGGGCCACAAGAAGGTCATCTTCGCATCGAGCCTCGGCACGGTGTTCGAGTGGTATGACTTCTTCCTGTACGGCTCGCTCGCGGCCATCATCGCCAAGCAGTTCTTCAGTGGCGTCAATGAAACCACGGGCATGATCTTCGCCCTGCTGGCGTTCGCCGCCGGCTTCTTCGTACGCCCGTTCGGCGCGGCCTTCTTCGGCAGCCTCGGCGACCGCATCGGCCGCAAGTACACCTTCCTGGTCACCATCCTGATCATGGGCATCTCGACCTTCCTGGTCGGCGTGCTGCCCAACTACGCTTCGATCGGTTTCGCCGCGCCGGTGATCCTGATCATCCTGCGGCTGGCCCAGGGCCTGGCGATGGGCGGCGAGTACGGCGGTGCCGCCACCTACGTGGCCGAGCACGCGCCGGACGACAAGCGTGGCCTGTACACCAGCTTCATCCAGTGCACCGCCACGCTCGGCCTGTTCCTGTCGCTGCTGATCATCCTGGCCTGCCGCATGACACTGGGCAACGAGGCCTTCGAAGCCTGGGGCTGGCGCATTCCGTTCCTGGTGTCGATCCTGCTGCTGGGCATTTCGGTATGGATCCGCCTGCAGCTGAGCGAATCGCCGCTGTTCCAGCAGATGAAGGCTGAAGGCAAGGGCTCCAAGACCCCGTTCCGCGACAGCCTGAAGGGCGGCAACCTGAAGCTGATGTTGCTGGTCCTGCTCGGTGCGGCGGCTGGCCAGGCCGTGGTCTGGTACGGCGGACAGTTCTACGCGCTGTTCTTCCTCAGCAGCATGCTGAAGGTCGATGCCACCACCTCCTACCTGCTGATCGCCGCAGCGCTGGCACTGGGCACGCCGTTCTTCATCTTCTTCGGCTGGCTGTCCGACCGCATCGGCCGCAAGAAGATCATCCTGGCCGGCTGCCTGCTGGCGGCCATCACCTACATCCCGATCTTCAAGGGCCTGACCCACTTCGCCAACCCGGCCATCGAAGAAGCCCGCAGCAGTTCGCCGGCGCTGGTCGTCGCCGATCCGGCCACCTGCTCGTTCCAGTTCGATCCGGTGGGCCTGCGCAAGTTCACCAGCTCCTGCGACGTGGCCACCGCCGCGCTGACCAAGGCCGGCGTGCCGTACGACGTGCAGCCCGCCGCCGCCGGTTCGCTGGCGATGGTGAACGTGGGCAGTGCCAGCGTCACTTCGTATGAAGCCGCTGGCCTGACCAAGGAAGACGGCAAGGCCAAGGCTGATGCCTTCGGTGCGGAGCTGAAGACCGCCCTGACCACCGCTGGTTACCCGGCCAAGGCCGATGGCGCACGCATCAACATCGCCGGCACGATCTTCATGCTGTGGCTGCTGGTGCTGTACGTGACCATGGTCTACGGCCCGATCGCCGCCTACCTGGTCGAACTGTTCCCGACCCGCATCCGCTACACCTCGATGTCGCTGCCGTACCACATCGGCAACGGCTGGTTCGGTGGCTTCCTGCCGGCGATCTCGTTCGCACTGGTGGCCGGTACCGGCAACCTGTACTACGGCCTGTGGTACCCCATCATCATCGCGCTGATGTCGGTGGTGATCGGCGGCCTGTTCCTGCGCGAGACCAAGGACGTGGATATCACCAAGTAGGAATGATGTTCATTGGATGAAGGAGAGGCCGCGGTGCAGACCGCGGCCTTTCTGTTTATGTGCCGGCGATCGGAGTCGGATCCCTTTCGCATGCGAAAGGGCTCTGACCCCGACCGCAGGACGTGCTACTCCGGGCATCCGTCGCTCTGCTCAAACTGCCGCCTTGAAAACGCTTCGATGCAGAACCGACGCTGCGCGCTCTCATCGCCTGCCTGGCGGATCTGCCTGCGCAACTGGTCGGCTTCCGGGCAGCGCGCAGCGCGGGCGACAACGAGGTTGCACCCAGGAACAAATGGGAAGTGCACGTCATGGCGTGGAATGTTCAGCTTCTCGTCCCAGGCCGCGAACGGAAAGAGCACATGTAACAACCCATCTGCAGCCTCGTCTTCGCTCGGTCGCGTGAGGGCGACATCCGGTGCATCCCTGAGCAAGGTGGCATAGGCTTCCAGAAAGCGACGGCCCCGACTATCGTGCTCTGCAGGTGTCTTCGCCTGCCGCAATGCTGTGTAATACGGGAAGAGGCTGTCTACATCGGGTCCGCTGCAGATCACGCCGGACGACCGTGAGCTGTCATTGACAGGGGTCTGTACACGGCAGGTCGAACGCTCAAGCCTCTCTGCAAGCGCCTCGAGCACCCTGCCAATACTGGCACCGGGTGTGGCATCGC
Organism: Stenotrophomonas sp. FR024; assembly: GCF_047500745.2. NCBI lineage: Bacteria > Pseudomonadati > Pseudomonadota > Gammaproteobacteria > Lysobacterales > Lysobacteraceae > Stenotrophomonas > Stenotrophomonas sp. FR024. The sequence continues at coordinate 33,769 of NZ_JAXAXM020000007.1, forward strand.
CCTCGAGCTCGCCGACCACGGCGGCCAGGCTGTCGCCCACCAATGGGATGTGTTCGTGCTCGGTGTTCAAATCGATTGCCGCGACATCAATGGACTGCTCGCTGGCATCGGAAACTCCGGGCATGAGAAGACATCCGGTCAGAAATGCAAATACGCGTCGCATCTACGCATGTTTTTGGAGGTGGGACACCACCTTCAGCACGCTAACGTCGTGAAGCAATGAAACAAGTACGAATCTACATATCAGCCCAGTACTCAATCGTACCGGTGCGAGGTGACGTATCCAGCCACACGGAACACTGGGGCTTCTAGCAAGAACTGCCAACTTATGACGCAAATGGCCCGAATTCCCTTTGTTCGCCAGTGCGTCCCATAGCATGGGCGATTCATCGAATCGGATCTGGGCATGCGCAGCGTACTTCTGGCAGCGATCATCACTGTCTCAGCGTCATCGCCCGACGCAGAAACGCATGTAGCTGCCGACGGTGCGGCACCGCAGGGAAGCCTGCGAGTCGAGGAAAGATCGCCCGTGATCAAACAACTATGCAAGACAGAGAATGTCTGGCTGTCCTGGAACAACGCCGTACCAAGCGCAACATTGGTGACCTGCGACTGCGGTTGCACATCGCATGACAACTCAGGATGGCTTGTCGAGGCGCAACCGGAAGTCGGCACCTTTCGGGTGCATCGCGTCTCTCTCGGCAAGGTTTTCAGTACCACGGAGTTCCGTCGGGCTGGTGCGCGGATTCAGGACATCGTCTCGTCGCATCCGTGGTGTTCAGCCGCCAAACCGAGCGCTCCAACGAATGCCGTGTTCGCGACGTTGGTGAAGCAGCCCACGGAGTCGGGCGATGAGCCCTACTGCTTTACGCCCCACTTCTTCGTAGGTGATCGGAACTTCCCCCTGAGGAGAAATCCGATGTCGGGCGAACAGTTCTTCGACGCGCCCGCAGCAGAATCGGCGCTGATCGCGCGGGACGTTGAGATCCTGCGTGACTGGAGGCGGGAGTTTGCGCCTGAGTAGGGCATTGGTGCCCTCGGACAAGAAATGAGGGCTATACATTATGGAGTTTCAATGATGTTTGTTTTGAAGCGCGTGGCGCTGGCATTTCTTGCTGGCCCACCTCTGCTCTTATCTTCCTACGCCGTGGATGCCAGTGCGATCTATGGCGTCAACCACACTCATTGGGCGATCAACCGGTTCAGTGTCGATGGCCGTTCAGCCGTTGACATCATTGGGCCGTACCAAGGTGGCGGTGGAGGGTGCTGCTACGGCGCACCAGAGCACTGGTATCCGGGGCTGAAGGTGCGGGTTGACTGGGAAACGGGTGCCGGAAGCTCGGGAGATTTTCCTGGGACAGAGGATTGGTCAAAAGTTCTGGAGTGGGAGAAGAAAATCCTGGCGCAAAAGCGCAGGCACAGCAAAGTCGTCCCCGTCCCGGATTACACCGGCCAGGACGTCTGTGGCATCACCGTGCATTTCCTGCCCTGTGATGAGATTCAGGTCACCACCTCCTGTTATGCCTACGGCAGCCCCGAGTACCCGATCAAGACCCCGCTGCAATTGCCGGAGCCGCAGTCATGCCCGGCACACCGTACCGACCAGCAGAAGACCTAGTGATGGACGGGTTTGCATGCGAGGGTGAACGTATGCAAGCCGGTCGGGAGGTGTCCGAATGAGACCCCGTGCGAAGGCGTGAAGGTCGGCATGCGAGCCAACCACGTCTCGACCCTACAATCGGCCCATGACCACCACCGCCCCCGCCGACCTTCCCGCCCTCCTGCACACCCTGCGCAGCGCCTGGCAGGCCCAGCGCCCTTCGCTCGACCAGCGCGACGCCGACCTGCGCCGCCTGCGCGAGGCGCTGAAGCCGCGCCTGGACGAAATGGCCCAGGCCATCGCCGAGGACTTCGGCCACCGCGCCCACACCGAATCAAAGCTGGCCGATGGCATGAGCGTGCTGTCGGCCATCGATCACCTGCGCCGCCACCTGCGCAGCTGGTCGAAGCCGCAGCGGGTGGGCGCCGGCTGGCGGCTGTGGCCGGCGCGCGCGCAGTTGCGGCCGACGCCGCTGGGCGTGGTCGGGGTGATCTCGCCCTGGAACTACCCGGTCACGCTGGCGCTGGTGCCGCTGGCCACCGCGATTGCCGCCGGCAACCATGTGTTGCTGAAGCCCTCGGAACACACACCACGCACCAGTGCATTCCTGGCCGATCTGCTGGCCAGTGTGTTCCCGCCCGATCGCGTGGCGGTGGTGCAGGGTGGGGCGGATGTGGCGGCGGCGGTGTCCTCGCTGCCGCTGGACCATCTGCTGTTCACCGGCTCGACGGCGGTTGGCCGCAAGGTGATGGCGGCCGCAGCCGAGCATCTGGTGCCGGTCACGCTGGAGCTGGGCGGCAAGTCGCCGGCGATTGTCTGCCGCGATTTCCCGCTGGACAAAGCCGCCGCGCGGCTCGCCACCGGGAAATGGTTCAACGCCGGACAGACCTGCATCGCGCCGGATTACGTGCTGATCGACACCGCGCGCCAGCGTGAGTTCGTGCAGGCGCTGCAGCAGCAGGTACGCGAGCGCTACGGCGATTTCAGCAGCGCCGACGACTACACGCGCATCATCAACGAAGGCCAGTACCGGCGCCTGCAGGGCTATCTGGCGCAGGCGCGCGAACGCGGCGTGCCGGTGATTCCGTTGGCGCAGGTGGATGATGCGCGCGCCGACCGCGAGCGGCTGCTGGTGCCCACTGTGGTGCTGGACCCGCCGGACGACCTGGACCTGATGCGCGAGGAGATCTTCGGGCCGATCCTGCCGGTGCGGGCGTACCCGGATCTGGATGCGGCGCTGGCCGACGTGCTGTCGCGCGACCGGCCGCTGGCGCTGTATCCCTTCAGCCATGACCGGGCCACGGTGGAGCGCATCCTCGGCCAGGTGGTGGCCGGCGGGGTGACAGTGAATGACACGCTGCTGCACTTCGCCGCCGATGGCCTGCCGTTTGGCGGGGTAGGGGCCAGCGGCATGGGCGCGTACCACGGCCGGGCCGGGTTCGATGCGATGAGCAAGCGGCTGCCGGTACTGTGGCAGTCGCGCTGGGCGGCCAGTGACCGGCTGCGGCCGCCGTATTCGAAGATTGCGGGGTTGTTGAAGCTGCTGCTTCGGTAGTGCCGGCCAGCAGCCGGCACTACCGGTAGGTGCCAACCTTGGTTGGCACGCCCATCGGTAATCACGCCAAGGCGTCAGCCTCAATTGGTGCCGCCACCTTCTTGCCCATCGCACCTTCGATCAGAGCCAACAGAGCCAGTTGGCGCTGGTTCCATAGCCTTTCAAAATCATCTGCGCGCAGGGCTTCCGCAGGAATGCGATGACTCGCCAGCAGAGCATCCATGCCAGCGTCATCCAGTTGCACCTGCTTGTGTGCCTGTAGCGAAGACAGATAGCGGGACGGTGCTGAGCCACCAATCATGCGATTCGCCTTGTAGGAGATCGGCGTCTTGTTGATGATCGAGTCATAGCGACGGCGCGGAATATCCTGCTTCTCGCACCAGTCACGCGGGAAGATGTGATGAATGTCCAATGCGATCTCGTCGGCTTCAAGGTCGCGGATTCGCCCCTTCCAGTACAGATCCTGCGCACCCTCGCGCAGTACCAGCACGTTGATGCCCTTGTAGGCGGCACTCAATCTTGACGCAAGCGAAGCCAGGCGATCGATCTGGAAGGCGGCATCGGAGATGGTTCGTGGCTGCAGGGCATCCTGCTCAATCCAGCCCAGCAACTCCTCCACATCATTGGCAATGCGCGTTTCCACCGCGCCGCCATACAGTTCACCGAGCACGCCGCACCAGTACCACTGAGCCAACTTCTGGTGGGTCTGCGGTTCGCGCCACCGCTCATCCGCACCGATCAGCGCCAGTACCGCAGCCAGCGGTGCCAACTGGGTGCGGTAGGGCAGGTCACGCGGGGAGGTAAAGCACTCATGGCGCAGGAATTTGGCGGCACGCATGAAGCCCTGCTCCACCACGTCCGCCCAGCGCTGATAGGCTTCCAGTGGAAGCTCCAGCACCGAGGCGCGTTTGGCGCTCACGGGTGTCACCTGCTTGCCGCTCTTTCCGGCGGCCAGATCGGCGCGTCGCTTCTCCAGCGTATGCAGCATGGTCACGGCCTGCAGGAAATCGGTGTTCTCCACGCTCTTCAGGAGCGGTTCCCTTGCCAGCCGCTTCTGCCGGGAAACAACACCGCGTTGCTGGCTGCCATACCAATCGTCGCGCAGGTTGTAGCCATCGGCGGCATAGGTAGCGGTGACCAGCTCAAATACCGACAGCGGAACGCCGCCCGTATTGACCTTCTCGAAGACCAGACACACAGCTTCCTTGCTGGTTTCCTTCTTAAGCACGATGAGTGGAATCTGATACTCGTTGTAGGCATCGAGCACCTGCTTCTTGAACTCGAAGAACTGCGGTACCGCAGCGGCGTTGTACTGATAGAGATCCTGAAGCCACCCCATGCCTTCCAGAATTTCCGAGCACGGGAAGTACTCCTGCTGGCACTCTAGTTCGCGTGTGGAAAGATCCCGGTCCAGCCTGCGGCCGAAGTCACTGCGTTGTTGACGCGTGCCGTCGGTGGCAATGATCGCCTCGTCCAGGCGGTCTGGCCCCGCCAATGCGGTGGGAATATGGATGTAGTAGTGGCGATCGACCGGCTTGCCTTTGTCCGTCGTGGTCTTCACCGGACCGGACAGCTTGAGTACCTGGGTGAGCGTCGTCAGGCGCTGCTGCCCGTCCAGAATCAGCTTCTCCGGAGGCAGCAGCCCTTCATGCGGGACGTTCTCAACAGGACGCACCTGGAAGCGCACCGCGCCACCCGTCTCTAGCAGCATGACCGCGCCGACCGGGAATGAACGGCCAAGGCTGACCAGCAGGCTGCGCACGTGCTCGTCATCCCAGACCCAGCCGCGCTGGAAGTCGGGCAGCTGGATCTTGCCGTCAACGATGTCCTTGAGGAGATCTTTCAGTGGCAGCTTGGTGCTGTCGAAGGTGGTCATGCGGGCGAGTCCTTTCGAGGTCGATGATCAGTTGGATGCAGCCTTGCGGCCACGCTTGGGTTTGGGTGCAGCAGCGCGCTGGGCGCGGATGCGCTCAAGCAGTACGCTGGCCGGCTCGTCGTTGGGATCCTGGGGCACCAGTTCACCGCGGAAGGCTTTGGCGAGGATGCTTTGGGTCAGGGCGTCAATGCGCTGCTTGGCCTCAGCGACCTTGGCCTCCAGTTGATCGGCTACAGCGAAAAGCTGCTCGACACGGCGCACGATCTCGACTTGCTCCGCACGAGGAGGAAGCAGGATCCTGAGCTCCTTCAAAGCGGGCATATATATGGTCTTCACCGTGGATCCCTGACCAGACTTCAGCAAGTGCTCGCGTGCGGCGATAAATGCATACATCAAGTACTTCGGATGGAGTTCATCGCCGCAGATCCAATTGGCAAAATGCTGAGTCGTTGCCATGGAGCGGCCCATGATGGTGACAAAGCCAACGGAAATGTCGCGCGAGAAGCACACTGTTCCCTTCGGAAGAAGGCGAGCACTGGAATTCTCAATGCCAAGTTCTGTGGGCATGAACTTAGTGAAGAATATTTCCTTGCCGTCAGCAGCACGGATGTCCTGAAGGCTGATCCAGGGCACAGTCCCACCTTCCCAGTAGGCAGGCACACTCTTCCGCGGTGTGTGGCCTGACTCCAAGGTGGCAACGTCTACAAGTTTCCGCCACTTCCAGTCGCCCGGGGCAGTGGCCTCCTCACTCTTGAAGAAGACGAGGGGAGATAGGGGGGGCAACGGCACTTCGGCCGCGGGGTCAGACTTGGCCGTAGCCCGACCCGAAACTGCGGCTGAGAGGATGGAGGCGCGAAAGTTTCGGAGCAGCGCAGGGACTGCATCGATACGAGTCTGGAGGTCATCGACATGTGCCAGCAGCGGATCCAGCTTCTGCGCGATGCGCTTCTGCTCTGCTTCGGGAGGCAAACGGACGGGATAGTTTTCGACAAACGCACGGGGTACGCGTCGCAAGCCAACGGCACCGGTCATGCTCTCCTCGCCCTCTTTGAGGAATTCAGCACTCTTGATATTTGAGAGAAGATAACCTGTCGATATCGCTGAGTCAGCTGGACGAAGAACGTGAAACTCTGAGCTCCCTGCGCCGGCACCGTTTGGCAGGCCATGTGCGACGGCAGCCTTCCCATTTTCAAAGCAGGGCGTAACCTTTGCAAAAATGACGTCGCCATCCTCGAAGTGGGTGTAGGCCTTCTTTACTTCATGCCATGGTCGAACATCGTAGCGTAGAGCATCGCGGAAGTTGGTTGGTGCATGGGACATGGGTACAAAACCCACTTCGACACTGTCATCCCAATTGGATTTGGGACCCAGAGTGCTTATTTCACCGAGGGTTGTTTCGACCCAACCGTCGGGGAGCTTATTCACCACCCACCTCGCCAGATGCCACTTCCAAACCCATCACCTCAGCCAACAACCGCTTCTGCTCCAACGCCTCATCCCCAGCGCCAAGCGCCTGCATCAACGCATCCAGTTCCCTCAGCGCCTCCGACAGCTCCGCCATCGCCTCAGCCGCCAGCACTTCCGGCGCAGGCAGATTGCCCGCATCCACGCTGTCAGCATCCTTCAGCCACGTGATGTCCAACGAATCACCGCGCTCCTTGATCTGATCGCGCGTGAAGCAGCGGAACCGGCCTTCCTCGCCCTCATCCACTCGCGGGCTGCGCCCATTTGCGTCTACTCCGTAAGCCTCTTCAAACGGCTTCAAGTGCACGGGACCAAACGGCGTCCGCTTGCCGAAGCTGGGCATGTTGCTGCGCAGGTCATACACCCACGTAGCGGTCGTGCACCCCGTTTCCTGGCGCGGATTCTCTGCCGTACCCTTCTGGAAGAACAGCACATTGGTCTTTACGCCCTGCGCGTAGAAAATGCCGGTGGGCAGGCGCAGCAGCGTATGCAGATTGCACTTCTCCATCAGGTCGCGGCGGATCTCGGTACCGACGCCAGACTCAAACAGCACATTGTCCGGCAGCACCACTGCCGCACGCCCGCCCGGCTTGAGCCCGCGGTAGATGTGCTGCAGGAAGGCCAGCTGCTTGTTGCTGGTGCGATAGGTCAGATCGTCACGGGTGGGGCCGCCACCGCCCTTGGCGGTACCGAACGGCGGATTGGAAAGGATGACGTCCACCTTGGCCAGTCCTGCACCTGCATTGCCCAAGCTGTTGCCCAGCTGCACCACGCCTTCGCCCTCGCCATCAATGCCATGCAGCAGGCAGTTCATCAGCGCCAGGCGACGGGTACCCGGGACGAGCTCCATGCCGACAAAGGCCTTGCGGCGCTGGAAGCGGCGCTCCTTGTCCGTCAGGGTGTACAGGTCATCGGTCTGTGACTTGATGTACCCATCTGCGGCAATAAGGAAGCCGGCGGTACCTGCTGCAGGGTCTTGAATGGTCTCACCCGGCTGTGGCCTCAGGCAGCGGATGATCGAGTCGATCAACGCGCGCGGGGTGAAGTACTGTCCCGCACCAGACTTGGTCTCGTTCGCGTTCTTCTGCAGGAGACCCTCGTACAGGTCGCCCAGGCCATCCTCGCGTGCGCTGAACCAGTCCAGGCCGTCCAATGCCTTGATCAGCGTCTCCAGATGCCGCGGCTCCTTCAGGCTGGTCTGCGCATCGGCGTAGATGGCCGCGATCATCAGATCATCGCTCTGGCTGAGATCGAGCAGCATGCGCTTGTAGCCGGTCAGCAGCTTGGTACCTGACAGGGCTGTGAGGTCAGGCCACCGGCAGCCTGCGGGAAGCTTGTGTTCGAACGCTTCGTTGTTCTGCACCTGCTCGTATTCCATTTTCAGGAACAGCAGCAACACCAGCTCAGTGACGTAGTCACTGTAGTTGATGCCATCGTCGCGCAGGACGTCGCAGAGGCTCCAGAGTTTCTGGACGATATCGTTATGGTTCATTGGTGCTGTCTTCCATAGGTGCAGTAAGGGCAGGCAGGGACGCGTCCGTTGCCGGCCAGTTGATTTCATAGCGGGTACTGCGGCCGCCGCCGGGCAGGCGGCGCAGGCAGCCTTTTTCCAGCAGGTCGGCCAGGTGGCGGGTGGCGGTGGCCTTGGACACCTTGGCCACGGCCTGGTACTGGCTGGCACTGATGCCTTGCGCGAAACCTCGTTCTCCACCCTCCAGCAGGCGATTCAGTACCTTGGTCTGTTCGGCAGACAGTGGCTGCTCGCGGTGCACTTGCCAGTAGCGCGTTCTGGCCATGACCTTGTCGATGCGGTGCAGCGCCTGCATCAGGCTGGTATGCAGCGTCTGCAGGAACCAGTGCAGCCACGCGGTGATGTCCAATCCACCCTTCTGGGTCGTCTCCAGGCTGAGGTAATAGCCGCTGCGGTCGGCCAGAATGGCGGCCGAGAGCGCATGAAAGCGGATTGCCTGCGGCTGTGACTGGGCCAGTGCAAGGTCGGTCAGTGCCCGGGTCAGCCTGCCGTTTCCGTCATCGAACGGGTGCAGGGTTACGAACCAGAGGTGGGCGATGCCTGCGCGCAGCAGCGGGTCGAGTGTCGCATCCTGGCGGGAGCTGTTGAACCAGTCGATGAAGGCCTCCAGCTGCGACTCCAGGCCGCGGCGGGGCGGGGCCTCGAAGTGCACGCGGGGTCGGTCGATCCTGCCGGAGACGACCTGCATGGGGGCGTCGCCGCGCAACTGCCCGATCTGGATGCGGGTGGTCAGCAGGGCGTCTTCCTCATCAGGAAACAGCCAGTGATGCCAACGCATCAGGCGCGCAAGATCCATGGGCTGCTGCGCGTGACCTGTTGCGTCGAGCGTCAGTGCGGCCAGCCCCTCGCTTCGGGCAGTGGCGCGACGCGGTGCGGCATCGACCATGCCAAGATGACGCGCCAACGATGAACGGACCGAGCCGACATCCAGGTGCTCGCCCTCGATCTCTGAAGAGGTAACGATATTGGAGAGCAGCGCGTCGAGGGCCTGCTCGCACTGCGTGTCACCCGCAACCGCCCCGGCCATGCCCAGCAGTTGGCCATACGCCTGCTGGCATTCGCGCAGGTCTGTAGCGAGCTCGTCTGCCATCCAGTGAAAGCGCGGCCAGTCGGGCTGCTGCCAGATCCAATGCAGGGGGCTCATGGGCGGATGTCCGGTGCGGTGAGCCGGTCAGGAAAACTTATTTGGCTCATTCGGTGAGCCGATTATGCATCCTAATCGGCTCATCCGCTATATTCAACCTGCCTGTTCCCAGACAGTTTCGCCCAAGGTGTCGAGCACATGGTCCAGCCTGCCTTCCAGCAGGCGATCAAGCTGCGGCGCGCCGCCATCCCCGATGAAGACCCGTTGAACGTCTTCACGGTCCATGACGACTTCATGCACCAGTTGCTGGGCCAAGCGGCCCAGCCATTTTCGCTGCATCGGCGTCCACGCCTGCTGAGCGTAGATACCTCGCATTGCCCGCTCTACGCGCTGCTCGAAGGGTACAAGCGCTTCCCCCAATGCCGCACGCCGGATGTGGCCGATGATGCTGGCTGCAACTTCCTGCTGGGTGCTGTCACGCCAGGCGCCCCGCAGATGCGCCTCACTGTAGCCATTCTGGTCCAGCAGCAGGCGAACCTCCTTCAACTGTGCCCGGGTCAGGTCTCGCGGCCGGTTGACGATGACACTCAGGGCCGCGGATTGGTTGATCTGATCCCGAATGAATGCGTTGAAGCTGTCCAGATAGTCCTCCGGAGCCTCATTCACGCCATAGCTCTGCTCGCGTGAGAGCAGTTCGTCTTGATGCTCGGCAATGATGGGGTAACGCTCGGTTCCCAACAGCTGGTTCACTTCCTGCAGTTGTTGCGGCAAGTTGGAATGACGCTTCAGGAACGAGGCTGCCTCACGTGCTCCCAGTCCATGCAGATGCTTGTGCAGCTGTGAAGGCGGCACACCCCATTCGGCCTCCAGCGCATCGAGCTTCTCGCGTACATCTTTCCTGCGCTCAGCCTTATGCTCGGCCTGGCGCAGCACACGCATGATGCGTTGGCTCAGTTGGGCCAGCGCATCATCCGCATGGCTTCCGCCTTCATTGCCTGGTGCGCTGAAGCTCGCTTCATGGCCAAGCTCACCAATGAGTTGCTCGATACTGACGTTCGGGTCCTTAACGAGCGGTTTCATGGTGTCCACCTCTTCAAGGGCGGCATACAGATCCACCGGATCGAAGATGTGGAATACGGTCTTGCCGATCTCATCACAGCGACGGGTCGCGCGCCCCTTCATCTGTTCATAGAGGATGCGCGAGCGGACCCGACGCATGAAGACCAGATTGCTGATGGTGGGCACGTCGATGCCGGTGGTAAGCAAATCAACGGTAATTGCGATATTGGGATAGCGCTCATTCTTGAAGCAACGAATGAGCTGGTCGACCTTGTCGCTATCCCCGACAATGACCGCGACGCTCGCCTGATTGTACTGATCGCCATGCATGGCCTTCAGTGCTTCATCCAGCCGGTTCTTGACGTGCTCTGCGTGCTTCTTGCTGACACAGAAGATCAGCGTCTTCTCCTCGCCATCAGGATCAAGTTCCTTGGCAAGCTGCTCACAGACGACCCGATCAAAATTGGGTGTAATGACACGACGGTTGAACGACTCGATATTGAAATCAAGCTCGTCCTCCAGCTCCGCGGTGTCCACTTCGCCCGTGTGGATGTTGACCACACTGACCTGATCTCCACTGTCGAAATGAATGCCGTTGCGGCTGAGCAGTGTTTCGAAACGGATCGGGGGCTCGTGGTCGATCAGCCAATCGTCAGCTACAGCTTCCCGATAGCTGTAGGTGTAGATGGGCTTTCCGAAAATTTCGGTTGTGTGCTTGGCCGGGGTCGCTGTCAGACCAATTCGGCAGGCATCAAAGTAGTCCAGAACCCGGCGATACTGCGACAGGTACTGCGCATGATCGCGCACGGCCAGCTCACCCTCGGTCATGTCCTGGTCGAGGGTGTAGCCGCGGTGGGCCTCGTCGACCACGATGCAATCGAACGTTCCGATTGCTGGCGGCGTGTCCGAATGGAAGATGCGCCTTACCATTGCCTGTACGGTTGCGACCTGAACTCGTGTCTCGTCGGCAGTTCGCGTGTCATCCAACCCGTCGAGGTTGTAGATCTGGGCCAGAGTCTGATTCTGTTCCAGCGTCATCTCGGCCATTGCTTCACTGGCCTGTGTGCCTAGTGCCGAGCGATCCACAAGGAACAGGATGCGATTGAACCGCTCGCTCTTGAGCAACCGGTAGATCAATCCGATCATGGTGCGCGTCTTGCCAGTACCGGTGGCCATTGCCAACAGACAGTTGCGCTCGCCGGTGGCGAGGGCCTCTTCCACGGCATGGATCGCATGCTGCTGGTAGTCGCGCAAGCGAAGGTAGCTCATACCTTCATGTTCGAGCTCCGCCTCTGCCTTGGCGCGGTCCCGCTTGAGCTGGTCCAGAATATCCGCTGGGGTATGGAAACCGTGCAGTGCGCGCCGCAGATTGGAGGGCGAGCGAAGATCGCGGAACCAGACACCCGACTGTTCGGCAAGTTGCTTGACGAATGGACGTCCATTGCAGGCGAATGCCAAGGGTACTTGGAACGTTCCACTCTGGCCGTCCTCCCAGCCAGCATGCAAGCCTGCACCGGCCCACGCCATTTCGACGCCACCCTCAGCGGTCAGGTCGCGCGCATAGCGCTCGGCTTGAGGAATGCGATCGGCGACATTGACCCCCTTGCGCTTGGCCTCAACGATGGCAACAGGCGTCAGACCGATGAAAAGCACATAGTCTGCATTGGCATGAGGTACAGAGGTTGGCCATTCCGCAATGGCCAGGTTGCGGCCCTTCTCCGGACGGACGCCTTTCGCGTAGGTGAGCTCCAGCGAGTCGGCTTCCCATCCCGCATCTCGAAGCTGCTGGTCAATCAGGATGCGGGTGAGATCTTCGCTCAGCTCGAAGCTAGCGCTGGATCGCTGTGTGCTCCGGGCAACCTGCTGCGTCGCGTTCGTTGCGACCCCGACGGAAGCTTGAAGGTCCGCTACACGTTGCTCGAACTCTGCCCGAAGCTGCTGTAGTTCCTGTTCGCGCTGAGCGACTGCCGCTGCGAGCTCCCGGGCCTCGGCATCCATAGCCTCAGCCAATTCTGCATTGAGTTGTACCTCGCGCTCTTTCAGGTCAATCAGGGCTTTGCTCTGATCGTGCTGCTGACGCGCGGCATCCAGCTCGGCTTGCAGTTGGCCGACCTGATGCTGGATCTCACGCAGGGGTGCTGCAGGATCCTTGGGGGGGAGGAACGGGCCCGGCTTGAACTGGGCTGCGTTGGCGCCAAAAGCACGGTGGTACCAGATCGCCAGTTCCCGCGCGACTTTGAGGCCGTCCATGGCTTCACGATGCTGGGTGGCAAATTCGTGCGTCGCCTTGTTGCCCTCGACACGAAGGACCCGGAACAGGTCTTGCACCTTCGGATCCAATTGCAGTTCACGGCCCAACTGATACAACAGGCTGGCTTGACTGGTCTGGGAATCCCGACGAATGGCGGCACGGGCGGCAAGGTCCTGTGCGATGGCCTCGCCAAGTTGCCTCAGCTTGATCAGCGTCGTGTTGGGATCACTGGCGAAGACCTGTTCGGCCATCATCGCCAGCTTCAGGAAGACGGGATCGTGTTCCTGCAGGAAGTGAAAGTTGCTGTCGGCAGTCACACGCGTATCCATACAGGGGCGCTCGGCGGCGGGTGGCATCTTGCGGCAGCGATCATATCCCAGGCGCCAATTTCGGTCATGTTCGGCCAAAAGTCGAAAGCGTCGGTTTTTTGGCGGAAAGGATTAGGAGGGATTGGGGGAGGCCGACCAAGGTCGGCCTCTACCCAAGCCCACCCGGGTAGAATGCCCCCATGAAGATCGCCTCGTGGAACGTCAATTCGCTCAATGTCCGCCTGCCGCACCTGGAGCAGTGGCTCAAGGACTTCGGCCCGGACATCGTCGGTATCCAGGAAACCAAGCTGGAGGACCACAAGTTCCCCGATTCGGCGCTGATCGCCGCGGGCTACCGCAGCGTGTTCGCCGGCCAGAAGACCTACAACGGCGTGGCGCTGCTGTCGCGTGAGCCGGCGCAGGATGTGCAGATCGGCATTCCCGGCTTCGAGGACGAGCAGAAGCGCGTCATCGCCGGTACCTTCGGCGACCTGCGGGTGATCAACCTGTACGTGGTCAACGGCCAGGACATCGGCACCGACAAGTACGACTATAAACTGCGCTGGTTGGAGGCGGTGCATGCGTGGATCGCCGAAGAACTGCAGCGGCACCCGAAGCTGATCGTGATGGGCGACTTCAACATCGCCCCGGACGCGCGCGATGTGCACGACCCGGAGGTGTGGAACGAAAACCACATCCTGACCTCCACCGCCGAGCGCGGCGCACTCAACAAGCTGCTGCAGCTGGGCTTGCACGATGGCTTCCGCCTGCACAATGACGAGGCGGGCACCTTCAGCTGGTGGGATTACCGTGCGGCCGGTTTCCGCCGCAACCTGGGCCTGCGCATCGACCTGACCCTGGTCTCCGACGCGCTGAAGGGCAGCGCGGTGGCCTCGGGCATCGACCGCGAGCCGCGTACCTGGGAACGGCCGAGTGACCACGCGCCGGCGTGGGTGGAAGTAGAGTCGAGCTTGCTCGACTGATCTCCCATGCAGTCGAGCAAGCTCGACTCTACAGAACGGGGCCCGGCGATTGCCGGGCCCGTTCTGAAACGTCTGCCGGCCAGCGGCCGGCACTACCCTCAGATCACCGTATGCTCTTGCGGGTGAACAGGTTGACGATTGCCAGCAGGATCACCGCACCGATCAGCGAGAACAGGAAGGTGCGGATGGTGATCGCTTCGTTGATGCCGCCGCCGAACAGCCAGCCGGAAATCAGCGCGCCGACGATGCCGACCACGATGTTGAGGATGATGCCCTGCTGGGCATCGCGCTTCATGATGATGCTGGCCAGCCAGCCTACGATGCCGCCGACGATCAGCCAGATGATGATGCCCATGATCGAACCTCCGGTGGGAAACTGTGACCAGTTGACGCGCACGGCCGTGAACCCGTCGTGCAATTGCGTGATGGGCGCGTGCGGATGAGCCTGCCAGCCACCCTCGACGGCCCGTGGCGCTTCGGTCCGGTAACGGTCTGGCGGCGTCCGCACGTGCCGGGCCAGCGCGGTGAACCGCGGGCGCGGCAGGTACTGGCGCAGGCGCTGGGCACCGATCCGCAGACGCTGCCACTGGTCCGTGACGACAAGGGCCGGCCGGAGCTGAGCGGCCCGTTGGCCCACTACGGGACCGGCTGGAGCCACAGCGGCGAGGTGCTGCTGGTGGCGCTGGGCGAGGGCGTGCGGTTGGGCGTGGACCTGGAACTGCTGCGCCCGCGGCCGCGTCTTCTGGAAATCGTGCAGCGCTTCTTCCACCCCGAGGAAGTGGCCTGGCTGGAAAGCCTGGACGAGGCCGGGCGCGAGCACTGGTTCTTCCGCGTGTGGTGCGTCAAGGAGGCCATCCTGAAGGCGCACGGGCAGGGCATCTCGTTCGGCCTGCACCGCCTGCAGTTGGCACCGGGGGCCGATGGCGCCCTGCACCTGCGCTGGTGCGACCCGGAACTGGGCGAGGCCGCGCGCTGGCACCTGCACGAATGGCAGGCCACCGGCCAGTTCCGTGCGGCATTGGCCTGGTATCCACACTGAAGCGGGGAATCAGCGCGCAAAACCGGCGATAATGGCGGCATGAGCGAACACCCACTTCCCGCCAGCGTGGCTGCCACGCTGGAACAGGGCCTGGCCAGCATGGGCCTGGACGCCGCGCTGGCGCCGCCGCTGCTGCGTTACCTGGCCCTGCTGCACCGCTGGAACGGCACCTACAACCTCACCGCCATCCGCGATCCGCAGGAGATGGTCACCCGCCACCTGCTCGACTCGCTGGCGATGCAGCCGTTCGTGGCTGATGGCAGCCTGGCCGACCTCGGTACTGGTCCCGGCTTGCCCGGCATCCCGCTGGCGATCGCCTGCCCGGGCCTGCAGGTCACCCTGGTGGAGAGCAACGGCAAGAAGGCGCGCTTCATGCGCGAGGCCGTGCGCCAGCTCGGTCTGGGCAATGCCCGCGTGGCCGAATCGCGCGCCGAGGCGCTGGACGAAGCTGGCCACTACGACCAGCTGACCGCGCGTGCGATGGACACCCTGGCCGGCATCGTCCGCGTCGGTGGCCATCTGTTGCGCCCCGGCGGCGTGCTGTTGGCCATGAAGGGCGTCTACCCGCATGAAGAGATCGCGGAGCTGCCGGCTGGCTGGCAGGTGCGCGAGGTGACCCCGTTGAGCGTGCCCGGCCTGGCCGGCGAACGCCACCTGGTCACTGTTACAGGTCCCTGATTCCCGTCGCCAGCCCCTTGTGGAACAAGAGGTTGGCGATCCACGATTTCCGCAAGGGCCCGGTTGTACGCATAATGACCGGTCCCAGCACACGTCGACGAGGCACACCCGCATGGCCCGCATCATCGCCATCGCCAACCAGAAGGGTGGCGTCGGCAAGACCACGACCGCCGTCAACCTGGCCGCTTCCCTGGCCAACGCACCCAAGCGCGTGCTGTTGGTCGACCTGGATTCGCAGGGCAACGCGACCATGGGTAGTGGCGTGGACAAGCGCGAGCTGGTCTCCTCCACCTACGATCTGCTGCTGGGCGAGTCCAGCGCCGCCGATGTGCGCGTGCAGACGGCCGAAGGCTACGACCTGCTGCCGGGCAACATCGACCTGACCGCGGCCGAGATCCAGCTGATGGCGCAGAGCGAGCGCGAGCAGCGCCTGAAGCGCGCGCTGGCACCGATCCGCGACGAGTACGACTACATCCTGATCGACTGCCCGCCGGCGCTGTCGCTGCTGACGCTCAACGCGCTGGCCGCCGCCGATTCGGTGATCGTACCGATGCAGTGCGAGTACTACGCACTGGAAGGCCTGAGCGCGCTGGTGGAAACCATCGAAGCGCTGCGTGCCAACCTCAACCCGGCGCTGGAGATCGAAGGCGTGCTGCGCACCATGTTCGATGTGCGCAACAACCTGGCCAACGCGGTCTCGGCCGAGCTCACCGAGCACTTCGGCGACCGCGTGTTCCGCACCATCGTGCCGCGCAACGTGCGCCTGGCCGAGGCGCCCAGCCATGGCCAGAGCATCGTCGGCTACGACCGCGCCTCGCGCGGTGGCGTGGCCTACCTGGGCCTGGCCGGCGAGATCATCCGCCGCAACAACGAACGCAACAAGGCCGCCAAGGCCGTGGAGACCGTCTGATGACCAGCAGCAAGCCGGCAGCCAAGAAGCGAGGCCTCGGCCGTGGCCTGGACGCGCTGCTGGGCCCGAAAGGCGCGGTCAGCCAGGTGCAGGCCACCACTGCGGTGATCGAACCGCTGCCGGGTGAAGTGCTGCGCAAGTTGCCGGTCGGCCAGCTGCAGCCGGGCAAGTACCAGCCGCGCCGCGAGATGGACGAGGGCAAGCTCTCCGAGCTGGCCGACTCGATCAAGTCGCAGGGCGTGATCCAGCCGATCCTGGTGCGCCAGCTGCCGGCAGGCAACTACGAAATCGTCGCCGGTGAGCGCCGTTGGCGCGCCTCGCAGCTGGCCGGCCTGGACGAAGTGCCGGTGGTGGTGCGCGAGCTGGAAGACCGCACCGTCATCGCGATGGCGCTGATCGAGAACATCCAGCGCGAAGACCTCAACCCGCTGGAAGAAGCCGAGGCGCTGCAGCGCCTGATCAGCGAATTCACCCTGACCCATGCCGAGGCCGCCGAGGCCGTCGGCCGCTCGCGCGCGGCGGTGTCCAACCTGCTGCGCCTGCTGGAGCTGCCGGTGGCGATCCGCCTGCTGCTGGAAACCCGCCGCCTGGAAATGGGCCATGCCCGTGCGCTGCTGACCCTGGCCCCCGAGCTGGCCGGCAAGCTGGCGCAGGAAGCGGCCGACGAAGGCTGGTCGGTGCGCGAGGTCGAGCGCCGTGCGCAGGCCTTCGCCGCTGGCAAGGTGCCCAGCAACCGCCCGGTGGCCACGCCGAAGGTGCAGCAGGCCGACATCGCCTCGCTGGAAACCGAGCTGTCCGAAGCGCTGGGGGCCAAGGTGGCGATCAATCACGGCCGTGGCGGCAAGGGCAAATTGATCATCCATTACACCGACCTGGATACCCTGGACGGCGTGCTGGAAAAACTGCGTACGCGCCAGGGCTGAGCCCGGCGCAGCGCCAGGGGATGCGGCCTGTTCCTGCCGCGTCCTGCAGATGACAGGGAACGCACCGCCGCGCGCGCCGGGGGATGCACTGCTCTCCGGTCCGTGGCCTCATCCAGGGAGCAGGACATGAGCAACGAATACGAGTACGAGGACGTCAGCCCGGACGGTACCCAGATACTGAGGCACCGGCGCGAAAAGGACTTTGTGCTCGCCATCGGCGAAGAGCAGCACATCGAAGCGATCAGCGGCCATATCGAGCGCCATCTCGGACCGATCGCCACGGTCCTGCACGAACTCATTTCCGACCTGGTGCACATTGACGTGCACGTGGTGCCGGCCAATGACCACTGCCCGTACCTGCGCCTGGTCACCTCCGGCATGAGCGACCTGCCGATGACCGTGCCCGCCGACGTGGACGCGGATGTGCCGCGCTACATGGAGCTGATGGTGACCCTGCCGGCCGACTGGCCGATGTCCCAGGACGCCTTCGAGGACGAGCGCAATTACTGGCCGGTGCGCCTGCTGAAGGGCATGGCGCGGCTGCCGCACGAGTACGACACGTGGCTGGGCTTCGGCCACACCATTCCCAACGGCCATCCCAGCGAGCCTTATGCGCCCGGAGCAGGCTTCGACGGTGCCATCGTGCTGATGCCGGTGACTGCTCCGGAGGACTTCGCCACGCTGGAGCTGGAGGATGGCAGGACCATCAGCTTCATGAGCCTGGTTCCGCTGTATCCGGAAGAGATGGACCTGAAGCTGAAGAAGGGCGCCGACGCCCTGCTCGACCGCTTCGATGCGAAGCAGATCAACGATGTGATCGAGCCGGGCCGGGTCAACGTCGCCAGGAAGCGTTTCGGTTTGTTCTGAGACCGGTAACATCAGGGGCCTGAATTTCTGCTTCCGGGCCCCTGCCATGACCATCCTGCTTACCGGCGCTGCCGGCTTCATCGGTGCCTACACCGCCCGCGCGCTGCTGGAGGCGGGCCAGCCGGTGGCCGGCCTGGACAACTTCAACGACTACTACGACCCGCAGATCAAGCGCGACCGCGTGGCCGCGCTGTGCCCGGCGCTGGACCTGCGCACGCTCGACCTGACCGACCAGCAGGGCCTGGCTGCGCTGTTCGACGAGGTGAAGCCGACCGCGGTGATCCATCTGGCTGCACAGGCGGGCGTGCGCTATTCGCTGGAAAACCCGCAGGCCTACGTCGACAGCAATCTGGTCGGCTTCGTCAACATGCTCGAGCTGTGCCGCCACCGTGGCGTGCAGCATCTGGTGTATGCGTCGAGCAGCTCGGTCTACGGTGATTCGGCCACGCCGCCGTTCTCCGAGGACCAGCGCGTGGACCAGCCGCGCTCGCTGTATGCGGCCACCAAGGCGGCCAACGAGCTGATGGCCTACACCTACGCGCAGCTGTACGGCCTGCATGCCACCGGCCTGCGCTTCTTCACCGTGTATGGCCCGTGGGGCCGGCCGGACATGGCACCGTTGCTCTTCTCGCGCGCGGTGCTGGCCGGGCGGCCGATCGACGTGTTCAACGAAGGCCGCATGCAGCGCGACTTCACACATGTCTCCGACATCGTGTCCGGTATTCTCGGCGCGCTCGCGCATCCGGCCGATGGTCCGGTACCGCACCGGGTGTTCAACCTCGGCAACCATACGCCGGTCGAGCTGGAGCGCTTCATCAGCGTGATCGAGCAGGCCGCCGGTCGCCCCGCGCAGAAGGTCTACAAGCCGATGCAGCCGGGCGACATGGTGCGCACGATGGCCGATACCCGGCGCGCCCATGACGCATTCGGCTTCGACGCGGTGACCCCGATCGAAGCAGGGTTGCCCCCCGTCGTGCAGTGGTGCCGCGAGTATTTTGGCGACCGCGCCTGAGGAGGGATCCTCACACAGCCGGATTCATCTTCGGATAACCTCGGCTTCGGAGAATGCGCGGTCTTTGTCCCCCTTTGGCCGAGTGCCTTATGAGCCAACCCGAGCTTTCCGTTGTCGTCCCGGTGTTCAACGAACGCGACAATGTCGCCCCGCTGGTTGCCGAAATCACCGCCGCACTGCGTGGGCGGCTTCCGTTCGAGATCGTCTACATCGACGATCACTCGCGCGATGACACCCTGGCGGTGCTGCAGGGCCTGAAGGCGACCACCCCGGAACTGCGGGTGCTGCACCATGTGAACCAGAGCGGGCAGAGCACCGCCGTGCGCACCGGCGTCAAGCACGCACGTGCGCCGTGGATCGCGACCCTGGATGGCGACGGGCAGAATGATCCGGCCGACATTCCCAAGCTGCTGGCGGCGCGCGATGCGGCCGAGGCGCAGGTGAAGCTGTTTGCCGGGTGGCGCGTCAACCGTCAGGACAGCGGCAGCAAGCGCTGGGCCAGCAAGTGGGCCAATGCCATCCGTGCACGCATGCTGCGCGACGATACGCCCGATACCGGCTGCGGCATCAAGCTGTTCGAGCGCAGCGCGTTCCTCGACCTGCCGTATTTTGACCACATGCACCGCTACCTGCCGGCGCTGATGCAGCGCGCCGGCTGGAAGACCACCAGCGTGCCGGTCAACCACCGCCACCGTACCGCCGGTGTCTCCAAGTACAACAACCTCGGCCGCGCCCTGGTTGGCATCCGTGACCTGCGTGGCGTGGCCTGGCTGATCACCCGCAGCAAGCGCACCGCGGTGGAGGAGCGTTGATGGATCTGGAGCTGCACTGGCTCGACCAGCCGCTCACCTGGCTGTACTGGACCGGCCTGCATGTGACCGGCTGGAAGCTGATCGGCTATACCGGCGCGCTGATGTTCGGGGGCCGCTGGCTGGTTCAGTTCATCGCCTCCAAACGCGCCGGCAAGCCGGTGATTCCGCGCCTGTTCTGGTACATGAGCGTGGTCGGCAGCCTGATGACGCTGAGCTACTTCCTGTTCTCGGCCAAGCAGGACTCGGTAGGCGTGCTGCAGAACCTGTTCCCGGCGTTCACCGCGCTGTACAGCCTGCAGCTCGACATCAAGCACCGGGGCTGGAAGCGGGACAAAGCCAGCCACTAGGTCTTCGGGGCCTCATCCGGTAGCTGCTGACCTTGGTCGGCGCTGGGTTTGGGGGCCAACCAAGGTTGGCCGCTACCGGAGCCCCGGTCTGCCACGCTACGGTAGATGCCGACCTTGGTCGGCGCTGGGTTTGGGGGGCCAACCAAGGTTGGCCGCTACCGGGGCCCCGGCCTGCTGCGCAGGCAGGACCTTCGTCCCATGCCACGGGCCGTGGGCGGTGCCATCATCGGGGTCTGCCTTCCCGGGAACCTGTGCTCGTGAAAACCCGTCTTGCCGTTGCCCTGCTGATCGCCCTGTCCGCCCCTGCCGTAGCCCTGGCCGCACCGCCCGCCGCCGCCGCACCGGCCAGCGTGGCCACCGAATCGCCCGCCGATGCCGCCTTCCGCGCGCTGTACGAGAAGGAATGGAAGTGGCGCCAGGAGGGCGGCGGCGAGGCCAGCGAGGACGAGGACGCGCCAGCCAACGCCACCCGCATGCCCGATGTCGGCCCGGCCGCGCAGCAGGCGCGCCTGAAGGTGTGGGACGAGACCCTGGCTGCACTGAAGAAGATCGACCCGAAGACGCTCTCGCCCGACAACCAGATCAACTACGCGATCTACCGCGATCAGGTGTTCAACCTGGCCGAAGAAGTGCGCCTGCGTGGCTACGAGATGCCGTTCAACGCCGACTCCTCGTTCTGGTCCAACCTGTCCTTCATGGCCCGGCGCGAGATGAAGACCGTGCAGGACTACCAGAACTACATCGCACGCCTGAACGATGTACCGCGTTACTTCGGCCAGCAGACCGAAAACATGCGCGCCGGCCTGAAGCGAGGTTTCAGCGTGCCGCGCGCGGTGCTCGATGGCCGCGAAGTGTCCATCGCCACCGTCGCCGAGCTGATGGATCCCACCGAGTCGCCGCTGTACGCGCCGTTCAAGAAGCTGCCCAACAGCATTCCGGCCGCAGAGCAGGCCAGGCTGCAGGCGCAGGCGCGCGAAGCAATCAGTAGCAAGGTCGTGCCGGCGTTCCAGCAGCTGCGCACCTTCTTCGTCAACGAATACGTGCCGCAGGCGCGCACCACGCTGGCCGCCGAAGCGATGCCGGGCGGCAAGGCGTACTACAAGCAGCAGATCCACGAATACACCACGCTGGACCTGTCGCCGGACGAGATCCATCGCATCGGTCTGGATGAAGTCGCACGCATCCAGAAGGAAATGAACGACATCATCAAGCAGGTGAAGTTCAAGGGCAGCTTCGCCGAATTCCTGACCTTCCTGCGCACCGATCCGCAGTTCTATGCCAGGACGCCGGAAGAGCTGCTGTCGCGCGCCGCATGGATCTCCAAGCGGGCAGACGGTCAGCTCGGCAAGTACATGACCCTGCCGCGCGCGCGCTTCACCATTGTGCCGGTGCCGCCGGACATCGCGCCGTTCTGGACCGCCGGCCGCGGTGGCATGGGCACCTACTGGCTCAACACCTACAACCTGCCGTCGCGCCCGCTGTACAACCTGCCGGCGCTGACCCTGCATGAATCCGATCCGGGCCACGCGCTGCAGGGTGCCATTGCCGCTGAGCAGAAGAACCTGCCCGAGTTCCGCCGCAACGCCTACATCTCCGCCTACGGCGAAGGCTGGGCGCTGTACTGCGAGAAGCTGGGCGTGGAAATGGGCATCTACGAAACCCCGTATGAGGACTTCGGCCGCCTGACCTACGAAATGTGGCGCGCCGCGCGCCTGGTGATCGACACCGGTGTGCACAGCAAGGGCTGGAGCCGCGAGCAGGCCTTGGCCTACCTGCGTGACCACACCGCGCTGAGCGAGCATGAAGTGACCACCGAAGTGGACCGCTACATTTCCTGGCCGGGCCAGGCCCTGAGCTACAAGCTGGGCGAGATCGCCATCGTGCGCCTGCGTGCGCAGGCCGAGAAGGAGCTGGGCGACAAGTTCGACATCAAGGGTTTCCACGACACCCTGCTCAAGCAGGGCTCGGTGCCGCTGCCGGTGCTGGAACAGCAGATCCAGGCCTACATCGCCGAACGCAAGAAGGCCTGACCGTTCCAAGGTAGTGCCGGCCGCTGGCCGGCAACCCGCATGCACCGCAATTGTTCGACATTGCCGGCCAGCGGCCGGCACTACCAGGGATCGGAAAACGGGGTCGGATCGCACGATCCGACCCCGTGGTCTTTCAGCCCATCGCCCTTGGCTTGGCCACGCGTGCCGCAAACGTCGGCAGCACCAGCAGGGTCAGCACGGTGGCGGTGATCAGGCCACCGATCACCACCGTGGCCAGCGGCTTCTGCACTTCCGCACCGGAACCGCTGGCGATCGCCATCGGAATGAAGCCGACGATCGCCACCAGCGCCGTGGTCAGCACCGCGCGGATGCGGCTCGACGCACCGTTGATCGCCGCCTGCAGCGGCAGGTCACCGGCATCCAGGCGCTCGCGGATCGCCTGCATCAGCACCAGGCCGTTCAAGGTGGCCACGCCGGACACGGCGATGAAACCAACCGCCGCCGACACCGAAAACGGCATGCCACGCAGTAGCAGCGCGAGAATGCCGCCGACCAGCGCCAACGGCACGCAGCTGAACACCAGAATGGCTTCCTTGCCGCTGCGCAGGGCCATGAACAGCAGGCTGCCGATCAGCAGGAACACCACCGGCACCACCGTTGCCAGCCGCTTCTCCGCGCGCTGCAGGTTCTCGAACTGGCCACCCCAGGTCAGGTAGGCGCCCGGCGGCAATGCAACATCAGCCACCGCCGCCTGCGCCTCGCCGACAAAGCCGCCCAGATCGCGGCCACGCACGTTGGCCTGCACCACCACGCGGCGGCTGCCGTTGTTGCGGCTGATCTGGTTCGGCCCTTCGCTGACCGTGATGCGCGCGACCGACGACAGCGGAATCACCAGCCCCGACGGTGTAGCGATCGGCAGTGAGGCGAGCTGGTCCGGATCGTTGCGCGAGGCATCGTCCAGGCGCACCACCACGTTGAAGCGGCGATCACCTTCGAAGATCTTGCCGGCCGCCGTGCCACCAATGCCGGTGGACAGCGCATCACTCACGTCCGCGGCAGTCAGGCCGTACTGCGCCGCCGCCACGTGGTCGATGGCCACATTGAGCGTGGGCAGGCCGGAGATCTGTTCCACCCGCACGTCGGCCGCACCGTTCACCGCACGCAGCTTCAACGCCACCTGGTCGGCCACTTTCTGCAGCTGGCTGAAGTCATCGCCGAAGATCATTACCGCCAGGTCGGTACGCACGCCGGAGATCAGTTCGTTGAAGCGCAGTTCGATCGGCTGGCTGAACTCGAAACTGTTGCCCAGCTGCTGCCCGGCCAGCTTTTCGAAGCGTGCCACCAGCGCGTCCTTGCCCAGCTTCGGATCCGGCCAGTCCTTGCGTGGCTTCAGCACGATCACGCTGTCGGAGATGTTGGTCGGCATCGGGTCGATCGCTGCCTCGGCGGTACCGGTGCGCGAGAACACGGTTTCTACTTCCGGCTGCTTGGCAATCGCCTTTTCCAGTGCCAGCTGCATCGCCAGCGACTGCTCCAGCGAGGTCGACGGCACGCGCAGGGCCTGCATCGCCACGTTGCCTTCGTCCAGCGTCGGCATGAACTCGCGGCCCAGCAGCGAGAACGAACCGATACCCACCACCATCATCATCACCGCACCGGCCAGCACCGTGCGCGGATGCGCCACGGCCTTGCGCACCACCGGTTCGATGCGCGCACGCAGCACGCGGATCAGCTTGGTTTCGTGCTCGCCATCGTCAGCATGTGCATCGCCGTCCTTCACCTTCGGCTCGCGCACCAGCAGTGCGGCCATCGCCGGCACGAAGGTGAAGGAGAAGATGAAGGCACCGATCAGGGCCAGCATGAACGTGGCCGCCATCGGGTGGAACGTCTTGCCCTCCACGCCTTCCAGGGTAAGGATCGGCGCGAACACCAGCAGGATGATCAGCTGCCCGAAGGCCGCAGGGCGCGCCATCTTCATCGCCGAATCGGCGGCCACGCGCAGGCGTTCCATCGCGGTCAACGCACGGCCCAGTTCGGCGCGGCGCTGGCCCAGCATCAGCAGGGTCGACTCGACCACGATCACCGCACCGTCCACCAGGATGCCGAAGTCCAGCGCACCCAGGCTCATCAGGTTGCCGCTGATGCCGAAGCGGTTCATGCCGATTACTGCGAACAGGAACGACAGCGGAATCACCAGCGCGGTGATCGTTGCCGCACGCAGGTTGCCCAGCAGCAGGAACAGCACCACCACCACCAGCAGCGCGCCCTCGGTGAGGTTCTTGGCCACGGTCTTGATGGTGGAATTGACCAGCACGCTGCGGTCCAGCACCGGTGCCGCCACGATGTCGGCCGGCAGCGATTTGTTCACCTGTTCCAGGCGCGCGGCTGCGGCCTGGGCCACGGTGCGGCTGTTGCCGCCGGCGATCATCAGCGCGGTACCCAGCACGGCTTCATGGCCGTTGCGGCTGGCCGCACCCAGGCGCGGCGCGCGGCTCAGCTCGACTTCGGCCACATCGGCCACGCGCACCACCACGCCATTGCGGGTGGCCACCGGGGCCTGTGCCAGATCCTCGGTGGTCAGCGCCAGGCCGTCAGCACGTACCACCAGGCCTTCGCCGGCACGCTGCACGAAACCGGCACCGGCCTGCACGTTGGAGCGCTGCAGGGCAGTGACCAGATCGGCCAGGCCGAGGGCGTGCGCGGCCAGCCGGGCGCTGTCCGGATGCACGCCGTATTCCTTGACGTAGCCGCCGACCGTATCGACGCCGGCCAGCCCCGGGCTGGAACGCATCTGCGGCGCGATGATCCAGTCCTGCACGGTGCGCAGGTAGGTGGCACGTTCTTCCGGCGTGCGCAGCAGGTTGCCTTCCGGCGTGCGGTAGACCTCACCGGCCTGCCAGCCGGCTTCACCGGGCTTGGCCAGCCTGGCCGGATCGAACATGGTGAAGTCCACGGTCCACATCAGCACTTCGCCGAGGCCGGTGGTGACCGGCGACAGCATCGGCGACGCGCCATCGGGCAGGTCTTCGGATGCCTCGCGCATGCGTTCGGCCACCTGCTGGCGCGCGAAGTAGATGTCGGTCGCATCGGTGAAGATCGCGGTGACCTGCGAGAAGCCATTGCGCGACAGCGAACGCGTGGTGGTCAGGCCGGGAATGCCGGCCAGCGCGGTTTCCAGCGGGTAGGTCACCTGCCGTTCGATCTGCTCCGGGGTCAGTGCAGGTGCCACCGTGTTGATCTGCACCTGGCGGTTGGTGATGTCCGGCACCGCGTCGATCGGCAGCTTGCCCAGCTGGAACAGGCCCACGGCAGCGATCAGCGCCGCCATGAACACCACCAGCCAGCGGTGGCGCACCGCTGTTTCAATGATCAGCTTGAACATGGTCGCCTCCTCAGTGGCCGTGCTCGGCTTCGCCCTTGGCCAGTTCGGCCTTGAGCAGGAAGGCGTTGGCACCGACGATGCGCTCGTTGCCGGTCAGTCCACCGAGGATCTCGATGCGGTCGCCGGCACGGCGCCCGGCCAGCACCGGCTGCGCCTTGAAGCCGCCGTCGACGGCGACGAACACCGCGCTGCCGCCATCAACGTTCTGCACCGCATCGGCGGGCACGCTGAGCGAACCGTCCTGGCCTTCGGTGACCACCACCGCCGAAACCGGCGAACCGGCCGGCGGCAGCGAAGCGTCCACCGGCGTGGCGCGGATCACCGCGACGCCGCCCTGCTGGCGCACATCGGCGGCCGATCCGGTAACGGTGGCGGTGAAGCTGCCACCCGGCACGCTCACTTCCAGCTTCATGCCGGGCGTGACCTGTGCGGCCAGCGCGGGCGGCGCGGTGAACACCAGTTCGTTCATCGCCGGATCGGCGACATCGGCCACCGCGCTGCCGGCAGCGACCACGCCGCCCGGGGTGACCTGCACGTTGCCGACGATGCCGGCTACCGGGCTGGTGATGCGCACGCGACCGCTGCTGTCCGGCGAACCGTTGGCGGCGGCTTGGGCCTGCGCGGCGGCGGCCTGGGCCTGTGCCGCCAGCGAACGTGCGCGCGAGGTTTCCATTTCCTGGCGGGCGACCACGCCCTGGTCGACCAGCGCCTTGTCGCGGCCATAGGCCAGGCGCGCGGCTTCTGCTTCGGCCGAGGCGGCCAGCGCATTGGCGCGGAACACCGCGGCCTCGCCACTGACCACGATGGCCAGTGCCTGGTTCTTCTTCACCGCCGTGCCCGGCGCGACCAGCACGCGCTCGACGCGGCCGGTCACCGTGGAGGCCACCGAAGCACGGGCGCCCACGGTGGGCTCGACCCTGCCGGACAGCCGGGTCGAGCCACCGCCACCGCGACCGATCGCGACCACTTCGATACCGGAGGCCTTGATCTGTTCCTGGGTCAGCTGCACCACGCCTTCATCGGCGTCGGCGGGGGCTTTGACGGTTTCCGCCTTGGCCTCCTTGCTGTCGGCGGCATGGCCGTGGCCATCGTCGGTGCCGGCCTTGGCCGCAGCGGGGTCTTCATTGGCAGGCGTCTGCGCGTTGCCGGCGCAGCCGGCAAGCAGGACGGTCAGCAGCACGCCGCCGATCAGCGGGAAAGTACGGGAGAGAGTCATTTGGCCTCCACAAAAGGTGCGCGCCCCTCAAGGCGGGCAAGATCGATTTCGGCGCCGACGCGCGACAGGCGCGCATCCACGGCGGTGCCGCGGGCGGCGATGAGGGCGCTGCGCGTGCTGCGCAGTTCCAGCTGCGAGATGCGTCCGGCGTCGAAGCCGACGCGGGCCAGGCGATACGCCTCTTCGGCGGCGACCACGCTTTCATCGGCGGCGCGGGTCCGGCTTCCGGCGGCTTTCAGTCCGGCTACGGCGGAGAGACGTGCCGCCTCGCTGTCGCGGCGCTGCTGGTCCAGGCGGGCCTCGGCCGCGCGCTGGTCGGCATTGGCGGCGCGGATGCCCCCGCGGTTGCGGTCGAACAGCGGGATGCTGAGGCTGACCCCGAGGTTGTAGGCACGCTCGCCGCCTTCGCGGAAGCGGGTCTGTGCGGCGGTGACACTGAGGTCGGGCAGGGCGCGCTTGCGCTCCACGTCGACCAGCTTGCCGGCCGCATCGGCTTCGGCTTCGGCGATGCGCACCGCCAGTGCCACGTCGGTGGCGCCACGCGGCAGCGGCGGGGCCCGGTCGAGCAGGCTGTCGTCAATCGACTGCACTGGTGCATCCAGCAGCGCGGCACCGGCCAGGCGGGCCAGCGCGGCATCGCGGAAGGCCTGCGCTTCATCCAGCGCAGCGCTGGCATTGGCCACTTCGCTCTGCGCCTGCACCGCGCGCAGCTGTGGCTCGCGGCCCTGCTTGACCATCGCGTTGACCGCATTGGCGTCATCGCGGGTGAGGGTCAGCGCCTCTTCGGCCAGGGAGTAGCGGCGCAGTGCACTTTCCGCCTGTGCGTAGACCACCGCCAGCTGGCTGGCCACGTCGCTGCGGCTTTGGGCACCACGCAGGTTGGCGGCCTGTGCCTCGGCGCGGGCGGCACGGACACGCGCGCCACGCTGGCCCCAGACCTCCAGCGGCTGGGACAGGGTGAGCACGGTATCGGCCTTGCCCATGCCGCCATAGGAGCCGGTGCCCCAGGCGTTTTCGGCGGAGTAGGAGAGGGAAGGATTGGGCAACGCACGGGCCTGGTCGGCACGCGCATCGGCGGCCTCGGCCAGTGCCGTACCCACACGGGTACCGGGCAGCTGGTCCAGGCGTTCAAGCAGGGTGTCGTAGGAGGGGGCGGCTTGCGCCATCACCGATGCCGCCGGGGCCAGGCCCAGCAACACGGCGACGACCAGCCCGGCCGCGCGCGGCGACCGAGGTGTCAGGATCGACATAGGGGGATTCCGGTTGTGAGTGAAACGGGAGCCCGCGATTGCGGGACGCGCTCAACTCACGCCCGGGGGGGACGCGTCAATTCATCCTGGGCGACCGCATAGGTCGCCACGTCGCCGGTATTCATCCAGCGCGCCGGCACCGGCGTACCGAAGGCGGCGAAATCGTTCGCCGGCAGGCTCAGCGTGGAGTGGTGGCAGTGGTTATGCGTGCAGGCACCCGTGTGCTTGCTGTCGCTGTCGCTGTCACCGCCTGCGTCGTCCGCGAGGGATTCGACATGGGCGCTGCTGGCATGCGGTTCCACCGCACACACCAGTGCGTCGGCCACCGGCACGACCACGAATGCCGCCATCAGCAGCATCATCAGGTACGTACGCAGTTGGCGGGTGATCCGGCGCATGGAGGGGAGGCTAGCAAGCGGTTTTCGCCGGATACAATATCAATGACCACCTCGGGAATTCGTCGGAACCTCCCGTTCAGGTGGGCCGGGCACGCCAGCTCTGGCAGGTGCCGACCTCCTGCCCTGGTGGGTGTCGACCTTGGTCGACACGCTTTTCGACCCCCGACACATTGCTGCCGGCCAGCGGCCGGCACTACCCGTATCACGGCAGCTTCGCGATCACCTTGATCTCGAACTGGAACCCGTACAGCCAGGTCACGCCGATGCCGGTCAGGGTCGGGTGCGGCGCCTCGCCCCAGTACTCGGGCACGATCGCCCAGGCCTTCTCGAAGTTCTTCTCGGGGTCGACCAGGAACACGGTCACGTCGACCACGTCATCGAAGCTGCAGCCGGCGGCAGCCAGTACCGCATTGAGATTTTCGAAGGCGCGGCGCACCTGCGCTTCGAAATCCGGTTCGGGCGAGCCGTCCTCGCGGCTGCCGACCTGGCCGGAAACGAACAGGAAGCCGTTGGATCGGATCGCCGGCGAGTAGCGATTGCGCTCGTACAGGGCCTGGCGACCGGCGGGGAAAACGACATCGCGCTGTGACATGGGGAAGATCCCGTGGGAGAGAACGTCATCCTCCCCGCCAGCGCTGTCTGGATAAACCGCGATGATCGGCCTAGATTGATTGCCAATCCCAAACAATCATGGCCAGCCATGGACCGTTTCGAGGCGATGCGGGCGTTTGCCCGGGTAGTGGAAACCGGCAGCTTCACCCGCGCCGCGCAGACCCTGCAGATCAGCCGCACCACGGCCACCCAGCTGGTGCAGCAACTGGAGGCGCACCTGCGGCTGCGGTTGCTCAACCGCACCACGCGCCGGGTCAGCGTCACCGCCGATGGCGCGGCCTATTACCCGCGCATCGCCCGCCTGCTGGCCGAGCTGGAAGAGGTGGAGGGCGGGCTGGGCGACGCGGCCACCCAACCGCGCGGACGCCTGCGCGTGGATGTGCCCGGGCCGTACGCGCGCTTGCGGCTGGTACCGGCGCTGCCGGATTTCCAGGCGCGCTACCCGGAGATCCAGCTGGACATCGGCGTGAGTGACCGCGAGGTGGATGTCATCGCCGACAACGTCGATTGCGTGATCCGTGGTGGCACCCCGGCCGACCCGGCGCTGGTGGCGAGGCCGCTCGGCGCGCTGCCGATCGGCTTCCATGCCAGCCCGGGCTATGTGCAGCGTTTCGGCGTGCCGACCGACCCGCGCGCGCTGGAAGGGCCCGATCACCACATGGTCGGTTTCCTCAGCCCGCGCAGTGGCCGCGCCCGCGTGTTCACTGCACAGCGTGGCGATGAGCGCGTCGAGGTGCAGGGCCGCTATACGGTGGGCTTCGACGACGGCAACGCCTATCTGGCGGCTGCGTTGGCGGGGCTCGGCGTGGTGGCGCTGCCCAGCTACATGGCCGAACCGCACGTGGCGCGTGGTGAGCTGCTGCCGCTGCTGCGGGACTGGCAGCTGCCACCGATGCCGATGCATGTGATGTTCCCGCCCAACCGGCACATGAGCCAGCGGCTGCGGGTGTTCATTGATTGGGTGGTGGAAGCGTTGGGGTGAGTGCATCGGTCGCGTGCGAAAATCCGGCTGCACGTACTGGAGAACGCACACCCTGATGAGCCGCATCGTCGCACTGGATACCGAAACCACCGGCATCTCCCACCGCCTGGGGCACCGGGTGATCGAAATCGGTGCCGTCGAACTGATCGATGGCCAGCTCACCGGCCGCCAGTTCCACACCTACCTGCAGCCGCAGCGCAAGGTGGACTGGGGCGCGCAGCGCGTGCACGGCATCAGCGACGCGATGCTGGTGGGCAAGCCACTGTTCTCCAGCAAGGCCGCCGAGCTGCTGGAGTTCCTGCGTGGCAGCGAGATGGTCGCGCACAACGCCACCTTCGACGTGGGTTTCCTGGACAACGAGCTGCGCCTGGCTGGCATCCCCGGCACGCTGGCCCAGCATTGCCGCATCACCTGCAGCCTGAAGCTGGCGCGCGGGCGCTGGCCGGGTCAGGGCAACAAGCTGGATGATGTGCTGCAGCGCCTGCGCATTCCCGGCAACCGGGGCCTGCATGGCGCGTTGAAGGATGCCCATCTGCTGGCCCAGGTGATTCCGCATCTGCGCTGAGGCCTGGTCGCCGTTACATCGGCCGCAACCAGCGCTCGATCATTGCCACGCCACATGCCACCCCGTCCTCACTGCTCATCGCCACGCCCAAGGCCGCCGCGCGTGCGCGTGTTGCTTCGGTTGCAGCGAAGGTGATGGCTGCTGCCAGCGCTGCTGCATCCAGTCGCTTCGGTGACAACGGTGCCGGTGCTACGCCCAACCGATACAGGCGATCGGCCCAGAAGAACTGATCTGCGGCGAACGGCATCACCAGTGAAGGAATGCCGGCGCGGCAGGCCGAATGCGTGGTGCCGCTGCCACCGTGGTGGATGGCGAATGCGCAACGCGGGAACAGCGCTTCGTGTGGGGTCGGGCCCAGGACGAAGACAGAATCGGGCAAGCGCATCGCAGGCAGTCCCACCCAGCCGGGAAACAGCAGGACACGGCGCGGTGCCAACGCCTGCAGCAGGGCCGGCAACACGCGTTCGCGATCAAAGCCGGTCATGCTGCCGAAGCCCAGATAGACCGGCGGCGGTCCGGCGTCGAGGAAGGCCTGCAGATCGGCCGGCGGCGTCCAGGGCGCATCAGGAAACCGCCATTGGCCACAGACGATGTGGTCGGCCGGCCAGTCCGTCGGTGGCGGCAGCAGCTGCGGCGAGATGCCATAGAGCATCGGCAGGCCGGAC
This sequence comes from Stenotrophomonas sp. FR024, assembly GCF_047500745.2. Taxonomy (NCBI): domain Bacteria; kingdom Pseudomonadati; phylum Pseudomonadota; class Gammaproteobacteria; order Lysobacterales; family Lysobacteraceae; genus Stenotrophomonas; species Stenotrophomonas sp. FR024. The sequence continues at coordinate 65,129 of NZ_JAXAXM020000007.1, forward strand.
CACAGCGAGCGGCGTGGCGATTGCCCCAGCTGCTTGCGGGCCTCGTTGATCGGCTGGCGGAACTGGCGCCAGATCAGGCCGTTGACCAGCCCATAGCTGGCCCGGTTCAACCAGCCCGGCGAGCGTCCCGGCGGCAGGAACGGGGAGCGGAAGGCACGCGTCGGGGTCAGCGGAATCATGCCGGTCCCGATCACCGGCAGACCCCGGCGTTCGCCCACACTCATGCCGACAAAGGCCGCCAGCCCACCCGTCAGGATCGCGTCGCAACCCTCGGCCGCCGCGTCCGCCTGCCGCATCCAGCCAGTGACATGCTGCAGCGCCATCCGTGCCAGTCCGCTACTGGCGGCGGCAACACCGTTGCCACGCGAGACCAGCGCGACCACTTCGTCATGGATGTCACCTTCCAGGGACGCATGGGGCACATTCAGCGCCTGCGCGCTGCCCAGCGTGCCGCCATCGGCCAGCAGTGTCACCTCGTGGCCTGCGCCAATCAGCCCATGGCAGAGCATGGCCAGCGGACGCGTATCGCCTTCGGTTCCGTAGGTCAGGGCCAGCAGCCGCATGGAAAGCTCCGCAGTGAACCGGGCCAGTATGCCGGTTGGTGGGCTCCCGACCCTCCCGGTTCAGTCCCGGCCTGTGGGTAACTTGCGCAAGTGCTTGAACCCGTGCATAATGCGCGGCTCGCTGTGTCCGGTTTTCTACCGGGCGGCGCCCCCGGGAGCACGTCCCCGGCCGCCCAACGCCAGCGTAACCCTTTGATTCTCTTGACGTGTGGTGGGCAACCATCGAGGCCGCCGTCTCCCGGGCTACGGGCTGACACAACTTACTATCGAGGTGCGCAATGTCCCGCGTATGCCAGGTTTCCGGCAAGCGAGTGCAGACGGGTAACAACGTCTCGCACGCCAACAACAAGACCCGTCGTCGTTTCCTGCCGAATCTGCACGAGCGCCGCTTCTGGGTTGCCAGCGAAAACCGCTGGGTGAAGCTTCGTGTTTCCGCGCATGCACTGCGCACCATCGACAAGAACGGTATCGATTCCGTTCTGGCTGAGCTGCGTGCGCGCGGCGAAAAGGTCTGAGGAGTAGACGATCATGGCAGGCAAGCGCGATAAGGTCCGTATGATTTCGACCGCTGGTACCGGTCACTTCTACACGACCGACAAGAACAAGAAGAACACCCCGGGGAAGATGGAATTCTCCAAGTACGATCCGGTCGTGCGCAAGCACGTCCCGTACAAGGAAGGCAAGATCAAGTAATCCGCAAGGATTGCTGATCCCCGCGAAGAAACCCGCCCTTGTGGCGGGTTTTTTCATGCCCGACGGTGGGGCCGGTGGGTGCCTGTGGGTGCCGACCGTTGGTCGGCAC
>NZ_JAXAXM020000007.1:66503-110201 GCF_047500745.2 Stenotrophomonas sp. FR024
GGGGGGGGGGGGGGGGGGGGGGGGGCGGCGGGGGGGGCCCCCCACTCCCCCGGTAGGTGTCGACCTTGGTCGACACGCTGTCCCCTCACCCGGTAGGTGCCAACCTTGGTTGGCACACGGCTTCAAAGCAGTCGAGCGCGGCTCGACTCTACACACCCCGCTGGGCAGAATGGCCCATCACCTCCCGACGGGCGACGCGATGCTGTTCGAGTGGTTGCTGGGTTCCTACCTGCTGCTGATCGACTGGCTGATCCGGCTGGTCGCGCTGTGCTGGATTCCCACCCGCACCACGCCTGGCGCGGCGCGCAGCTGGCTGCTGCTGGTCGGCTTCGTACCGCTGCTGGGCCTGCCGCTGTATCTGCTCTTCGGCCACCCGTGGCTGTCGCGCGAGCGCATCCGCCGCCAGGCCGAGGCCTCGCAGGTCATCCGCGAGGAACAGGCACTGCAGCATCGCCTGCGCTGGACCCCACAGCCCGACACCGCCAGCGCCGAGATCGTGCCGCTGGTGCAGCGCCAGGGCGATTTCATGCCGGTGCACGGCAACGCCGTCGATCTGCTGACCGACTACGACGAGTCGCTGCACACGCTGATCGCCGACATCGACCAGGCCGAAGACCGCGTGCACCTGCTGTACTACCTGATGTTCGATGACGCGGTCGGCGAGGCCATTGTCGAGGCCTTGCAGCGTGCCGCCGCGCGTGGCGTGCAGTGCCGCGTGCTGCTCGATGCGGTGGGCGCCAAGCGTGGCCTGCGCGCCTATCGCAAGCGCCTGCAGGCGCGCGACATCGAAGTGCGCGCGATGCTGCCCGGTGGCCTGCGCTGGCGCCGCAGCGGGCGCATGGACCTGCGCAACCACCGCAAGATCGCGGTGATCGACAACGAAGTGGCCTATGTCGGTTCGCAGAATCTGGCGGGCCCGCGGTTCGTGCCGGGCCACCCGAACCGCGAGCTGGTGGCGCGCGTGCGCGGCCCGGCGGTGGCGCATCTGGAAGCCGTATTCGCCAGCGACTGGTACATGGAGACCGGCCAGCGCCTGGATGTGATCACCGATGTGCCCGAATGCGGCGACGACATCGCCACCCAGCTGCTGCCCAGCGGCCCGGCCTACCCGTACAGCAACGCGCGCGACGCGGTTGCGGCGCTGATCCACCTCGCACGGCGCCGGCTGGTGATGGTCACCCCGTATTTCGTGCCTGACGAAGCCACGCTCAGCGCGCTGCGCATCGCGGCGTTGTCCGGCGTGGAAGTGCAGCTGATCCTGTCGGCCAGCAACAACCAGCGGCTGACCTCGTGGGCACAGGAGGCCTACTACGACGAGCTGCTGCGCTGTGGCGTGCGCATCGCGCTGTACGAGCCGCAGTTCCTGCACGCCAAGCACATGAGCGTGGATGAGGACATCGCTGTGCTCGGCTCGATCAACATGGATATCCGCTCGTTCGCGCTGAATGCCGAAATCGGCCTGATCTGCTACGACCGCGCGCTGGTGCAGCAGCTGTGCGCGATCGAGGATGGCTACCTGCGTGAAGCGCGGCAGCTGGACCTGCAGCAGTGGCGCAGCCGCCCTACGTGGCGGCGCAGCCGCGAAGGTATTGCACGGCTGGCCGATGCGTTGATGTGAGGCGGCGGCAACCGCCCATTTCGGCAATCCGGCCTGTCATCGCCGATGGCCTACAATCGGCGCATGACTGATTCACCGCGTAATGGCGAACTGGACCTGGCGATCATCGGTGGTGGTGCGGCTGGCGTGCTGGTGGCGATCCAGGTATTGCGCCAGGCCAAGGCGCCGCTGGCGCTGGCCATTTTCGAACCCGCCTCGCAGCTGGCGCAGGGCATCGCCTATGCCACGCCATGGCCGGAGCATCTGCTGAACGTGCCGGCGGCGAAGATGAGTGCGTTTGCCAACCAGCCCGGCGATTTCCTCGACTACCTGATGGCCGCCAATGCCTACCCGGGCGAGGCGCGCGAGGTGCTGGGCGAGCGCTATGTGTGCCGCCACTACTTTGCTGCCTACCTGCAGCAGCGCCTGCAGGAGGCCGCTGCGACCAGCCCGGCACAGCTGCAGGTGATCGCGCAGCCGGTGCTGGGCCTGCAGCCGGATGACCACGGTTACCAGCTGACACTCGGCGATGGCAGCACGCTGCACGCCGCGCAGGCGGTGCTGACCACCGGCAACAGCATGCGACCGCTGCCGGTAGCCGGTGCCGAGGCACTGCCCGCCGATGACGTGATCGAGGCCTGGGACTACGACGGCGTGCGCACCCTGGCCGGCGAGCAGGCCGTGGCCATCGTCGGGTCCGGCCTGAGCATGGCCGACACCGTGTTGGCATTGGTCGCCGCCGGCCACACCGGCCCGCTGCATGTGATCTCGCGCCACGGCCTGCTGCCGTTGCCGCATGCGCACGGGGGGCTGCCCACGTTCGATCCGGCTTTACTGCTGCCGATGAACCTGCGCCAGCGCCTGCGCGCGTTGCGCGGGTTCGCACGCCAGTCACAGGCCGACGGCCTGCCGTGGCAGGGCGTGATGGACCGCATCCGTCCGCACGGGCAGGCGCTGTGGTGCAGCCTCGAAGAGGCCGACCAGCGTCGCTTCCTGCGCCATGTGGTGCGCTATTGGGACGTGCATCGCCACCGCATCGCCGAAGAAGTGGATGCGCAGTTGCAGACGCTGCAGGACAGCGGCCAGCTGCGTATTCACCGGTCCCGCCTGCAACGTGTCTGGCGCGACGGCGATGCGCTGCAGCTGTCGGGCCGCGATGCCTCGGGCAATGAACAGCAGTGGATGATCGGCGGGGTGATCAACGCCACCGGCGTGGAGACCCGCGCCAGCGCACTGCGCAATCCGTTGCTGCAGCAGCTGCAGGCCGATGGGCTGGCACGCCCCGGCCCGCATGGACTGGGGTTGGACAGCACGGTGCCGGGCGATCGCCTGCGTGCCGCCGGTGGCCAGCCGCAGGCACGGCTGGGCGTGCTCGGCAGCCTGCGCATCGGCAGCCTGTGGGAAAGCCTGGCGGTGCCTGAACTGCGTCAGCAGGCGCAGGCACTGGCAACCCAGGTGGTCGCAGGAGCCGCGACGGCGATGCCGTAAAATGGGGGCATGGATGTCTCCCACCTGCTTGATGGCCTGAACCCGGCCCAGCGCGAAGCCGTCTCCGCTCCCCCCGGCCACCACCTGGTGCTGGCCGGTGCCGGTTCCGGCAAGACCCGCGTACTTACCCACCGCATCGCCTGGCTGCATGAAGTCGATGGCGTGCCGACCCACGGCATTTTCGCGGTGACCTTCACCAACAAGGCGGCCGGCGAAATGCGCCACCGCATCGACGCACAGCTGCCCAATGGCAGCCGTGGCATGTGGATCGGCACCTTCCACGGCCTGGCCAACCGCCTGCTGCGCCTGCACTGGCAGGATGCGAAGCTGCCCGAAGGCTTCCAGGTGATGGATTCGGACGACCAGCTGCGGCTGGTCAAGCGCGTGGTGCAGGCGCTGGAACTGGACGACGGCAAGTACCCGGCCAAGCAGATCGCGTGGTGGATCAACGCGCAGAAGGACGAGGGCCGCCGCCCACAGCACATCCAGCCCGAACCGCACGACGCGTGGCTTGAAACCATGCGCCAGGCCTACATCGAGTACCAGGCACGCTGCGACCGCGCCGGCCTGGTCGACTTCGCCGAACTGCTGCTGCGCGCGCACGAACTGCTGCGCGACAACCCGGCGCTGCTGTCGCACTACCGCGCGCGCTTCCGCGAGATCCTGGTAGACGAGTTCCAGGACACCAACGCCATCCAGTACGCCTTCGTGCGCGTGCTGGCCGGCGATTCCGGCCACGTGTTCGTGGTCGGTGACGATGACCAGGCCATCTACGGCTGGCGCGGTGCCAAGGTCGAGAACGTGCAGGGCTTCCTGCGCGACTTCCCGGGTGCGCAGACCATCCGCCTGGAACAGAACTACCGCTCCACGGCCAACATCCTCGGCGCCGCCAACGCGGTCATCGCGCACAACCCGGACCGCATCGGCAAGGAACTGTGGACCGACAGCGGCGACGGCGAGCCGATCGACTTGTACGCGGCGTACAACGAGATGGACGAGGCGCGCTACATCGTCGAGCGCGCGCGCCAGTGGGTGCGAGACGGTGGCAGCTATACCGAAGTGGCCGTGCTCTACCGCAGCAACGCGCAGTCGCGCGCGCTGGAAGAGGCCCTGCTGAGCGAACAGGTGCCGTACCGCGTGTACGGCGGCATGCGTTTCTTCGAGCGCGCCGAAATCAAGGACGCGCTGGCCTACCTGCGCCTGCTGTCCAACCGCAACGATGACGCGGCGTTCGAGCGCGCGGTCAACACGCCGACGCGTGGCATCGGCGATCGCACGCTGGACGAAGTGCGCCGCGAGGCGCGCGCGCAGGGTATTTCGCTGTGGGAAGCGACCATGCTGGTCACCCAGGGCAGCGCGCTGGCTGCACGTGCGCGCAATGCGCTGGCCGGCTTCCTGGTGCTGGTCAACGAGCTGCAGGCGCAGACCCTGCACATGACCCTGGCCGAACGCGTGGACCACGTGCTGGCCCGCTCGCAGCTGCGCGAGCACTGGAGCAAGGAAAGCCGCAACGCGCTGGACTCGGAATCGCGTACCGACAACCTCGACGAACTGGTCTCGGTGGCCTCGCGCTTCGTGCGCCGCGCCGACGACATCGAGGAAGTGGGCGAGAACATGGACGAGCTGGTCGCGTTCCTGGCCTATGCCGCGCTGGAGGCCGGTGAGGGCCAGGCGCAGGCGGGCGAGGACGGCGTGCAGCTGATGACCCTGCACTCGGCCAAGGGCCTGGAGTTTCCGCTGGTGTTCCTGGCCGGCCTGGAAGAAGGCCTGTTCCCCAGCGCACGTTCGCTGGAGGAAAGCGGGCGGCTGGAAGAAGAGCGCCGCCTGGCCTACGTGGGCATCACCCGCGCACGCCAGAAACTGGTGCTGAGCTACGCCGAATCGCGCCGCATCCATGGCCAGGACAACTACAGCCTGCCGTCGCGCTTCCTGCGCGAGATTCCGCGCGAGCTGCTGCACGAAGTGCGCCCGAAGGTGCAGGTCTCGCGCCCGGCCTCGATGGGCGCCAGCCGGGTGATGGGCCACGCCTCGATCGAGGCGCCGCCGCTGAAGCTCGGCGCGCTGGTCACCCATCCCAAGTTCGGCGAAGGCATGGTGACCGACTACGAAGGCAACGGTGCCCACGCCCGCGTGCAGGTCGAGTTTGCCGATGCCGGCAGCAAGTGGCTGGTGATGGCCTACGCCAACCTGACGGTGATCTGATCACCGTCGGGGGGGCGGGAATTCCTGTAGAGCCGAAGGTAGCGGCAGGAGCCGCTGCCAACGTCGCTTGCGACGGCCCGAAGGGTGCCGGTCAGGACGACCGGCATAGCCATGCTCGGCTGCTTGCAGCGGGAAAAGTCAGTCGAGCACGGCTCGACTCTACAAAAGCGAGTATCCATGACCCGCAACGTGCTCTTCCTCTGCAGTCAGAACCGCCTGCGCAGCCCCACCGCCGAGCAGGTATTTGCCGATTGGCCGGGCATCGAGACCGCCTCAGCCGGGTTGCTGGCCGACGCCGAGGAAGTACTCAGCCCCGAGTTGCTGCAGTGGGCCGACCTGGTCTTCGTGATGGAAAGGGCGCACCGCAACCGTCTGTCCAGCCGTTACAAGGCCTGGTTGAATGGCAAGCGGGTGATCTGCCTGGAAATCCCCGACGACTACGACTACATGGACCCGGTGCTGGTGGAGCTGCTCAAGCGCAAGGTGGCGCCGTTCCTGCGTTGACGGGCTGTTGTAGAGCCGAGCCCATGCTCGGCTGCTTCTGGTGGGAAAGGCAGTCGAGCACGGCTCGACTCTACAAAGGCAGTCGAGCGTGGCAATGCCGGTCGTCCTGACCGGCACCCTTCGGGCCGTCGCAAGCGACGTTGGCAGCGGCTCCTGCCGCTACCTTCGACTCTACAATGGGGCCTGACATCTTCCAGGAACGCCCCGATGACCGAACCCACGCTGCACGTCACCGTGAAGTTGAACGCCAAGCTGCAGCCCGAGCATCGCCACGAACTGTTCGAGGATCCGCTCGATGCGCTGCTGCAGGCGGCCCAGGTGGGCGAGCTGACCGGCGGCGGCACCGCGATGTCCGACCTCGGCGAGGTCGAATACGGCGATATCGAAGTGGCGCTGGTCGATGCGGCCGGCGTGCCGAAGCTGATCGACCTGCTGGAGCAGCTGGGCGCGCCGAAGGGTTCGCAGCTGCAGGGTGCGGGCGAGGCCGACCGCAGCTTCGGCGTGACCGAAGGCCTGGGCATCTACCTGGATGGCCTGAACCTGCCGGACGAGGTCTACGAACAGTGCGATTCCAACCACGTGTTCGAGCAGCTGTCGGAGAACATCGATGGCCTGGGCGAGATCTGCAGCTGGTGGCAGGGCCCGACCGAGACCGCGCTGTACATGTATGGCGAATCGTTCGAGGCGATGCGTGATGCGATCGCTGAATTCGTGGCCAGCTATCCGCTGTGCCAGAACGCGCGCGTGGTGCAGATCGCCTGAAGATGGGGGCGCTGTAGAGTCGAGCTTGCTCGACTGCCTTTTGTGAGCAGACGCAGTCGAGCAAGCTCGACTCTACGGCAGCAGGCTATCGGCCGGCTGACTGCCTGGCGTTGTCGCGCTGGGCCAGATCCTTGCCCAGGTAATAGCCGCCGCAGAACAGCACGAAGGCGGCAATGAGGCTCCACAGGATGATCCTGAGGGGGCTTCGTGATGTCGGCTTGCGGTCCTGCATGCGGGTTCTCCCAAGGCGGCGGCGCGCCGCCCACCCAGCTTGCGCTGCGGTGTCCGGGTACGCAAGCCGGCGGTGCGCACACGCCGCTGCGCGGCGCCGGATTGATCCTGCTCAAGGCGCGCCCTGCACATCCGGTGTGCAATGGTGTTGTTCCCATCTGGCAGACCGCCACGGAGCCCCATCATGTACAAGCGCATCCTGATTGCCACCGACGGATCCGAGCTGGCCGACAAGGGCCTGGCGAAGGGCTTGGAGCTGGCCAAGGACCTCAATGCAGAGGTCGATATCGTGACCGTTTCCGAGCCGTGGGCCGTCGGCATGTACGACGCCATGGGCTGGAGCGTGGGCTACATGAACAGCCCTGAGTACAAGGCCGACCGCGAGGAAGGCGCGCAGAAGGTGCTGCAGCCGGCGCTGGCCAAGGCCGCCGAGCAGGGCATTACCGCCAACCCGGTGCACGTACTGGACCGCTACGCGGCCGACGGCATCATTGAGACGGCGGGTGAGCGCAACAGCGACCTGATCGTGATGACCTCGCATGGCCGCCGTGGTGTGACCCGTGTGCTGCTGGGCAGCCAGACCGCTGAAGTGCTGGCACGCAGCACGCTGCCGGTGCTGGTCATCCGCTGATACAAGCGTTCCCGGGGAGGGGACCCGACGCCGGCCGCAGGATGCGCGCCGGCGTCATCTTTTGTAGGGCCGGCAGGGGCCCATCCACGCATGGCGTGGATCTACTGAATCGCAGGGATCCGACCCCGGTCACATCACCAGCTGTACAGCTTCCAGTACACCGGCGACACGCCGTCCTTGTCGTTGTCGAAACGGCCATCGCCGTTCTTGTCGTACATGTAGAACGGGGCACCGCGCGACGGGGTCACCTTGACCATGCGCAGCTGGCCGGACACGCGGTATTCCTCGATGACATCGCCGTTGTCCATGGTGCGCTTGGACACATCCGCGCCCTTGACGTCCACCGGGGGAGCGCCCGCGCCACCCATGCTGGCGCAGCCAGCGAGCAGGAGCAGGGGAGCCAGCATCAGGGTCTTCATCGGCGGGGGCCTTTGCCTGGAAAGAGCCTTGATTATGCCCCATCGCCGCGGCTGTGCCGTGTCGTCGCAGTGCAGGCACGGGCGCGTAGAATCGACCCATGAGCAGATTAGTCCTGATCGACGGGTCCAGTTACCTGTACCGCGCGTTCCACGCGCTGCCGCCCCTGTCCAATGCACAGGGCGAACCCACCGGCGCGCTGTTCGGCGTGGTCAACATGCTGCGCTCGACACTGAAGGAGCGCCCGGCCTACGTGGCGTTCGTGGTCGATGCGCCGGGCAAGACCTTCCGTGATGACCTGTACGACCAGTACAAGGCCAACCGCCCGCCGATGCCCGACGAGCTGCGCAGCCAGGTCGAGCCGATGTGTCGCATCGTCGAGGCGCTGGGCATCAGCATTCTGCGCGTCCCCGGCGTGGAAGCCGACGATGTGATCGGCACGCTGGCCCTCCAGGGCCTGGCGCAGGACCTGAAGGTGACCATTTCCACCGGCGACAAGGACTTCGCCCAGCTGGTGCGCCCGGGCATCGAGCTGGTCAACACCATGACCGGCAGCCGCATGGATTCGGACGCGGCGGTGATGGAGAAATTCGGCGTGCGCGCCGACCAGATCATCGACCTGCTGGCGCTGATGGGCGACGCGGTCGACAACGTGCCGGGCGTCGAGAAGTGCGGGCCGAAGACCGCTGCCAAGTGGCTGGCCGAGTACCAGCACCTGGATGGGGTGATGGCGGCCGCGCCCACCATGAAGGGCAAGATCGGCGAAAACCTGCGCGCGGCGCTGGAGCGTCTGCCGCTGAACCGCGAGCTGGTGACCATCCGCACCGACCTGGCGCTGGACGCCAGCCCGACCACGTTGGCCCTGCGCGAGCAGGACGTGCCGGAGCTGACCGAGCTGTATGCGCGCTACGGCTTCACCCAGGCGCTGAAGGAGCTGGGTGCGCCGGTGCCGGCACCGGTGGCCGCCAGCGAGGCGACCCCGAGCCTGCGCGGCACTGCGGCCGGCTTCGCGCGTGGCAGCGTCGAGGCGCCCGCCGCCGGCACGCTGGATCCGGCACTGTCCGCGCCGGGTGAATACGAGACCGTGCTGAGCGCCGAGCAGCTGCAGGCCTGGGTCGAACGCCTGCAGCAGGCCGACCTGATCAGCTTCGATACCGAAACCGATGCGCTGGACGCGATGCGTGCGCGGCTGGTGGGCATCAGCCTGGCCGTCGAGCCGGGCAGGGCGGCGTACATTCCGGTCGGCCACGATTACCCGGGTGCGCCGGCCCAGCTGCCGATGCAGCAGGTGCTGGACGCACTGCGCCCGGTGCTGCAGGACCCGGCGAAGAAGAAGCTGGGCCAGCACGGCAAGTACGACCTGCACGTGCTGCGCCGCCACGGCGTGCAGGTGCAGAGCTACCACGACGACACCATGCTCGAGAGCTTCGTGCTCAATTCCACCGCCACCCGCCACGACATGGATTCGCTGGCGCTGCGCTACCTGGGCTACAGCACCATCAAGTTCGAGGACGTGGCCGGCAAGGGCGCCAAGCAGATTCCGTTCTCGCAGGTGGGCATCGACGAGGCCAGCCGCTACGCCGCCGAGGACGCCGACATCACCCTGCGCCTGCATCACGCGCTGCAGCCGCAGCTGCTGGCCGAGCCGGCGCTGGACAGCGTTTACCGCGGCATCGAGATGCCGCTGGTGCCGGTGCTGACGAGCATCGAAGCCAACGGCGTGCGGGTCGACACCGACGAACTGCGCCGGCAGAGCCAGGACCTGTCTTCGCGCATGCTGGCCGCGCAGCAGAAAGCCACCGAGCTGGCCGGGCGCAGCTTCAACCTGGATTCGCCCAAGCAGCTGCAGGCGGTGCTGTTCGACGAGTTGAAGCTGCCGGCGGTGGTGAAGACCCCCAAGGGCCAGCCCAGCACCAATGAAGAGGCGCTGGAGGCGATTGCCGACCAGCACGAGCTGCCGCGCGTGATCCTGGAGTACCGCGGGCTGGCCAAGCTGCGCAGCACCTACACCGACAAGCTGCCGGAGATGGTCAACCCGGACACCGGCCGCGTGCATACCAGCTACCACCAGTCCGGTGCCGCCACCGGCCGCCTGTCCTCGTCGGATCCGAACCTGCAGAACATCCCGATCCGCACCGAGGATGGCCGCCGTATCCGCCGCGCGTTCATCGCGCCGGAGGGCTTCCAGCTGCTGGCGGCCGACTATTCGCAGATCGAGCTGCGGATCATGGCCCATCTGTCCGAGGACCCGGGCCTGGTGCGTGCCTTCGAGCAGGGCGCCGACGTGCACCGCGCCACCGCCGCCGAGGTGTTCGGGCGCACGCTGGAGGAAGTGACCCCGAACGAGCGCCGCGCGGCCAAGGCGATCAACTTCGGCCTGATGTACGGCATGAGCGCCTTCGGCTTGGCCCGCAACCTGGGCATCGACCGTGGCCAGGCGCAGGACTACGTGGCGCTGTACTTCAGCCGCTACCCGGGCGTACGTGATTTCATGGAGCGGATGCGCCAGCAGGCCCGCGACCAGGGCTATGTGGAAACCCTGTTCGGCCGCCGCCTGTACCTGAACGACATTCATGCACGTAACCAGGGCCTGCGCGCCGGTGCCGAGCGCGCCGCGATCAACGCGCCGATGCAGGGCACCGCCGCAGACATCATCAAGCGCGCGATGGTGGACGTGGACCAGTGGCTGCGTGACAGCGGCGCACCGGCACGGATGATCCTGCAGGTGCACGATGAACTGGTGTTCGAAACCGAAAGCAGTTTCGTCGAGGAGTTGCGTTTGCAGGTGGTCGAGCGCATGTCGCAAGCGGCCAAACTGCGGGTGCCGCTGGTGGTCGATACCGGCATCGGCAACAACTGGGACGAAGCACACTGAGGGTGTTTCAGGCCGAAAACGACGTGAATTCGTTCATTCGTCAGAGGTTTCTGACTCGATCATGAATGTTGCCCTGATGGAGGTTCATTAAATTGGGCCCCTTCACGAACCGTTAGTGTTCGGAGTGCTTCTATAACTCTCGACAGGCGCAACGCCTGTTGTGGATCTCTCCCATCCCCTGGAGCAGATCTCGGAACGGGGACTCCTCCCCAAGTGCCCGTTCCCCGGCCCCGTTGACCTCCCCCTGGTCAGCGGGGCTTTTTATTTGTGCCGTTGCCAGATGCCGTGGCCTGCGCCACGCTGGGCCACCGCTCCGCAGGGGAAGACAATGCCCGATCTGTTCGCACTGGCCATGCCGTGGTGGGAGTTCATCCTGCGCGCGGTGGTGGTGTATGTCGTGGTGCTGGGCATGGTCCGGCTGGGTGGCAAGCGGGCTCTGGGGCAGATCACGCCCTTCGACGTGCTGCTGATCGTGCTGCTGGGCAACGCGGTGCAGAACGCGCTGTTGGGCACCGACACCTCGCTGGGCGGTGGCCTGCTGCTGGCGGCCACCCTGATCGTGCTGAACTATGGGGTGGGCTGGTTGACCACCCGGAATCGGCGCATGGAGCGGATGATCGAAGGAGAGCCCACCGTGATCGCGCGTGATGGCCGGCTGTTGGAGGGCGTTCTCCGCCGCGAACTGATCAGCCGGGCCGATTTCGATGCCGCGCTGCGCCAGCAGGGCGGCCTGCGGATCGAGGACGTGCAGATCGCGCTGCTGGAGACGACCGGACACATCACGATCATCACGCAGAAGGGCACCTGACTTGTAGCACCGAGCCCAGGCCCGGCGCGACCAGGCTGCCCCTCACAGCCAGTCGCGCGGGACCAGGTAGTCGGCCAGTCGCGATTCTGCGCTGCCGGGTTCAGGCGAGAAGCCGTACTCCCAGCGCACCCGGGGCGGCAGGCTCATCAGGATGCTCTCGCTGCGGCCACCGCTCTGCAGCCCGAACAGGGTGCCGCGGTCGTAGACCAGGTTGAATTCCACGTAGCGGCCGCGGCGGTACAGCTGGAACTCGCGTTCGCGTTCGCCATGGGGTGTGTCCTTGCGCTGCTGCACGATCGGCAGGTAGGCGTCGAGGAAACCATCGCCGACCGCACGCAGATAAGCGAAGTCGCGCTCGAAGTCGCCGTGCAGGTCGTCGAAGAACAGCCCGCCGACGCCGCGCGTTTCATTGCGGTGGCGCAGGAAGAAGTACTCATCACACCAGCGCTTGTGCGCGGCATAGCGTTCGTCGCCGAACGGCGCACACAGATCGCGTGCCACCTGGTGCCAGTGCTGCACGTCCTCGTCGAACGGATAGAACGGGGTCAGGTCGAAGCCGCCGCCGAACCAGCTGGCCACCACTTCGCCGTCGCGCTGCGCCTGGAAGAAGCGCACGTTGGCATGCGTGGTCGGCACGTAGGGGTTGAGCGGGTGGAACACCAGCGACACGCCAGTGGCACGCCAGGAGGCGCCAGCCAGTTCCGGACGGTTGGCCGAGGCCGATGGCGGCAGGCGGCTGCCGGCCACGTCGGAGAAGCCGATGCCGGCCTGCTCGAACACCGCACCGTCGCGCAGCACGCGGGTACGCCCGCCACCGCCCTCGGCACGCTGCCACAGGTCTTCCTGGAAGCGGGCCTGGCCATCGACGGCCTCGATCGCCGCACAGATGCGGTCCTGCAGGTCGGTGAGATAGGCGCGCACGCGCTCGAATTCGTTCATGGCGCGTACTTTACCGCAGGGCCCGCCCGAAGCTGTGGGCAGGCCCTGGCCGGCTCAGCGCTTGCGGTTGGAGTTGCGCGGCGCCGGAGCGTCGTCCACGGCCGCCTCGTCAACCGCCTTCTGCAGAGCACCACCCAGCGTGATCAGCTCCCAGTTCTGGGTGCCGAGCACGTCGCAGGCCACATGCAGGCCGCTGCGGTCGGCCTTGCACAGCTGCTCCAGGGTTGCCCGTGCGTCCAGTTCCGCGCCGTTGCCCTGCGCGGTGACCAGGTTCTCGCACCCTTCGCGCACGCCGGCGCGGCAGACCGTGGTGTAGTGCTCGGCGGCCTGCAGCCAGTTCCCGGACAGCGCAAGGCGGTTGCCGAGAATGTTGCAGCCCTGCAGCTTGCCCTGCGCGCAGCAGGCTTCGGCGCCGCCCTCGTTGGCCAGTGCCAGCGGGCAATCCTGTGGCAGTGGCAGCACCTTGAACTGCTTCGGTGCACTGCAGCGTGTCGGGCCCTCGCCGGTGGGGACGAACACCTGGAAGCGGGTCCAGTTATCCAGCCCCAGCAACTGCCCGCCCGGCAGCGGGCGCAGCACGAAGTCGCCGTCCCGGTCGTGGTGGATGCGGATGTCGCCCGCTTCGACGCGTGCGCGAAGATGGCTGCTCCAGCCAACGCCAACCAGGCCGGCATCGCCGAAGTCCAGCGTGTCCATCAGGCCGCCGTCGGACCGGTAGTTGCCGCAGGGTAATGCAGTTGCGGGCTGCGGTCGCAGCGATGCGCCCACCGCCTGCAACGCCGGCAGGCGCTCGCAGGTGGCGGTGTCATTGCCGGGGGTGCAGGCTGCAGCCAGGGCCTGCACCGCCTGCTGGGGATCTCCCGCGTCCCAGGACAGCTCAGCCACGCGGGTGCAGAAGCCGCCGTGCGCTACCTCGCGGCACAACCGCAACAACTGTTGCCGCCGCTCAGCTGGAATGATCACCGGCACGGTCGGCGCCGTCATCGTCACCATGGCTTCGGTCATGGCGGCCGTCATCGCGGCCTTGACCAGCTGCTCCTGCACTGCCGGGTCGGCCTCGAGTGCGGCGGCACACGCCGGGGTTCCCTCTTCGAAGCCACCGTTGTCACAGGCGGCGGGGAGTTTGATGCCGGACAAGGCGGCGTCGAGCGCTGCCTTTGCCAGGGCGGGATCGGCCTCGACCGTGGGTTTGGCTTCCTCGTGCCAACGATCGGCCAGTTGCAGGCACATGCCGGGCACGCCTTCCCGGCACCCTGCTTCCAGCGCGGCCGGGGTCGCTTCGCGACGGTTGTCCAGGCACGCGGCCGCATCGGCCAGTCAGCTGCCATCAGCCGGCGTGGCGGCTGCGGCGCACTGTGCGGGGGCCTGCAGGAGGTAGACCGTGCCATCCACCTCGACCGTGCGGCCACGATCGCGCACCTGCAGCGCACTGGGCAGGCCGTACTCCAGGTTCACCAGCTGCAGCTTTCCGTCGATCTGCTGGAACGCGACCGGAGACGGCGCACTGCCGAAGTGCTTCTGCTCGCCGCGGTTCGGTGAGCTGATGCGCAGCGTGCCGCTGCCTTCGTCGGCCTTGAACAGGCCGCATTGTGGTGACTGTGCGGCGGCCATCGGCGCGGCCAGCAGCAGGGCCCAGGCCAGCCAGCGGCGGCGCGGTGCGGGTGAATGCATGTCGTCTCCTTGACGATCGAACGGGAAGCTCCTGGCGCTACGGCGAACCCTGGCCCTCGCGCGGGGGCGTGCATTGTGCCGCGTCGCGCAGTGGCCGGTAACGCTGGTAGCCGGTCTGGGTATCCATGCCGAGCAGGTCGCCGTTGCCGAGCTGGCGCAGCACAAGGGTTTCGCCGTTCTGCTGCAGCTGGACGGCGCCTTCATGCAGGCGGGCATGCGCGCCATCACCGAAGTCGAGCATGTCGATCACGCCACCGTCGGCCTGGTAACGGCCGCACGGCACCTGCTGCAGCGGAACCAGGCGCAGGTCGGTGCCGAGTTCACGCAGCGGTGCAGTACGTTCGCAGGCACTGACGCGGCCCGCATCGCAGACCACCTGCAGGGCCTGCACTGCCAACGCAGGTTCCAGCGCGTTCAATTGCTGCGCGGCCACTTCCACGCAGAAGCGGCCACTGCGGTGCTGCAGGCACAGTTGCTGCAGCTGATCGCGTGCAGCGGCCGGAAGCGGCGAATCCAGCGTGTCTTCGTCTTCCTGCTGCAGGCGTTGATTCACCCGCTGCATGGCGGCAGCCAATGCATCATTGGTCAGCGCCTCGCAGGCCTGCGGGTCATGCCCGGGCGTGTGTTCGCGGCAGGCAGGTGGGCGATCAAAGCCCGTGGCACCGACGTCGTCGGTGGCCTTTGCTGGGCTGCCATCCCGCAGTTGTCGCAGCAGCGCCGAGCAGCCCGCGCCAACGCCTTCGCTGCACGCGCGCTGGGCCTGGCTGGGCGAAGCCGCGGGCAGCTTCGCAATGCAGTGGCTGCCGGCGGCGCGGCAGCTGCCGGCAATCGCGCTGGGCTCGCTGGCGCAGTCCCGGGACTGGCGCAGCGTGTAGACCACCACAACCTCGTCTTCGATGCGCTGCCCATCGGCACTGATCCGGACCGGCAGCGCCACGCCATCGTCGAGCATGACCAGGCGGGCCTGCGCCGCACTGCGATCGACCCACAGCGGCTCCGGCTCGCTGCCGTCGTCGTGGCGGTAGCCGGTGCTGGGTGATGTGAACACCAGCGCCATGCCGCCTTCGGTGCTGCGGTATTCGCCACAGCGCAGCGCATCGGCGGCGGCAGGCAGCGCGGCGAACAGCAGCAGCGCGGGGAGACGGGTCAGCAAGCGCATGCGACGGTCCTTGTCGTGCGGGAAAGGGGTGTGGCTCAGTGGAAGCGCGAGCGGATGTCTGGTCGCAGCAGGCGCCAGGCCAGCCAGCCCTGCAGGCCGAGGAGTACGAATGACATGGCCACCATGGTCAGCGTGATCAACCAGCGCTTCAGATGGAGTTCCTGTTGCAGGACGGCGTCGTCGGAGAGAAACGGGATGACGTCGCGCATGAACACGTCCAGCCACCCGGCGATCGCAAAGTTGGTCAATGCACTCATCAGCAGGATGGCCACAAAGCTCCACAGGCCCCAGCTGCGCTCGCGCAGCAGTCCCCAGCTGGCCAGCGTCGAGGCAAGGCACAGCAGTGCGACGATCATCGACGCGGCCACCGGATGCGCCAGAAGCCAGATCAGGCTGTGCAGGTGCTGGAGTTGTACTTCCCTCTCAACCAGGTGCCAGATCGGAAGGTTGTGCAGCGGCCACAGCAGCAGTCCCTGCATCACGAAGTAGACCGTGAGCAGCAGTGACAGCCAGAACGAGGCGTGTGCGATCGGGCGCACCCAGGCGTGATAGGTCGGTTGGACCAGCGAAGGAATCGGCGGGATCGACATTGACATCCGGTGTCCTTGCAATCGGTGCCGGCGCGCTCAGCGGGCCGTCACCCGGGTGGCGACGGCCGGCAGGATATGGTGTTCGCTCAGCGGTGCCAAGGGCAGGCCGTGCGGTGGCTGCAGCGGCACCCAGGCCAGTTGGGCGATCTCCGCGCGTGCCTGTGGCATGCCGTCCACCTGCACCCACCAGGCCTGGGCCTGCACGCGGTGGCCGGGCTCGTTCACCGCCCAGTCTTCGAACGTGCCCAGCGCGACGGCGGTCTCGACGCACAGCTGCACGCCGAGTTCCTCATTCAGTTCACGCGCCAGCGCCTGCAGCGGTGCTTCGCCGGGTTCGGGCTTGCCGCCGGGCTGGATGAAGCGGCTGGCGCCGTGTTTGCGCACCACCAGCGCCCGGCCGCGGTCATCCAGGATGACCGCGGCCACGATATGGATCGTGGCCGCGGCGTTGCTCACTTCAGGTTCTGCTCGAACAGCTTGAGGATGCGCTTGTACTGGTCCAGCCAGGAATCGGCGCGGACGTAGCCGTGGCGCTCCAGCGGGTACGGTGCGATCGACCAGTTGTCCTTGTGCAGTTCGATCAGGCGCTGGGTGAGGTTCACCGAGTCCTGGAAGAACACGTTGTCATCCATCATGCCGTGGGCGATCAGCAGGTTGTCCTGCAGGTTCTGCGCGTACTCGATCGGCGAGGACACGCGGTACGCCTCCGGATCGATGTCCGGGGTGTTGAGGATGTTGCTGGTGTAGCCATGGTTGTACTGGTGCCAGTCGACCACCGGGCGCAGCGCGGCGCCGGCCTTGAACGTACCCGGCGAGCGGAACAGCGCCATGAAGGTCATGAAGCCGCCGTAGGAACCACCGTAGATGCCGGCATGGTCACGGTCACCCTGCTGGGTGTCGACCAGCCAGTCCAGGCCATCCTTGTAATCTTCCAGTTCCGGGTGGCCCATGTTGCGGTAGATCGCCGTACGCCAGTCGCGGCCGTAGCCCTCGCTGCCGCGGTAATCCATGTCCAGCACGATGTAGCCCTTCTGCACCAGCAGGTTGTGGAACATCTGCTCGCGGAAGTAGGCCGGGTAGCGCTGGTGCACGTTCTGCAGGTAGCCGGCGCCGTGCACGAACATCACAATCGGGTACTTCTTCCCCGGTTCCTTGTTTTCCGGTTCGTAGTACTTGGCCCAGACCACGCCGGCGCCATGCTTGGACGGCACTGCCACCAGCTTTGGCTGGATCCACTGGCGCGCCTTGTAGTCGGCGGTGCGGGTGTCGGTCAGCACGCGGGCCTGGCCACCGGTGCTCGGCAGCACGGCCAGCTGCGGCGGCAGGTAGGCGCCGGAATAGCGCACCAGCAGCTGCTGGCCGTCCGGCGACAACGAGAAGTCTTCCACGCCGTTGAGGCTGGTCAGCTCGCGCACCTGGCGGCTGCCGGTATCGACCGCGCAGACTTCGTAGTCATGCGGCGCCTGCTGGTTGCACAGGAAGTAGAAGCCCTTGCCATCGGCCGACGGCACCGGCGCCGAGGTTTCCCACTTGCCGCTGGTCAGCGCCTGCGGCTTGGCCGTGCCGGCCTGGGTGTACAGGTGCGAGAAGCCCGATTCCTCCGACAGCAGCCACAGCGTGCGGCCATCGGCCATCCAGCCGAAATCATTGAAGCCCCAGTTGATCCAGCCGTTGTCGGTCAGGCGATGACGGTTCTGCACGCGGCCATCGGCAGCGTTGACGCTGATGATCCAGCGGTCCTTGTTGTCGTTGGCACGCAGCATCACTGCGGCCTGCTGGCCGTCGGGGCTCCAGCGAATGCCACCGCCCATGAAGTCGCTCATCACCTGCAGGCTGCGCTCGCCCTTCAGCGCATCCTTGCCGGCCTTGCGGCGCAGCTCGGCCAGCGGGTCGGTGGCGATGCCGGGCAGGCTGGACAGCGAGACCTTCTCGGCCTTGCCGGTGCGCACGTCCACATACCACAGGGTGTGCGGCTCGAAGCCGTTGCGGCCGACGCGGGTGCGGGTGTCTTCGGTTTCCTCGTAGCCCGACTCGGTCACGTACAGCGGCATCTTGCCGCCGCGGCCGTCATCGAAGTCCTTCGGCTTGGTCACCACGATCAGGTGGGTCAGGTCCGGCGACAGCACGCTGTCGGCGATCTCCACGTCGGTGCCCAGGTACACCGGGCCCGGCGCGCGGGTCGGGTCGGCCTGGCGCCAACGCTGGTCCTGGTCCTTCAGTGCTTCGCGCTGGTCACGGTCGCGGCGCAGGGTTTCCAGCGTGCGCAGCTGCTGGTCACGCAGCACGTCGGCCTTCGGCGGCGTGCGCGGATCCTTCTCGGCCTTCAGGCTGGCCACCTGCTGCACGCCGCTCGCGGCGGTCCAGTGGAACCAGTTCTGGCCAACGCGCCAGATCACGCCATTGTCGGCAGCAAAGTTCACGTTGCCCGCGCGCTCGTTGCTGCGGGTCAGCTGGGTCAGCGCGCCGCTGCGCAGGTCGCGCACGAACACGTCGCCATTGCGGACGAAGGCGCTGCGGCTGCGGCTGCGGTCGTAGACCGGCTCGGCCACGTCCAGGGTGCCGCGCTGGTCATCGGCCACCTGTGCGGCCACGCCACCCGCCACCGGCTGGCGGAACGTATCGCGCACCGGGCTGCCGCTGCGCTTGAGCTGGTATTCCACCTGCTGGCTGTTCCACGACCACCAGGCCTTCTCGACCGGCGGACCGATCCAGTCCGGGTCGGCCATGGCCTGTTCGATGGTGATCGGCGTCGGCGCGGCATGCGCAGCCGGTGCGGCCAGCACGGCCGACAGCAGGAGGGACAGGGGCAGCACTCGGGACATGGGCGGACGGCACCAGAAGAGGAAACCGGGCAAGCGTAGCAGCCGCAAGGGCCCGGGGCAGGGGCCACAGGTCATGGCAGCGGGATTGGCAAAGTGGTGCAACCGGTTGCCGGGGTTGCGCATCCATCCTTCTGAACCCGCATCATCCACCGAACCGGAGCCCGACCATGCAGGAACTGATCCCGATCACCCTCTTCATCTGCATCGCCTACGCGATCCATGCCATTGCCGATGCGCGCGCGCGCAGCAAGCTGGTGGCCCCGCACGTGCCGGAGGAAGTGATCCGCTCGCTGGCGGTGCTGGAAGAAGAGCGCCGCCGCCAGGGCGCGCTGCGCTGGGGCATCAGCCTGGTCTGCCTGGCGCTGGCCATGGCCCTGCTGGAAGCCATCGGTGCCCGTGACCTGACCTTTGGCGCCGCCGCCGCGCTGGTCGGCAGTGCTGGCCTGGGCCAGCTGCTGGCCTGGCACTTCACCCGCCCCGCCGCACGCAAGGGCTGAGCCGGCCCATGTCACGGGCACAGGGGGCGCCCCGCAGATGAGCCTGCTCGGCGAAGCATTGTCGGCACTGCGGGGCCGTCGCCGCCATGATGCAGCGGCGACGGCGGCACCCGCCGCACCGCTGGATGCGGACCAGGCCCTGGTGCGGGCCATCATCGATGGCTCGCAGGCGGCGTTTTCGCAACTGGTCGAGACACATCAGCGCACCTGCGCACATGTGATCGGGCGCATGGTGGGCGACCGCGATCAGGTGGCCGACCTGCTGCAGGAGACCTTCCTGGCCGTGTTCCGCCAGCTGCACCGCTTTCGTTTTGAATCCTCGCTGCGCACCTGGATTTCCCGGGTGGCCTACACCACCGCGCTGCAGCACCTGCGCCGGCGGCGGCTGGAGGCGCAATGGATGGTGGCGGTGGAGGTGCCGGAGGAACTGGGAATCGGCGATGAAGGACCGGGGCCGGCTGAACTGAGCGAGGCGCTGCAGGCGGGGCGCCATCTTGGCGTGGCGCTGGAGCGGCTGAGTGCACCGCAGCGCCTGATCGTCGGCCTGCACTACCTGGAGGACTTCGACCTGGTCGAGATCGAGCAGGTGACCGGGCTGGCACGCGGTACCATCAAGAGCCACCTGCACCGCGCGCGCCAGGTCCTGAAGCAGGAACTGACGCGGCATGCCGCCGCCGGAGAACTGCTGTGAGCCCATCGACCGACCCTCGCGATGCGGAAGAACGCGCGCTGGCGCAGGCGTTGCGTGAGCAGACGCAGCAGGAAGAAACGCCGGATGTGAGCGAGGCCCTGCAGAAGCGCATTGCCGCTGAATCGCGCGATAGTGGCGTGGGCTATGTGGTGGTGCAGGTGGCGTTGTTGGGGGCGTTGGTGGCGGCAGCTGTCTGGTACTTCTGGAACTGAGGCGCCCTCCGGGCGGTGGGCTGCTCTAGTCGCTGTTGGTAGATGCCGACCTTGGTCGGCGTTTGGGCGTGTGTGCCAACCAAGGTTGGCAGCTACCAAAGTGGTTAATTCGTAGTGCTGGGCCATGCCTGGCAGGCCTTCCCGCCTGCGACAAAGTGAAGCAGCGCGTCACCCGGTCGCATCCCACCTTAACGAAATCCTCCTAAAGTGGTCCGGTATCCCACCGGTCACAGGCAGGAGGCGTCCCTTGGACGCGTTGTTGTTGTCCCGGATCCAGTTCGGATTCGTCATCAGTTTCCACGTGCTGTTCCCCGCCTTCACCATCGGTACGGCCAGCTGGCTGGCCTTCATCGAATGGCGGTGGCTGCGCACGAAGTTGCCCGTGTGGCGCGAGCTGTATTTCTTCTGGCAGAAGATCTTCGCCGTGTCGTTCGGCATGGGCGTGGTCAGCGGCATCGTCATGGCCTTCCAGTTCGGCACCAACTGGCCACGGCTGAGCGAGGTGGCCGGCACGGTCATCGGACCGCTGCTGACCTACGAGGTGCTGACCGCGTTCTTCCTGGAAGCCAGCTTCCTCGGCGTGATGATGTTCGGCTGGGGCCGGGTCTCGCCGCGCCTGCATTTCTTCTCCACCTGCATGGTGGCGCTGGGCACGCTGTTCTCCACGTTCTGGATCCTGTCGTCCAACAGCTGGCTGCATACACCGGCCGGCTACGAGATGGTCAACGGTATCGTGCATCCGGTGGACTGGTGGCAGGTGGTGTTCAACCCCTCGTTCCCCTATCGCCTGGCCCACATGGCGCTGGGCTCGTTCATCACCACCTGTTTCGTGATCGGTGGCGTCGGCGCGTGGTACCTGCGCAAGGGCACACATGTCGAGGCCGGCCGGCGCATGCTGATCGCGGCGGTGGCGTTCGCGGCGCTGACGGTGCCGGTACAGATCTTCGTCGGCGACATGCATGGCCTGAACACGCTCAAGCATCAGCCGATGAAGATCGCGGCGATGGAAGCGCACTGGCATGAAACCCAGGAAGGCGAGGGCGTGCCGCTGGTGGTGTTCGCGCTGCCGAACGAGAAGGAAGAGCGCAACGACTTCGAAGTGGCGATTCCGAAGCTGGGCAGCGTGATCCTCACCCACAGCCTGGACGGCACCTTCGATCCGCTCACCTCGGTGCCGGCCAGCGAACGGCCGCCGGTGACGCCGGTGTTCTTCGCCTTCCGCATCATGGTTGGGCTGGGCACGCTGATGCTGCTGCTGGCCTGGGTGTCGGCTTTTCAGCTGTGGCGCAGGAAGCTGCTGGATTCGCCGTGGCTGCTGCGCGGCTGGAACTGGATGCTGCCCAGCGGTTTCATCGCACTGCTGTCGGGTTGGTTCGTCACCGAGATGGGGCGCCAGCCGTGGGTGGTGTATGGCGTGCTGCGCACCGCTGATGCGGTCGGCCCGCAGAGCGCGTGGATGACCGCGCTGTCGCTGGGCGTCTATGTGGTTGGCTATGCCTTCGTGTTCGGCTGGGGCATCTGGTACCTGGTGAAGATCCTGCGCCACGGGCCGCAGCCGTATGCCGAGGGGCCGTCGCTGGACCATGGCAGCCATACCCCGGCACGTCCGTTGTCGGCCGCCGATGAACCGCTGGAGGAGCGCTGACATGGACCTGATGACCTGGCTGCCGGTGGCGTGGTTCGCGGTGATCGGCTTCGGCGTGCTGATGTACGTGGTGCTGGACGGCTTCGTGCTCGGCATCGGCATCCTTGCCCCGTTCGCCGAGGACGAGGAACAACTGGACCTGATGATGAACACCGCCGCGCCGATCTGGGACGGCAACGAGACCTGGCTGGTGCTCGGTGGCGCTGGCCTGCTGGCGGCCTTCCCCAAGGCCTATGCGGTGCTGCTGTCGGCGCTGTATCTGCCGGTGCTGCTGCTGGTGGTGGCGCTGGTGTTCCGCGGCGTGGCCTTCGAGTTCCGCTTCAAGGCGCATCGATCGCGCCGGTTGTGGAGCGTGGCGTTCGGCCTCGGTTCGCTGCTGGCCACGTTTGCCCAGGGCGTGATCCTCGGCACCCTGGTGCAGGGCATCCCGCTGGTGGACGGTGTCTATCAGGGCGGGCCGTTTGCCTGGTTCAGCCCGTTCGCGATGCTGACCGGTGCCGCACTGGTGGCCGGCTATGCGCTGCTGGGCAGCACCTGGCTGATCCTGAAGACCGAAGGTCGCGTGCAGGCGCTGGCGCGGCAGATGACCCGGCCACTGGTGGTGGCGGTGATCGCGGCGATGGGCCTGGTCAGCAGTTGGCTGCCGTTCCTCGATTCGCGCCTGATGGCGCGCTGGTTCAGCGACGGCAACTTCTGGTGGCTGTCGCCGGTGCCGCTGCTGACCCTGGCGGTGGCCGCCGCGCTGTGGCGCAGTGCCACCCACCCGCGCCGTGACCTGCCGCCGTTCCTGCTCAGCCTGGCCCTGTTCGTGCTCGGCTTCCTCGGCCTGGTGCTGGGCATGTGGCCTTATCTGCTGCCACCGTCGATGACCCTGTGGCAGGCCGCCGCGCCGGCGTCGTCACTGGGCTTCACGCTGGTCGGGTTGGTCATATTGCTGCCGGTCATCCTCGGCTATACGGCGTGGTCCTACCGGGTATTCCGCGGCAAGGTGCACGCCGACACCGGTTACCACTGATCGATTGAACACGGGGCCTGCCGGTACCGGGCCCCGTGTTGGGGAATGTGAAACCTGCACACCCTGGGCGGGACGTGCTAGCGTGCGCTCCTTTCCGGCGGCCAGGGGGGCAGCCGGCGACGTCCTGGACGGACGCACGGCTGCAGGAACGGGGGGCCGCCGCGCGTCGCCGTAATGGCTCGTGCCTATCGTTCTCCCGTTGAAGCACCATCGCTAAATGATCGAATTCTCCATCGTCGACTGGGCCGCCTGGGCGCCCGGCCTGAGTGAGCGTAGCCAGTGGCTGGGCTGGGCCGATGCGCCGTACCTGCCGCACGGCGCGGACACGCCGGCGCTGGCCGAAGTGCCGGCGATGCAGCGCCGCCGCATCGAGCGGCTGGGCCGGATGGCGATCCAGGCCGCGTGCTGGTGCGAGGACGGGCAGGGCGCCGACAGTGACGTGCCGCTGGTGTTCGCCAGCCGCCACGGCGACGTGGCCCGTTCGATGGACCTGCTGGGCGCGCTGGTCGGCGACCAGCCGTTGTCGCCGACCGGATTCGGCCTGTCCGTGCACAACGCGATTGCCGCGCTGTATTCCATCGCCCGCGGCCACCGCGGCAACTACCTGGCGCTGGCGGCGGGCCAGGCCACGGTGGAGACGGCTTGCCTGGAGGCCGTCGGCCTGCTGGCCGACGGTGCCCGCGAGGTGCGGGTGGTGGTCTATGAGTCGCCACTTCCGGAAATTTACGCGACGTTCGCCGACGAACCCGACCCGTTCTTTGCCTGGTGCTGGCGCCTGACCGCCCCGGCAGAGGGCCGGCCGACGCTGTCGCTGCAGTGGCAGCCGGCTGACGCCCAGGCCGGCACTGCGCCCGGCCTGCTGCCGCATGCGCTGGACCTGCACCGGTTCCTGTTGTCCGGCGCGCCGGCGCTGGAACACGTGGCCCACGGCCAGCGCTGGCGCTGGAGCCGCCGTGGCTGAGCTGCTGCGCCGCCTCGACCATGCCTGGCGGGTGTTTGGCACCGGCCTGAGCTTTGTCGCATTTGGCCTGGGCGGCCTGCTGCTCGGCGTTCTGGTGATGCCGGTACTGCTGCTGATGCGCGACCCGGTGGTCCGCCGCCGCCGGGCCCGCCGCGTGGTCCAGGCCGCCTTCGCCAGCCATCTGCGGCTGATGCGCGGGCTGGGGGTGATGACCTACGAGATCGAGGGCGGTGAACGCCTGCAGCGCGACGGCCTGCTGGTACTGGCCAATCACCCGACCCTGATCGACGTGGTCTGCCTGATCTCGCTGCTGCCCAACGCCGACTGCGTGGTCAAGCCGGCCGTGGCCTGCAACCCGTTCATGCGTGGCCCGGTACGGGCCGCCGGCTACATCTCCAATGACGATGGCGCCGGCCTGGTCGATGACTGCGTGGCGGCGGTACATGCCGGCGGCACCCTGGTGATCTTCCCGGAGGGCACCCGCAGCGTGCCCGGGCAGCCGCCGCGGCTGCAGCGTGGGGCCGCCAACATCGCCGTACGGGGCCGCCTGGACGTCACCCCGGTGCGGATCACCTGCAGCCCGCCAACGCTGGCCAAGGGGCAGAAGTGGTATCGTGTCCCCTCACGTCGCTTTCACGTTCGGCTGCAGATCGGCGAAGATATCCCGATCGCGCCATTTCTGGCCGAAGACGACTCGCCAAGGGGGGATGCCTTGGCAGCCCGTCGCGTCACCGAGCACCTTTCTCGTTATTTCGACCTGTCTGGAGATCCGAACCGTGCAAGCACTTGAGCACGAGATCAAGGAATTGATCATTTCCTCCCTTTCGCTGGAGGACATCACGCCGGAGGACATCGATCCGACCGCCCCACTGTTCGTCGAGGGCCTTGGCCTGGATTCGATCGACGCGCTGGAGCTGGGCCTGGCGCTGCAGAAGAAGTACGGTGTGAGCCTCTCGGCCGATTCGGAAGAAACCCGTCGCCATTTCTCCAGCGTGCGCGCGCTCGGCGAGTTCGTCGCCGCCCGCCAGTCGTAACGGTGCCAGGACCTGCCATGACCAAGAATGAACTGTTCGAACGCATCGTCAGCATCCTGACCGACAGCTTCGAGATCGAAACCGCCCGGATCACCCCCGAGGCCCGCCTGTACGACGACCTGGACATCGACAGCATCGACGCGGTCGACCTGATCGTTCAGCTGAAGCCGTTGCTCGGCCGCAACCTGCAGCCGGAAGCGTTCAAGGCCGTGCGTACCGTGCAGGACATCGTCGATGTGGTGCACAGGCTGCTGCCGGACCAGGCAGCCGCCTGACCGCAGCGCCGGCGGCTCCACCATGGCACGCGCACGCACGGTCGTGGTGGCTGCGATCTCGCTGGCCTACCCGGTGCTGGTGTACCTGGCGATGGGCCGCTTCGAGCCACGCTGGTTGTCGCTGCTGCTGTTCACCCTGGCCCTGCTGCGCGCGCTGAGTACGCGCCAACCGCTGTGGTGGGCCGCGGCCGCCGGCACCGGCCTGCTGGCGGTGCTGGCCACTGTGCTCAACCAGGCCCTGCCGCTGAAGCTGTACCCGGCGCTGGTCAACGCAGTGATGCTGGCGGTATTCGGCACCAGCCTGCGTTTCGGCCCGCCGCTGGTGGAACGCCTGGCACGGCTGCAGGAACCGGACCTGCCCCCGTTCGCGGTGGCCTATACCCGCCGCGTCACCCAGGTGTGGTGCGGCTTCTTCGTTCTCAACGGCAGCCTGGCCCTGCTGACCGCGCTGTACGCGTCGGACCGGGTCTGGATGCTCTACAACGGATTGTTGGCGTACGTGATGATGGGCGTGTTGTTCGCAGGTGAGTGGCTGGTGCGGCGGCGGGTGAAGGCGGCGCACGCGCATGGCTGAGTGGATTGCCCTGGACCGGCTGCTGCTGGAGGCGCGGCCGCATCGAAGTGTTGGCGTCTGCGATGGCGAGGTGATCGACCACGCCCGCTTCCGCCAGCGCGTACTGGCCTGGCGCGCCGCGTTTGCGGCGGCCGAAGGCCGTGACTGGGCCCTGTATTTCGATGATGCGGTGGCCTTTGCCGCTGCGTTGTTCGGTGCCTGGCATGCCGGCAAGCGGGTGTTCCTGGCTGCCGACAATCTGCCGGCCACGCTGCAGGCGCTGCAGCCGCAGGTGAGTGGTTTCGCAGGCGATGTGTCCGCCGATTATCGTCCGCTGGCGGCGCTGGACGCCGCACCGGACGAGGGTCTTCAGGCGCTGGACGAGCGCGCCTGCGAGCTGTGCGTGTTCACCTCCGGCAGCACCGGACAACCCAGTGCGATCAACAAGCGCATGGACCAGCTGACGCGCGAGGTGGACGCACTGCAGGCTGCGTTCGGCACGCAGCTGGAAGGCGTGCAGGTGCATGGCACGGTGTCGCACCAGCACATCTATGGCCTGCTGTTCCGCGTGCTGTGGCCGCTGGCTGCCGGCCGCCTGATCCATCCACGCCGGTTCTTCCACGAAGATCTGGTGGGTGCGCTGGCCGGTACCGATACGGTGCTGGTCGCGACCCCGGCCCACCTCAAGCGCCTGCCCGAGCAGCTCGACTGGGCCAGCCTGCATGGCCGCCTGCGCGCGGTATTCTCCTCCGGTGGCCCGCTGCCGGAAGAAGCCGCACGCCAGGTGCGGCAGTGGCTCGGCGTGGCACCGACCGAGGTCTATGGCAGCAGCGAGACCGGCGGCATCGCCTGGCGCCGCTGGGACACCGACCTGCCGCCGTGGCAGCCGCTGCCCGGCGTGCAGTGGCGCATCGAGGAGGGCTGCCTGGCGGTGGCCTCCGCACATCTGGAAACCCCGGATTGGTGGCGTACCCAGGACCGCGTTGAAGCGTTGGCCGATGGCCGCTTCCGCCTGCTGGGCCGCGCCGACCGCATCGTCAAGATTGAAGAACGCCGCGTTTCACTGGATGCGCTGGAACGTGCGCTGCGCGAAGACGCCGAAGTGGATGACGTGCGCGTGCTGGTGCTGCCCGGGCAGCGCGAGCAGTTGGTCGCGGTGGTGGTACCGGCCGACCCGACGCTGCTGGAGGGCGGTGAGGCCGCGCGCCGCGCGCTGGGCCAGCGCCTTGGCGCACGCCTGGCACAGGCTCATGACGCGGTCACCCGACCGCGCCGCTGGCGGCTGGTGCCGGCGCTGCCGATCAACGCACAGGGCAAGGTCACCCAGGCGGCACTGGCAGCGCTGTTCCAGCCGCTGATGCCGGTGCCGGTCTGGGATCACCGCGATGCGGCCAGCGCCACGCTGCGGATGACCCTGGACCCGGCGCTGCGACCGTTCCAGGGCCACTTCCCGCAGGCGGCGATCCTGCCCGGCGTGGCGCAGCTGGACTGGGCGGTGCGGTTTGGCCGCCAGGTGTTCGCCATGCCGGCAGTGTTCCTGCGCATGGATGCGGTGAAGTTCCAGCACGTGGCCCGCCCGGGCGATGAGCTGACCCTGCAGCTGGACTGGGATGCCGCACGCAACGTGATGGCCTTCCGTTACACCTCCAGCCACGGTGTGCATGCCAGCGGCAAGGTGGTCTTCGCCGATGCGGACTGATCCGGCCGTTGCCGGTGCCGCGTTCGCGCCACTGGTGGTGATTCCCGTCTACGACCACGAGCATGCCATCGCGGCGGTGGTCGACGGCGTGCAGGCCGCCGGCCTGCCGTGCCTGCTGGTCGACGATGGCTCGCATGAGGCGTGCGCGGCAGCACTGCGTTCGCTGGCACAGCGCCAGGGCGTCGACCTGCTGCGCCTGGACGTCAACCAGGGCAAGGGCGGGGCGATGCTGGCCGGTTTCGCCGAAGCCGGCGCGCGAGGCTACAGCCACGTGCTGCAGATCGATGCCGACGGCCAGCACGACACCGCTGACCTGCCACGCTTCATCGAAGCGGCGCGCGCCCATCCTGAGGCGGTGATCTGTGGCATTCCGGCCTACGACGCCAGCGTTCCCAAGGCGCGCCTGTATGGCCGCTACGCGACCCACATCTGGGTCTGGATCAACACGCTGTCGCTGCATCTGCGCGACACCATGTGCGGCTTCCGCGTGTATCCGCTGCCGCCGGTGCTGCGCCTGATCGGTGAAGAAACCATCGGCCGGCGCATGGATTTCGATACCGAAGTGATGGTGCGCCTGTACTGGCGGCACCTGCCGGTCGAGCACCTGGCCACGCGCGTGACCTATCCATCCGATGGCGTCTCGCACTTCGATGTGTGGCGCGACAACGTGCGCATCAGCCGCATGCACACCCGCTTGTTCTTCGGCATGCTCTGGCGCGCACCGCGCCTGCTGTGGCGCCGCCTGCGGGGGCAGGGCTGAGATGGCGGCCGCGCAGGGGGCCCCGCACTGGGCCGACATCGGCGAATCCACCTCGGTGGCCGGCGTGCTGTTCCTGTGCTGGGTGCACCGCTGGTTCGGGCGCTGGCCGTTCCGCCTGTGCGTGTGGCCGGTGGTGGCCTGCCACTGGCTGGGCAACCGCGTTGGCCGCCAGGCCTCGATGCAGTACCTGCAGCGGCTGCAGGCATACAGCGGCGTGCTCGGCCGCACGCCGACCCGGGGTGACAGCCTGCGCCACTTCTTCGCCTTCGCCGATACGATGCTGGACAAGATCCTCGGCCTGGGCGGGCGCTATCCGGCCGAACGCATCCATCTGCATCGCGACCTGGTGCTGGAGAAGATCGCGCGCCGCGAAGGCGGGCTGATCCTCACCGCGCACATCGGCTGCCTGGAACTGTGCCAGGTGCTGGCCGAACAGGTGCCGGGTTTCCGCATCACCGTGCTGGTGCACACCGCGCATGCGCAGCGCTTCAACCGCCTGCTGCAGCGGCTGGACCCGCTGGCGGCGGTGGAGCTGGTGCAGGTAACCGAAATGGGCCCGGCCACGGCAATGATGCTGGCCGAGCGCGTGGCGGCGGGTGGCTTCGTCGCCATCGTCGGCGACCGCACGCCGGTGCAGGGCGGCCGCAGCGTCACCGCCGATTTCCTTGGCCACCGCGCGCCGTTCCCGATCGGTGCCTACGTGCTCGCCGCCGCGCTGGGCTGCCCGGTCTACACGATGGCCTGCCTGCACCAGGGCGAGGGTTATCGCGTGGCGTTTGAACAGTTCGCCGAACGCATCGTGCTGCCGCGTGGCTCGCGCGATGCCGCACTGGCCGAACAGGCACAGCGCTTCGCGCGCTGGCTGGAACTCCAGGTCATCCAGTCCCCGTTGGACTGGTTCAACTTCTTCCCCTTCTGGGATCAGGCTCCGCATGACGACTGACGCCGTACCCGTGTGCCGCTTTGGCGATGCACCGTTGACCATTGAAGACGTGGTTGCCCTGGCCCAGCGCCAGTGCGAGGCCGCACTGAGCGACGCGCCTGCGTTCCGCGCGCATATCCAGCGCGGTGCCGACTTCCTCGACCGCCTGCTGCGCGAGGACGGCGTGATCTACGGCGTGACCACCGGCTACGGCGACTCGTGCACGGTGAACATCCCGCCGGCGCTGGTGGCTGAGCTGCCGCACCACCTGTACACCTACCACGGCTGTGGCCTGGGCCGTTACCTGGACCCGGTCGAGACCCGCGCGGTGCTGGCCGCGCGCCTGGCGTCGCTGGTGCGCGGCATGTCCGGTGTCAGCGTGCCGCTGCTGGAAGGCCTGGCCACACTGCTGCAGCACGACGTGCTGCCGATGATTCCGGCCGAGGGCTCGGTGGGTGCCAGCGGTGACCTGACCCCGCTGTCGTACGTGGCCGCGGTGCTGTGCGGCGAGCGCGAGGTGCTGCACGACGGCCGCGTGCAGCCGGCGGCGGATGTGCTGGCGAAGATCGGCATGACCCCGCTGAAGCTGCGGCCGAAGGAAGGCCTGGCGATCATGAACGGTACCGCGGTGATGACCGGCCTGGCCTGCCTGGCCTGGCAGCGCGCCGATTACCTGGCGCGCATGGCCACGCGGCTGACCGCGTTCAACGTGCTGGCCAGCGACGGCAACGCGCATCACTTCGACGAAACCCTGTTCGCCGCCAAGCCGCACCCGGGCCAGGGCCGCATCGCCGCGCGCCTGCGCAGCGACCTGCACAGCGAGCGTCCGCCGCGCAATGAACAGCGCCTGCAGGACCGCTACTCGCTGCGCTGCGCGCCGCATGTGATCGGCGTGCTGGAGGACAGCCTGCCGTTCCTGCGCCAGCTGATCGAAACCGAACTGAACAGCGCCAACGACAACCCGCTGATCGATGCTGACGGCGAGCGCATCCTGCACGGCGGTCATTTCTACGGCGGCCACATCGCGCTGGCGATGGACACCCTGAAGAACACCGTGGCCAACGTCGCCGACCTGCTCGACCGGCAGCTGGCGCTGGTGGTCGATGCCCGCTACAACCACGGCCTGCCGGCCAACCTGTCGGCGGCCACCGGCCCGCGCGCGGCCATCAACCATGGCCTGAAGGCGCTGCAGATCAGCGTTTCGGCATGGACCGCCGAAGCGCTGAAGCAGACCATGCCGGCCAGCGTGTTCTCGCGCTCCACCGAATGCCACAACCAGGACAAGGTCAGCATGGGCACCATTGCCGCGCGCGATTGCCTGCGCGTGATCGAGCTGACTGAACAGGTAGTGGCCGCGATGCTGATCGCTGCCCGCCAGGGCCTGGCGCTGCGCGAACGGGTTGGCCTGAACGCGCAGCTGCATGGCAGTCTGGCCGACATGTACGCCGACCTGGGGCAGCGCATCGCCCTGGTTGAAGAAGACCGCGCGCTGGATCGCGAACTGCGGGAACTGCTGGTGGAGATCCGCGCGCAACGTTGGGAGCTGTATGCCGGTGAATGAAGCAATCGAACGGGCCGGCGAGATTTCGCTGACCCCGGCCTTCCATGACTGCGATCCGATGAACGTGGTCTGGCATGGCAACTACTTCAAGTACTTCGAGATCGCGCGCTGCGCGCTGCTCGGCCGCTACGACTACGACTACCCGCAGATGCTCGAATCGGGCTACCTGTGGCCGGTGGTCGATGCGCGGGTGAAGTACGTGCGTCCGTTGCTGTTCAACCAGGCCCTGCGCGTGATCGCGCGCATCGTGGAATGGGAGAACCGGCTGAAGATCGAGTACGAGATCGTCGATGCGCAGAGCGGCCAGGTGCTGACCCGCGCGATGACCATCCAGGTTGCGGTGGACGCTGCCAGCAAGGAAATGCTGTACCAGTGCCCGCCGGTATTGTGGGAACGCCTGGGAGTGCCTGCGCCATGAGCCGAGCGAACCGTTTCGCCCGTGCGCTGCTGTGCGCGCTGCTGCTGGTGGCCGCACCGCTGGTGCAGGCCGCCGATCCGGCCATCGATGCGATCACCCAGGCGGTGGCGCGGCCGGATGTGCTGCGTGGCCAGTTCAGCCAGGAAAAGCAGGTCAGCGGCTTCAAGAATCCGCTGCGTTCGCAGGGCCGCTTCGTGGTCGCGCGTCAGCACGGCGTGATCTGGTCCACGCTCAAGCCGTTCCCCTCCGAGGTGGTGGTCACCGCCGACCGCATCCTCAGCCGCCAGCGCGATGGCAGCACCCGCGTCGAACTCGATGCACGGCAGCAACCGGCGATGCGTTCGGTGAACGCGATCATGTTCGCGCTGATGAGTGGCGACGTGCAGGCGCTGTCCAGCCAGTTCAACGTGGCGGCCAGCCGTGAAGGGCAGGGCTGGCGGCTGCGGCTGACGCCGAAGTCGGCGATGCTGGCCAAGGCGTTCCAGTCGCTGACCCTGCAGGGTGACCGCTACGTGCGCCAGGTCGAGATCGTCGAGGCCAACAAGGACCGCACGCAGATCCAGTTCAGCGCATTGAGCGAGGCACCGGCCACGCTCAACGCCGACGAGGCGCGCCGCTTTGAGTGAGGGTGCAGCATCGAACGCGCCGGACCGGTTGCGGCGCTGGTGGCACTGGCTGGGCATCGCCTGGCTGCTGGTGCTGGTGGTACTGGGCGCGCAGCAGTGGCACCTGTGGAGCCAGCAATCGCGGATCGACACCGACATCCTCGCCCTGCTGCCGCAGGATGCACACGACCGTCTGTTGAGCGATGTCACCCGGCGCATTGCCGATGGCAGTTCGCGGCAGGTGGTGGTGCTGCTGGGCGGCAAGGACGGCGCTGCCGCCAAGCGTGCGCAGGCCGCGTTTGCTGCAGCCATGGCCAAGGACGCCGATCACGCCCTGCTGGTACCCAGCGGCTCGATCGAAGGCTGGTTCGATGAGGCGCGCGCGTTCTACGCGCCGTACCGTGACCGCCTGCTGACCCCGGCCCAGCGCGAGCAGCTGCAGGGCAGCGAGCCGGGCGCGCTGGCCGAACAGGCGTTGGCCGCGCTGTACGGCCCGATGGGCGCGCCGCGCCTGACCGACTGGCGGCAGGACCCGTTGTCGCTGTGGCCGCAATGGTGGCAGCAGCAGGCGCAGGGGTCGGGGCTGCGGTTGGGCGATGACGGCCTGCTTGAAGCCGAGGGCAGGCACTGGGCCGTGCTGCAGTTCGATACGCCCGGCTCGGCGTTCCAGCTGGATGGCGAGCGCCATCTCGATGGCCTGCTGGAACGTGCCGGGCAGGCCGCAAAAGCAGCGGCGCCGGAGCTGGAAATCCTGCACGCCGGCGTGCCGCTGCATGCCGAGGCCGCCGCGGTGCAGGCCAACCAGGAGATCAACACCATCGGTTGGGGGTCGCTGGCGGCGGTGCTGCTGCTGGTGTGGCTGGCATTCCGCTCGCTGCGGCCGATCCTGCTGGTCGCCGCCTCACTGCTGATCGGTTGTGGCGTGGCGCTGGCGGTGACCGTGCTGGTGTTCGGCAAGGTGCACGTGCTGACCCTGGTGTTCGGTGCATCGCTGGTGGGCGTGGCCGAGGACTACGGCATTCACTGGTTCGCCTCGCGCCAGGCCGAGCCGGCCGATCGTCGCTGGAAACTGCTGCGGCATCTGCTGCCTGGCCTGTGGCTGGCCCTGCTGACCAGTGCGCTGGCCTACCTGGCATTGGGCCTGGCCCCGTTCCCGGGCCTGCGCCAGATGGCGCTGTTCTCGGTGGTCGGCCTGGCTGCCGCCTTCCTCACGGTGATCTTCTGGTTCCCGTGGCTGGATGGTGGCGAGATCCGCCAGACCCGCTTCTCGCAGTGGCTGGGCAACACGCTGGAGCGTTTCCCGCGCCTGCATGGCCGCCGCGCGGTGACGATGTTCGTGGTGATCACGCTGGCACTGTCTGCCATCGGCATCGCGCGCCTGCAGAGCAACGACGACCTGCGCAGCCTGCAGTCGTCGCCGCCGGCATTGATGGCGCAGCAGATCCGCCTGAGCCAGTTGCTGGGCATGCCCAGCCCGGCGCAGTTCTACCTGGTGCAGGGTGCCGATGCCGCGCAGCTGCTGCAGCGCGAAGAAGCGCTGACCGAACGCCTGCGTGTATTGGCCAACGACAAGCGCATTGGTGGCTATCGCGCGATCAGCGATTGGCTGCCGTCGCCGTCGCGCCAGCAGGCCGATGCCGCGCTGACCGCGAGGGTGGAACCCGGCGTGCTGTCGGCCGTGTCCGAGGCCGTGGGCGAGCCGCTGCAGCGACCGCAGTTCGCGGCCGCACCACTCAGCGCCGAAGCCTTCCTGGCCTCGCCGGCCTCGCAGCCGTTCCGTCACCTGTGGGTGGGTGAGGTCGGTGAGCAGATGATCAGCGTGGTGATGGTCGATGACCTGTCGCGCGCCGATGCGCTGGCCACCCTGCAGGGTGCGGCCGAAGGCCTGCCGGGCGTGCGCTGGGTGGACCGTACTGCCGACTTCTCCACGCTGCTGGGCCACTACCGCAAGCTGATGGGTGGGCTGCTGCTGGTCGGCATCGCGCTGGTGTTCGGCGCGCTGTGGCTGCGCTACCGCCGCCAGGCCTGGCGCGTGTTCGCACCGACCCTGATTGCCGGTGCCTTGACCCTGGGCCTGCTGGGTCTGTTCGGCCAGCCGCTGCAGCTGTTCAACGTGCTGGCACTGATGCTGCTGCTGGGCATGGGCATTGACTACGGCATCTTCCTGATCGAGCACCGTGGCGATGCCAGCGCCTGGCTGGCAGTGTGCGTGGGCGCGGCCAGCACCTGGCTGTCGTTCGGCCTGCTGGGCCTGTCGCAGACCCCAGCGCTGCGCGCGTTCGGCCTGACCCTGCTGTTCGGCATCGGCCTGGTCTGGCTGATCTCGCCGCTGTTCCGGCCGCCGCCACATGACCTGCCGCCAGCTTGAACCTGTCTTCCGACTTCCTTCTTTCCACCTGATCGAGCAACAAGGACGCACCGATGAATACTGCTGTGGATGCTGTCGAACGTACTGAAATCCTGATCATCGGTGCGGGCCCGGCCGGCTCGGTGGCCGCGGCGATGCTGCGCCAGCAGGGCCGCCAGGTGCTGATGCTGGAGCGCCAGCAGTTCCCGCGCTTCTCGATCGGTGAAAGCCTGCTGCCGCAGAGCATGGAGTACATCGAAGCGGCAGGCCTGCTGCAGGACGTGGTCGAAGCGGGCTTCCAGCACAAGAACGGCGCCGCGTTCGTGCATGGCGAGGCGCGCACCGCGTTCGACTTCAGGAAGAAGTTCTCGCCAGGTTGGGGCACCACCTACCAGGTGCAGCGCGCCGACTTCGACAACGTGCTGGCGCGCGGCGCCGAACGCATGGGCACCACGCTGCGCTTCGGTGATGAAGTGCTGTCGGTTGAAGCGGGCGAGCAGCCGGCGGTGACCGTGCGCCGTCCGGACGGCAGCGAGTACCGCATCGAAGCCGATTTCATCCTCGATGCATCCGGTTTCGCACGCCTGCTGCCGCGCCTGCTGCAGCTGGAATCGCCGTCCAACTTCCCGGTGCGCGGCGCGATCTTCTGCCACGTGCGCGACAACATTCCGGCCGAAGCGGACTTCGATCGCAACAAGATCCTGATCACCACCCATCCCGAGCACATCGACGTCTGGTACTGGACGATCCCGTTCTCCAACGGCTGCTGCTCGCTGGGCGTGGTCGCCGAGCCGTCGTTCTTCGAGCGCTACGAGGGCGACGACCTGCAGAAGCTGCAGGCCATCGTCGGCGAGGACCCCAACCTGACCCGGCTGCTGGCCAACGCCGAATGGGCGGTGCTGCCGGTGCGCCGCATCACCGGTTACTCGGCCAATGTCAGCTCGTTGTGGGGCCCGGGCTACGCCCTGCTGGGCAATGCCGGCGAGTTCCTCGACCCGGTGTTCTCCTCCGGCGTCACCATCGCCTTCAAGTCCGCGCAGCTGGCCAGCGAATGCCTGGCGCGCCGCTATGCCGGCGAAACCGTCGACTGGGAAGCTGAATTCTCGATCCCGCTGCGTGCCGGCGTGAAGACCTTCCGCCGCTTCGTTGAAAGCTGGTACGAGGGCGGCTTCCAGAAGATCATCTACCACCCGCAGCAGCAGCCCGAAGTACGCGACATGATCAGTTCCATCCTGGCCGGCTACGCCTGGGACACCAACAACCCGTATGTGGCCGACGAAAGCGGCCGCCGCATGCGCGTGCTGGAGCAGCTGTGCAGCGCCTGATCGCCCGTACCGCGGCCGTGCTGCTGTGCCTGCTGCTGGCCGCCTGTGCCGGCCGCATGCCCAAGCCATTGGTGGAACTGCCGCCGCTGCGCCTGTCGCCGGCCAGCCTGCCGGCGCCGCTGGCATTGCAGCAGCAGCTGCATTTCCGTTTCGGTACGCATGAGCGCGACCTGGATGCTCTGCTGGAAGCCGATGCGCAGCAGGTGCAGCTGGCGGTGCAGGCGATGGGCCAGACCGGCGTGCGCCTGCAGTGGGACGGCCAGCAGCTGACCCAGCAGCGCGCACCGTGGCTGCCGCCGCAGGTGCGTGCCGAGCGCGTGCTGGATGACCTGCAGTTCGCGCTGTGGCCGACCGCGGCCATTGCCGCCGCGTTGCCGGCAGGTTGGCAGGTCAGCGATGACCGCCGGCAGCGCAGCCTGTCGCGCGACGGCACGGTGTGGCTGCAGCTGCAGCGCCTGGACGATGGCAGCGTGCAGCTGGACAACCGCGCCGAAGGCTACGCCCTGCGCATCGAATCGATCGACATGGCCGGGCAGGACCGATGAGTGCACCGATCTACCTGAACGACCTGGGCGTGGTCTGTGCGCTCGGCGATGGCCGCGCCGCGGTCGCGTCGGCGATGTTCGCTGATGTGCCGGGTGGGCTCAGCGACAACGACAGCCTGCTGCCGGGGCGCACCCTGGCGCTGGGAGAGGTGCGCACGCCGCTGCCGGCGCTGGAGGACCTGCCGGTGGCCCTGCGCGGGCGCAACAACGCCCTGCTGGACGTGGCACTGGCGCAGATCGCACCAGCGGTGGCCGCCGCGATCGCCCGCCATGGTGCCGAGCGTGTGGCGGTGGTGCTGGGCACCAGCACCTCGGGCATTGGTGAATCCGAGCAGGCCCTGCGCACCCACGCCGAACAGGGCCAGTGGCCGCAGGGCTTCGATTACGCCCAGCAGGAAATGGGCACCGCCGCGCAGTTCGTGCGCCAGCGCAGTGGTGCACAGGGGCCGGCATGGACCCTGTCCACCGCCTGCTCGTCCAGCGCCAAGGCGCTGATGTCGGCCGCGCGCATGCTGCGCGCCGGCATCGTCGATGCGGTGATTGCCGGCGGTGCCGATTCGCTGTGCCGCTTCACCGTGGCCGGCTTCAGCGCGCTGGAATCGGTGTCGGCACTGCGCTGCAATCCGTTCTCGCAGCACCGCTCCGGCATCAACATCGGCGAGGGCGCCGCGCTGTTCCTGCTTACCCGCGAGCCGGGTCCGGTGTGCCTGGCCGGGTGGGGCGAATCGGCCGATGCCCATCACATGTCCGCCCCCGATCCGCAGGGGATGGGGGCCATCGACGCCCTGCAGCAGGCGCTGCTGCGCGCCGGCTGGGGCGCCGACGAAGTGGATTACGTGAACCTGCATGGCACCGCCACCGGGCACAACGATGCGATGGAAAGCCTGGCGGTCTCGCAGGTGCTGGGCAACGGCGTGCCGGCCAGTTCGACCAAGCCGCTGACCGGCCATACGCTGGGTGCCTCGGGCGCGATCGAGGCGGCGCTGTGCTGGATCCTGCTGGCCGAGAACCCACAGCAGCAGCTGCCGCCGCACTGGTGGGACGGCGTGCCCGACCCCGCACTGCCGGTGCTGCCGCTGGTCGCGCCGGGCTC
Organism: Stenotrophomonas sp. FR024; assembly: GCF_047500745.2. Lineage (NCBI taxonomy): Bacteria > Pseudomonadati > Pseudomonadota > Gammaproteobacteria > Lysobacterales > Lysobacteraceae > Stenotrophomonas > Stenotrophomonas sp. FR024. Next base: position 103,358 of record NZ_JAXAXM020000007.1, read on the forward strand.
CTGCCTGGCGCAGGCGCCGCGGCGGGTGCTGAGCAATTCGTTCGCCTTCGGCGGCAGCAATGCCGTGCTGGCACTGGAGCGTCGATGAACACGCTGTACGCGATCGAGGACGTGGTGCCGCACCGCCAGGACATGTGCCTGCTGGAGCGCATCACGCAGTGGGACCAGGACACCCTCGAGGCTGAACTGGTGGTGCCCGAATCCGGCCTGTTCGTGGAGAACGGCGAAGTGCCGGCGTGGGTCGGCATCGAATACATGGCGCAGGCCATCGCGGCCTGGGCCGGCTGCCGCGCGCGTGCGGCCGGCAAGCCGCAGCAGCTGGGCTTCCTGCTCGGCAGCCGCCGCTACAGCAGCGCGCGCAGCAGCTTCCCCAGCGGTTCGCGGCTGCGCGTACAGGCGCGCTGCGAGCTGTTGGGTGACAATGGATTGGGGATGTTCGCCTGCCGCATCCTGGCGGGCGAGGACGAATGGGCGACAGCCAACGTGTCGGTGTTCGAACCGGCCGACGCGATGGCCTATCTGGAGAGTGGACAGGCATGACAGGGAATCGAAGCGTGCTGGTGACCGGCGCCAGCCGGGGCATCGGCCGGGCCATCGCGCTGCGCATCGCGCGCGATGGCTTCGACGTGGTGGTGCATTGCCGCAGCCGCCTGGAAGAGGCACAGGCCGTGGTGGCCGAGATCCAGGCCATGGGCCAGCAGGCCCGCGTGCTGGCGTTCGACGTAGCCGACCGCGAGGCCGCACGCGCCGCGCTGGAGGCCGATGTCGAAGCGCACGGCGCGTACTACGGCGTGGTCTGCAATGCCGGTATTGCCCGTGATGGCGCCTTCCCGGCGCTGTCGGCGGAGGATTGGGACCAGGTCATCCACACCAACCTGGATGGCTTCTACAACGTGCTGCATCCGCTGATCATGCCGATGGTGCGGCGGCGCAAGCCGGGCCGCATCGTCACCCTGTCGTCGGTGTCCGGGCTGGCCGGCAACCGCGGCCAGGTCAACTACAGTGCCGCCAAGGCCGGCATCATCGGTGCCACCAAGGCGCTGGCACTGGAACTGGCCAGCCGCCAGATCACCGTCAACTGCGTGGCCCCGGGCCTGATCGAGACCGAAATGCTCAACGATGAAGTGATCGAACACGCGCTCAAGCTGATTCCCGCCGGCCGCGTCGGTCGTCCCGACGAAGTGGCGGCCACGGTGGCGTTCCTGCTGTCCGAGCCGGCCGGCTACATCACCCGCCAGGTGATCTCGGTGAACGGAGGCATGCTCTGATGGCTGCCGATCGTCGCGTGGTGGTCACCGGTGCGGCCGCCATCAGTCCGCTCGGCCACGACTGGCCCACCATCGAAGCGCACCTGCGCAGCTGCCGCAATGCCGTGCGCACGATGCCCGAATGGGATGTCTATGCCGGCCTGAACACCAAGCTGGCCGCGCCGGCGCAGGACTTCGAGCTGCCGCCGAACTACAACCGCAAGACCACCCGCTCGATGGGCAAGGTCGCGATCATGTCGGTGCGCGCCACCGAGGTGGCACTGCGCGAGGCTGGCCTGCACGAGCACCCGGTGCTGCGCAGTGGCCGTACCGGCGTGGCCTACGGTTCGTCCTCGGGCAGCCACGAGGCCACCGGTGAATTCGGCCGCATGCTCAACGAGTTCACCACCGACGGCATCAGTGCCACCACCTACCTGAAGATGATGAGCCACACCGCGCCGGTCAACATCGGTGTGTTCTTTGGTTTGTCCGGGCGCGTCTACACCACCTCCAGTGCCTGCACCTCGGGCAGCCAGGGCGTGGGCGCGGCCTACGAAGCGATCCGCAGCGGCAAGCAGACGGTGATGGTGGCTGGCGGTGCCGAGCAGCTCGATGCCACTGCCGCGGCAGTGTTCGACACCCTGTTCGCCACCAGTGTGCGCAATGATGCGCCGCAGACCACGCCGCGCCCGTTCGATGCCGGCCGCGATGGCCTGGTGCTGGGCGAGGGTGCCTGCACGCTGATCCTGGAAGACCTGGAGCACGCGCAGGCGCGCGGTGCCACCATCCTTGCCGAGGTGGTCGGCTACGGCACCAACAGCGATGGCCAGCACGTCACCCAGCCCAGTGCCGACACCATGGCCCAGGCCATGCGCCTGGCGCTGGAGGATGCCGGGCTGGACGCGGCGCAGATCGACTACGTCAACGCCCACGGCACCGCCACCGACCACGGTGACATCGCCGAGACCCAGGCCACCGCGCAGGTGTTCGGCAGCCGCATGCCGATCAGCTCGCTGAAGAGCTACGTCGGCCACATGCTGGGCGCCTGTGGTGCGTTCGAGGCCTGGATGAGCATCGAGATGATGCGCGCCGGCTGGTTCGCGCCCACCCTGAACCTGGCCGAGGTCGATCCACGCTGCGGCCAGCTCGACTTCATCACCGGGCAGGGCCGTGAACTGCAGGCTGAGTACGTGATGAGCAACAACTTCGCCTTCGGTGGCATCAACACCTCGCTGGTGTTCCGCCGCTGGAGCGAGTGATCCACCGCCCCACCACCGCTGTTCCCGCAACCTACCCGCACCCTCGACAAGGAGATGTTCCGATGCGCCGCACCCTGATGATCGCCACGGCCACCGCGCTGCTGGCCCTGACCTCCACCGCCTCCGCCCGCGACACCCGCGTGGAGCAGTCCCTGCAGGAACTGGTCAGCTCGCAGGCTGCCAAGGACGCCGGCATCGACGGCAGCGTCCGCTTCTACCTGGCCGGCCAGCCGGTCAGCGTGCAGCAGCGCCTGGGCGAAGACGTGACCAACAAGAAGACCAACGCCGCCAACAAGAGCGACGCCGAGGCCTGCCGCTGGGTTGCGCTGTCGGCGCTGCGCGCGCTGCAGGACGGTGCCAAGTCGCGCGGTGCCAACGCCGTGGTCGACATCGTCAGCTACTACAAGAAGAACGAGTTCAAGAGCAGCACCAACTACGAATGCTATGCCGGTGCGATCCTCGCCGGTGTCGCGCTGAAGGGCACCTACGCCAAGGTCAAGTAAGCGCCCGTGCGGCGGCGGCGTTGGCTGAACGCCGCCGCCACATTGCTGAATCCCGCCGGGGAAACGCCGCCGATCACGCCGCCATCGTCGGCTGACGGCTTTCCCCGGTGTCGGCTTTCCGACACAATCATGGCTCTTCCCGGGTTATCGTCCCGCGGACATGCACGCCTACGTCTATAAAAGCCAACTCAAGCCGGACACCTACGTCTACGTTCCCCGTCGCGATGATTTCAGCGCGCTGCCTGCGCCGCTGCTCACCTCGCTGGGGACGCTCGCCTTCGTCCTGGACGTGGCCCTGGATGCCCAGCGCCGCCTGGCCCAGGCCGATCCGGAAAAGGTCCGCAGCGAAATGAGCGAGCGCGGGTTCTACCTGCAGGTGCCGCCATCGGTGGCCAGCCTGATGCCGCGCCACTATGACTGACACGTCCCGTCCGCGCGCCCTGTCGATCGCCTTCGCCGTGGGTGCCGTGCTGGCGCTGGGCGCCGCTGTGGGCGGCGTTCCAGGCGCCATCCTTGCGGCACTGGCGCAGCCGGCGTTCGCGCTGGGTGTGTCGTGGTGGCGTCGCAGCCGCGCGCTGCTGCCGCTGAAGATCGTCGCGCGCCAGGACCTGCCGGCGCTGCTGGCGTTGTGGACGGCAGCGCCGCTGTTGCTGGCGCTGCTGCTGGCCTGGCCGCTGGCGGCGCTGCGTGACAGCGGCAGCCTGGCCGCGGTGCTGGGCCTGAGCGTGCTGGTCAGTGCCGGCCTGCTGGCGGCCTGGCGCACCTGGCCGCTGTGGAACGATGTCGAACGCCTGGATGGCAATCTCGCCCAGCATTGGCAGGCGCTGGCCGGACGCGACCTGACCGCCTGGCGCGGTCTCGGTGTCGCCGCGCTGGTGATCGCGCTGGCCGCGCTGGTGGTGCTGCCGGCCTGGCCGGGCCTGTTGCCGGAAGGCGCGCGCTGGCCCGCCGCGCTGGCGGTGGTGCTGCTGTCGCCGGTGCTGCACCTGCTGCTGCAGCGGGTCGCGCCCGCGCCGCTGGTGTCGCTGCGCCCCAGCCCGTTCGCAGCGGCCAGCAGCGAACAGGAACCGATGTTCCCCGCTGCGGCCGAAACCGCGCCGCTGGAGGCGATGGCGCCGCAGGAACTGACACCGGCGCTGTATGAAGCCGCGCGCCAGGGTCGCATCGACCGCGGCCTGCAGCTGCTTCAGGCCGGTGCCGATCCGTATGCGCTACCGGACCCGAACTGGCGCGACCAGCGCAGCCTGGCGGTGCTGGCGGCGGTGCTGCCGGACCTGCGCCTGCTGCGCGAACTGATCGCCCGCGGCGTCGATGTGAATGCGCCGCACCGGGGCATGACCCCGCTGCTGGCCGCCACCCGCGACAGCTGGCACGGCCGTCCCGAAGCGGTGATGACCCTGCTCGCCAACGGTGCCGATTCGCGTGCCATCGACAGCGATGGCAACACCCCGCTGCACCATGCCGCACGCAGTTCCGACCCGGGCGTGGCCGCGCTGCTGCGCGATGCCGCCGCCGAAGTCGACGCGCTGAACAACGAGGGCTGGTCGCCGCTGGCCGTGGCCTGCCAGGTCGGCAACTGGCGCCTGGCCCGCTTCCTGCTCGAACGCGGTGCGCGCAGCGAACCGGCCGAAGGCACCCCGGTGTTGCTGGCCGCGGCCGCCACCGAAGACGACGATCCGGCCGGCGTGCAGCTGCTGCTCAAGCACAAGGCGCGGGCTGACGCGCGTGATCGCCAGCGCCGCAGCGCGCTGCATGAGGCCGCACTGGCTGGCCACGTCGAGATCATTGGCGTGCTGCTGGGTGCCGGTGCCAATCTGGAAGCGCGCGATGCGCTGGGCCGTACGCCGTGGCTGGAAGCGGCCCGTGCCGGTCGCGCTGCCGTGGTCGAGCATCTGCTGCCGCACAAGCCGGATCTGGTTGCGGTGGACGGCGAAGGCCGCAATGCGGTGCAGCTGGCGGCGATGGCCGAGGATGTCTCGCCATTGCTGATCAAGCGCCTGGTCGAGCTGGGCATCGCCGCCGATGCCACCGATCCGGTTGGCCGCCGTGCGGTGGACTACGCCGCCGAAGCCGGTCGCTGGGCGATTGTGGCCCTGCTGGACCCGTCCTATCCGTTGCCGGCCGCCGTCAGCGATGGCCTGGCCGAGCGCGGCGAAGCCGCCAGCGCCAGTGGCCTGCTGCCGGACCGTCCGCCGCTGACCCTGCTGCGCGAGGCACTGGGCTTCGGCAACACCGATGGCATGGCGGCGCTGGCCAAGCTGTGCCAGCCGGAAGAACTGGGCGGCCTGCTGCTCGATCCGGAGCTGGCGCTGGAACCGCGTGCGGTCGACTGGCTGCTCGGCCACGGCGCCGACCCCTATGTGCGTGACGCCTGCGCCGACACGCCGATGTTCGCGCTGCTGTCGCGCGGCATCGACGCGGTGCCTGCGCTGCAGGTGATGCTGCAGAGGGGCCTGTCGCCGGCCGGACGCGGAGGCCTGGCGCGCTTCCTGGCCGCCTGTGCGCAGCACGACCAGGCCGCCCGTGGCCTGGAACAGCTGGCACTGGAGCTGCTGGAACGTGGCGCCGATCCGTTCGCGGCCTCGCCGGAGGGTGATCCGCCGCTGTCGCTGGCGGTGCGTCTGGGCTGGCTGCGCCTGCAGCAGGCCCTGCTCAAGGCCGGTGTCGATCGCGAAGCACGCGACAGCCACGGCATGACCGCATTGCATCTGGCCACCGCATTGGCCCGCGAAGGCGCGCTGAAGCTGCTGGTGCAGCACGGTGCCTCGCCGGAAGCACGTGCCGCCGATGGGCAGACGCCGCTGGGCGTGGCGCTGTCGATCGGTCGCCGTGACCTGGCCGACTGGCTCGACTGGCGGGTGTGGCCGTTGCCGCGCCGCACCCTGCGCGAGGCCGATCTGCCGGCCGCTGCGATGGCTGGTGACGTCGATGCGGTGCGCCGCCTGATCGATCTGGGATTTGCCGTCGACGCAGTCGACGCACAGGGCTGCACCGCGCTGCTGCGTGCGGCCGGTGGTGGCCATCTGGCAGTAACCGACCTGCTGCTGGCACGCGGCGCCGATCCGCAGCACGCCGCTGCCAGTGGTGCGACGCCGCTGTCGGCGGCGGTCAGCATGCGCCAGGTGGACATCGTTTCGGCCCTGCTCGACGCCGGGGCCAAGCTGGAACACCGCCTGCCGGGCGGGGTGACCGTGCTGATGCTGGCCTCGGCGCTGGGCCTGCCGGACATCGTCGCGCGCCTGCTCACCGCCGGTGCCGACGTGCATGCCGGTGACGCGCAGCAGCTGGGCCCGCTGCACTGTGCCGCGCTGTACGGTTTCAGTGCCCGCGACCGCTCGCGCTTGCTGGCCCTGCTCGACACCCTGCTGCTGGCCGGTGCCGAACCGGACCAGGCCGCCGCCGGTTCGGTCACGCCGCTGCTGCTGCTGCTGGGTGCGCGTGCCGAGCCGGGTACCGCCTGCGACGAGCAGGTGGTGATGGCGGCGGTAGAGCGCCTGCTGGACGAGGACGTGAGCCTGGACGTGCGTGATCCGCGCGGTTTCGGCCCGCTGCACCTGGCCGCGCTGCATGGTCTGCCGCTGCTGGTGCAGCGCCTGCTGCGCGCCGGTGCCGATCCGGAAGTGCGCGACAGCCTCAACCGCAGCCCGCGCGAGATCGCGGTGATGCGCGGCTTCATCGACGTGGCCGGCGAGTTCGAGCCGCGCGTGCCTGGCGTCTCGTCGATGGCGCGGTTCCTGCGCGACAACGGCTGATCCCTGGAAATGGGTAGTGCCGGCCGCTGGCCGGTAACCTCATGAAACCTCCGGGATCCCGAGGCTGCCGGCCAGCGGCCGGC
>NZ_JAXAXM020000007.1:110211-157637 GCF_047500745.2 Stenotrophomonas sp. FR024
AATCTGTGGTGGGTGCCGACCGTTGGTCGGCACGCCTACTTGCCGTCGCTTTCCGCGTCGGCCTCGAACAGGTGCATCAGGTCGTTGCGTGCATCGCGCGAGGTCTGGATCACTGCCGCCTCGTCGTCGTACACCAGGTACTGGTCGCGCAGCAGCTGCTCGTCGTGCTCACGGAAGCGCTGCACGTGGCGTTCGGCCACTTCAGGTGCAACACCCAATGCAGTCAGCACGCGCCCGCTCATTTCCAGGCTGGTGCCGAACACTTCGCGGAACGGCTCGGCCGACATGTCCATCAGGCGCCACGCATGCTGGCGGTTGCGTGCACGCGCCAGCACCTTCGCGTCCGGGTACAGCCGGCGCACCATGCGCACTGCACGCAGGTTGGTCTCCGGGTCGTCCACGGTGATCACGAACACATCGATGTGCTCGCCGCCGGCCGCGCGCAGCATCTCCGGCCGGGTCGGGTCGCCGTAGTACAGCTGGTTGCCGAAGCGGCGCAGGTCGGCCACGGTATCGGGGTTCGCTTCCAGCGCCACGAACGGCACCTTCTGCGCGGTCAGCAGGCGTGCGATGACCTGGCCGAAGCGGCCCATGCCGGCAATCAGCACCTTCGGCCGGTTGTCCGGCGCCACCTTGTCGGCCTCGGCTGCCTCGCGCGGCGTTACCTTCTCCTGGCCGAGCAGCTTGAGCAGCGCGATCATCAGCAGTGGCGTGATCGCCATCGACAGGCCGACGATCGCCACCAGGCGGTCATGGTTGGCGTTGCCCAGCAGGTGCGCGCGCTGCGCTTCGTTGAACACCACGAAGGCGAACTCGCCGCCCAGCCACAGCACGCTGCCCAGTAGCAGCGAGTGCCGTGAACTGAGCTTTGCGATGCGCCCGATCACGTACAGCAGGCTGAATTTGACCACCAGCAGGATCGCCACGCCGGCGGCGATCAGCCACGGCTCGGCAACGATGCGGTCGAGGTCGATGCCCATGCCCACCGCAATGAAGAACAGGCCCAGCAGCAGCCCCTTGAACGGCTCGATCTGCGCTTCCAGTTCGTGCCGGAACTCCGAATCGGACAGCAGCACGCCGGCCAGGAACGCGCCCAGGCTGGGGCTGAGGCCGGCCTCCTGCATGAACCAGGCGGTGCCCAGCACCACCAGCAGTGCGGTCGCGGTGAATACTTCCGGGCTGCGGGTACGCGCGATGATGCCGAACACCTTGCGCAGCACCGGTCGCCCGCACAGGATCACCACCGCCAGCGCGCCGAGGGCCACGGCGGCGTCTTCCCAGCGCAGGGTCTCGTTCTTTACCCCGCCCAGCAGCGGGATGGCCGCCAGCAGCGGAATCGCGATCAGGTCCTGGAACAGCAGGATGGCGAACCCGAGCCGGCCATGGTCGCTGTTGATCGCCTTGTGTTCTGACAGCAGCTGCAGGCCGACCGCGGTGGACGACAGCGCCAGTGCCACGCCCACCACCAGTGCGCTCTTCCATTGGAAATGGTCGAGCAGCAACAGGCCGCCCAGCACCAGCCCGGACAGCGCCACCTGTGCCGCACCGGCACCAAACACCGAGCGCCGCATCACCTTCAGGCGGGCCGGTGACAGTTCCAGACCGATCACGAACAGCAGCATCACCACGCCGATCTCGGCGGCGCCGAGGATGCGGTCGGCGTCCTGCACGAAGCCCAGCCCGTCCGGGCCCAGCACCACGCCGGCCGCCAGGTAGCCCAGCACCGCGCCGAAGCCGAACTTCTTGAACACCGGCACGGCGATGACCGCCGCCAGCAGCAGCACCAGGGCCAGTTCCAGACCACCGCTATGCATGGGAATACCTGGTCATCGGGGAAGCCCGCAGTGCGTCCGTTCGGGTGGGGGAAGGGGAGGCGAGTGCCACCGCGTCATTATGCGCGCCGGCCTGTGTATGCACGAGAACAACTCGCCGGCCGTCGGCGCGGGGTGGCCGGGTTGACCTGCATGGCCCACGGGTCCAGACTGCCCGCCGCTGGCGGCGCGTCCGTCGGCATACGCATCCCGGAGTCCCCAACCCATGTCCAGCGACAGTAGAAGTCGACCTCGTTCGACGCCAGCGATGGCCACCGCCTGACATCGGGACGGTTTGCCTGCGTTGGCGTTGCGCGAGGTCGCACCCCCACAAGGCAAAACCGATGAACCAGAAGCAATTGCTGCGCCCGGTGGCCGATGCCGCCGCACTGGCCGCACCGCTGGCGAACTACAACACCGCCGACGCGGTGGAATTCCTCAATACGCTGGAACTGACCCGCGCCGCGGAAACGCTGGCTGCGCTGCCGTTGCCGCGTGCGGTGAAGATGCTCGAAGCACCGGAGCTGCACCGCAGTGGCGAACTGGTGGCCGCGCTGCCGCCGGCGCGGGCTGCGGCGCTGCTGGGGCTGATGGCCGACGACCGTGCCACCGACATCGTCCACGAGCTGGACGAAGAAGAACGCGCGCGGCTGATCCCGCTGCTGGGCACCGACGCCCGCCAGGCCATCCAGAAGCTGCTCAGCTACCCACCGAACACTGCCGGTGCGCTGATGACCACCGAGTACGTGGCGGTGCCTGCCAGCTGGACGGTGGCGCAGACCCTGCAGCACATCCGCCAGGTCGAGCGCACCCGCGAGACGGTGTACGCGATCTACGTGCTGGAGCCGGCCAGCCAGCAGCTGCAGCAGGTAGTGACCATGCGCCGGCTGATCACCGGCCTGCCCGAGGAATCGATCCTGGACGTGGCCCAGGTCAATCCGCCGGTGACGGTGGATGCGCTGATGGACCAGGAGGAAGTGGCGCGGCTGATCCGCCGCCACGATCTGCTGGCGATTCCGGTGGTCGACGCGCAGCAGCAGATGCTTGGCATCGTCACCGTCGACGACGTGCTCGATGCGCTGATCGAAGAGTCCACCGAAGATGCGCACAAGTTCGGCGGCATGGAGGCACTGGACAAGCCGTACATGCAGATCGGCTTCTTCGAGATGCTGCGCAAGCGCGCCGGCTGGTTGAGCGTGCTGTTCCTGGGTGAGATGCTGACCGCCAGCGCGATGCAGCACTACGAGGACGAACTGGCACGCGCGGTGGTACTGACCCTGTTCATCCCGCTGATCATGAGCTCGGGCGGCAACTCCGGCTCGCAGGCCACCTCGCTGCTGATCCGCAGCCTGGCACTGCGCGAACTGCGCCTGCGTGACTGGTGGAAGGTGGCCCTGCGCGAAGTGCCCACCGGCATGGTGCTGGGCGCGATTCTCGGCTGCCTGGCCATCGTGCGCATCGTGATCTGGCAGCTGGGCGGCCTGCACGACTACGGCGAGCACTGGATCCTGCTGGCGATCACCATCGGCGCCGCGCTGGTCGGCATCGTCACCTTCGGTTCGCTGTCCGGCTCGATGCTGCCCTTCATCCTGAAACGGCTCGGCTTCGACCCGGCCAGCGCTTCGGCGCCGTTCGTGGCCACCCTGGTGGACGTGACCGGACTGGTGATCTATTTCAGCATCGCCGCGATGATCCTGCACGGCACACTGTTGTAAACCGGGGTCGGTTAAGGGGTCGGATCCCTTCGCGCAGCGAAGGGCTCTGACCCCTGAAGCACCGTGCCCCGGTAGTTGCCGACCTTGGTCGGCACGCAAGGGTCAGATCCCTTTCCTGGGGAAAGGGACCTGACCCCATCGCCATGGAATTTGGTTACCGTAGGCGCATGAGTACCTACCACCTGCAGTCTGTGTTCCGTCCGCAGTCGGTCGCGGTGATCGGCGGCAGCCAGCGCGAGCGTTCGGCCGGTCGCGCGGTGATGCGCAACCTGCGTGGCACCGGCTTCCCCGGCAAGGTGGCCTGGATCAACCCGCGGCATGCCGAGATCGATGGCATCCGCACGGTCAAGCGGTTGAAGGACCTGGACTGGGTGCCGGACCTGGTGGTGATCACTGCACCGGCGGCGATCGTGCCGCAGGTGGTGCGCACCGCCGCCGAACGTGGCGTGCAGGCCGCGATCATCCTCACCGCACACCTGGGCGAAGGCCCGGGCTCGTTGTCGGAACAGGTGGAAACGGTGGCGCGCAAGCACGGCCTGCGCATCCTTGGCCCGCACTGCCTGGGCGTGATCGCACCGCATGCGCGGCTCAATGCCAGCATCGCCGCGCACTTCCCGCAGGCCGGTGACCTCGCGCTGATCTCCGAATCCTCGGCGATTGCGGCGGCGCTGGTGGAATGGGGTGTGGCGCGCTCGGTCGGCTTCTCCGCCGTGGTCTCGCTGGGCGACACGATGGACGTCGACTTCGGCGACCTGCTCGACTACTTCGCCACCGACTACCGCACCCGCGCCATCCTGCTCTACGTCGAGCAGATCAAGGATGCGCGCAAGTTCATGTCGGCCGCGCGTGCCGCCGCGCGTGCCAAGCCGGTGGTGGTGGTGAAGTCCGGCCGTGCCGAGCGCGTGCAGCCGGGCAGCCGCGATACCCATGTGCAGGCCCTGGCCCGCGCCGATGATGTGTACGGTGCTGCCTTCAACCGCGCCGGCCTGCTGCGCGTGGGGGCGCTGGACGAGCTGTTCACCGCCGCCGAGTCGCTGGGACGGCTGGGGACGTTCCCCGGTCGACGCCTGGCCATCCTCAGCAACGGTGGCGGCGTTGGCCGCCTTGCGGTGGACCAGCTGATCGCATTGCGTGGCACGCTGGCCAACCTGTCCGACAGCACGGTGGAGAAGCTTGACGCGGTGCTGCCGCAGGGCTGGTCGCGCAGCAATCCGGTCGACATCGTGGTCGACGCCGATGGTGAGCGCTATGCCGCGGCCATCGAAGCGCTGCTGGCCGACAACGAGAATGATGCGGTGATGGTCGTCAACGTACCGACCGCATTCACGTCATCGGCGGACGCGGCGCAGGCGCTCACCCGCACACTCGGCCTGCGCCCGCGCCATCACCGCGACAAGCCGGTATTCGCGGTGTGGCTGGGCAACGACGACCAGGCCACGGCCACGCTCAACGCGGCACGCGTCCCGACCTACCCGACCGAGGCCGAAGCCGTACGTGGCTTCCAGCATCTGGTGCGCTATCGCGAAGCGCAGAACGCGTTGATGGAAACGCCGCCCAGCCTGCCGCAGGATTTCAGTGTCGACACGGCCGCCGCGCGCGCACTGGTCGATGCCGCCCTGGCCAACGGCCAGCAGTGGCTGGACCCGCTGGCCACCCATGAACTGCTCAAGGCCTATGGCATTCCGTCCGCGCCGGTGATGCATGCGCGCGATGCGCACGAAGCGATGGACCTGGCGCAGCCGCTGCTGGAACGCGGTGCCACGGTCGCACTGAAGATCCTGTCGCCGGACATTCCGCACAAGTCGGAAGTGGATGGCGTGCGCCTGAACCTGTCCACGCTGCCGGCGGTGCAGAGCGCGGCCAACGCGATCCTGTCGCGCGCACGCCAGCTGCGGCCGGATGCACGCATCGATGGCCTGCTGGTGCAGCCGACCATCGTCCGCCCGAAGGCGCGCGAACTGATCGTCGGCATCGCCGATGACGCGACGTTCGGCCCGGTGATCGTGGTCGGTCGCGGCGGCACTGCCGTCGAAGTGATCAACGACAAGGCACTGGCGCTGCCGCCGCTGGACCTGCGCCTGGCCCATGAGTTGATCGGCCAGACCCGCGCCTCGCGCATCCTCAAGGCTTACGGTGACGTGCCGGCGGCTGACGAGCGCGCACTGGCACTGGCGCTGGTGAAGCTGGCACAACTGGCTGCCGATATCCCCGAAGTGCGCACGCTGGACATCAACCCGCTGCTGGTCGACGGCAAGGGCATCCTCGCCCTCGATGCCCGCGTAGCGGTGGCGCCGTCGCGCATCCTGCACAAGGGCCGCGGCCATCCGCGTTTCTCGGTGTTCCCGTACCCGAAGGAGTGGGAGCGCACCATCGAGCTGTCCGATGGCGGCCGTGCCTTCGTGCGCCCGGTGCGGCCGGAGGACGACGCACTGTTCCGTGCGTTCTTCGCCCGCGTCAGTGACGAGGACCTGCGCCTGCGTTTCTTCCAGTCGGTGAAGCACTTCAGCCACGAGTTCATCGCGCGCCTGACCCAGCTCGATTACGCACGCTCGATCGCGCTGGTGGCGATCGAACCGCGCAGCGGCGAAATGCTCGGCGCGGTACGCCTGCACGCCGATGCCGATTACCACCGTGGCGAGTACGGCATCCTGATCCGTTCGGACTTGAAGGGCCACGGCATCGGCTGGCGGTTGATGGCGATCATGATCGAGTACGCCAAGTGGCTGGGCCTGGACGTGGTCGAAGGCCAAGTGCTGCGCGAGAACAGCACCATGCTGGCGATGTGCCAGAGCCTGGGCTTCAAGACGAAGCTGGACCCGGATGACCCGACGGTGATGATGGTGACCCTGCCGGTGCAGCAGGTAGAGGTGCCGCAAACTCCGATGTAGAACCGAGGCTACGCTCGACTGTTCCAGAGGCAGCCGAGCATGGGCTTGTATGTTCCTTGTATGTTCCTCCCAGCGCCTACGCGGTATGTAGGAGCCGGGGTGGAGGGACTGACGAGCATGGATCTGCGGATATGGGCCGACAGACGAGCCGAGCGATCTCCATCCCGCATTCGCAGGGAGTTGCTCAGAACACCCCCAACATCAGGTATTCATTACGAGTCTTGGGGTGAAGTCGAATTCTCAGTTGGATAGAACAAAGACGATGGCTACATTGGTGTCGCAAATGCCTATTTGATCGCTGTGGAAAGTCACGCTACGGTTTAGTACGCGCTAGGGTGATACGCCTGCCAACAGCGCTCGGAGACGGGATGTCGGATTCGTTGCTTAGACACCCAGTCTTGGATGCAAAGCGAAGCAGCTGGTTGGGGGGGCATTATGCTCTCCCAATCCCAGGGGCTTTTGGCGTTCCCTCTGTTTGCCGCACTCTCGGTGCTGACTGTCGCTAATTGACCATTCTTGAAGTTGAGAGCGTCGACGGTGCAGCTGTGCCGGTCGTCGTTGGGATTGGAACTGCGTTTGGTAAAGGTTTTGTCGCTGGTGTGCTATTGCTGGTGCTGGTTATGCGGGCGATCAGCTCGATCGGATGGCTTGGTAAATAATTGGCCGGATCGCGGTGATTTCGCCCTGCGATCCCTTGAGGGTTGATGTGAAGATTACTGATGGATTTGATGGGCGACATGGCAAGTTCTATTTTATTTCCCTGGTAGCGATGGCGTCTGCCTCAGCGCTGATGCTGGTGGCAGCGCTGAGGGGTGCTGAGCCTTTGCAGGTTCCTCAGGTGGTCGGGGTTTTCGTTGCCGCTTTCTCGCTGCTGTGTTCGACGGCAAGTTACCTATCAATAAAGAAAGTTAAGTGCTCGTTCCTGCTGCTTGGGGTTTCGGCTGTTGTATTTTCTGCAGCTCTATGGTCGTTTGGTGCGCCTTTGTCTTTCGTGCTGCTTTTGGGGCTTCCAGCTCTGCTTTTGTCTTTCATTTCAGTTATTTTTAGGGATAAGGTCGATGTCCAGGTCGAGAGGGATGACTAGCGTTCTGTATTGCACTCTGGTGCTGGAAATCGAGCACTCAGCAACGATTGTTCAGGGCATCCCAAGCGATCGCCCGCCACGTGAAGAGGGAGAGCGATCGTCTGCGTGAATACGTACCGCGTACCGACGAGCAGCAACTGATGCACGATTTGCTGCACCAGCGGCGGGCGCTGGTGGAGGCACGCGCGCGCTCGTAGCAATCCTTCGGGGTAAGCGGAAGTGCCCCCTAGAGAGATGTCAGATCTGTCCCGCGCCCTGGCTGGGACGCTAGCCAGCTGGAAAGCACGCTGCGGCGCTTGAGTCGCGATGAAGAGCACTGCGCGTTCTACAGGCGCCTCCTGGTATCGGCTCCGCCGTCGTGGCTCACCTGATCTACTACATGACGCGCTGGCCGTTGGCTAACGCCGATGCATGGATCGGCCTGGATCCCCGGCCCAACGAGTCTGGCGGCAGAACTGGGCGGCGTCGGCTGTCCAAACAGGGCCCGTTGATGCTGCGCCAGATGCTCTACATGGCCGAATGGGCCTCAAGCGGTGTCGCTAGGGGCAACGCTCTATGATGAACTGTCAAAACGCGGTCACCCAGCACCACCATCTTCAACCTTCTGCATAGGAAGCTGGCCAGGATCCCATGCACACTGGACGTGTGCCAATTTCAGGAGATCGATTGTGCGTGAACTGACCATGGATGAAGTTGTCGAAGTCGAGGGTGAACGTGCGATGGGCGCCTTTCTCAACGGTGCCGGTGCAGGTGGTTTTGCCGGTGCACTCGTCGGCGGCCCGGCCGGGTCCGCTGCCGGTGCGCTCATCGGCGGTGGAATTGCCGTTGCGCTTTACCTGATGTAAGTACACCTTCTCTGAAACTCAAACAATCGTATTCAAATAGGGGGAATCATCATGCGTGAACTCAACAATGCCGAAGTTGCCAATGTCGATGGCGCGGGTGAAGGCGCTTCGAACGGCTTTGCCGGTGGTGCGGTCGCCGGTGCTGCAATCGGGTTCTTGGTGGGCGGCCCGGTGGGCGCGTTCGCCGGCGCCGTCAGTGGTGGCATTCACGGTGCGATCGTGGGTCACTACCTGATGTGATGGGTGTCGCGTAGGGGTGCTCGCGCGCCCCTGCGCGATCTGTTTGGAGCCATTGGTTTCGGAAAATGCTGGCACGAGGAGAGCAGATCATGAAGTTTCCGGGTATCGACGAAAAGACATTCGCCATCTGTGTGTGCTGCCTGGCCGTGGTCGCGGCATCTTCAGACCGCTGGATTTGGCCACTTCTGTGCGTTGGTGCGGTGGTGGTTGCCATCGCCAGATTCGCGGATGCAAGGCGCAAGCGGATTCAGAGAGAACACACATCGAATTGAACCCCTGTGCGGGGATGCATTCACGCCGCCCAGTTCATGCGGCGTGCTCAGTAAAGGCTATCGGCACCGATGATCGTGCCAAGGACTTCTGTTTCAAATTGACTGGGAGCTTGGGCTTGTCATCGGAATGAAAGCGATACTTCAGTCGGAGGCAACGGAGTGTGGGCTGGCGTCGATCGCGATGATCGCCGATTTCCACGGAAAGAGGATCGGCTTGAGCGAGATCCGCCGACGCTATCCGTTGTCGCTCAAGGGTGTCAAGTTGGGCCAGCTCATCCACATTGGCCAGCAACTGGGGTTGTCTTCGCGGCCCTTGCGGCTTGAGATGGAGCATCTTTCCCAGCTCAAACTGCCTTGTATCCTGCATTGGGATCTGAACCACTACGTGGTGCTGGCAAAGGTTGATGAACAGCGCATTGAGGAAGCTGCTCGAATGGCCGCGGTGCATGATGACATCGCGGGGATGGCGATGGGTTACCACGGTCTTATCGGCGACATGGGCAACTCGCTCTCAGGCGGTCAGAAGCAGCGAGTGATTCTGGCCCGCGCCCTCTACCGCCGGCCACGGATTCTGTTTCTAGATGAGGTCACCAGCCATCTTGATGTCATGCGCGAGCGCTTGGTCAACGAAGCCGTGCAGCGTATGGAGCTGACCAAGGTGATCGTGGCCCATAGGCCGGAAACCATAAACAGCGCCGACCGCGTGCTCGTGATGGAGCAGGGGCGGATCGTCCAAGAGGTGCGGCCCCAGCGTGGGGCGTCGACGGCGCCTGCTTCCGACGCCGAGGAATGCGCCACGGCATCGGTCTGACTGGCGTCCCACAGGGTATCCAGAAGCGGGCGCGGGTCCGGCGCGCCTGTTTCATCCGGGGCATGTCGCCGCGCTTGGCGCGGTCGCTGGCATGGCGCCGCCACCGCACCGGCGCGACAATACCCCCATGACCGACCGTATCCCCCTGCTGCTGCTGCCTGGCCTGCTCAACGACGCTGAGCTGTGGCGCTCACAGTTGGCTGATCTTGCCGACATCGCCGATTGCACGGTAGGCGACCAGACCCGCGGCGAAACCCTGCAGGGCGTGGCCGAGGACGTGCTGGCGCAGGCGCCGGAGCGCTTTGCGCTGGCAGGTTTCTCGCTCGGCGGCTTCGTCGCTCAGCAGATCCTGCGCATCGCGCCCGAGCGCGTGCTGAAGCTGGCGTTGATCGATACCTCGATCCATGCCGATTCACCGGAACGTGCCGAGCAGCGTCGCAGCCAACGTGCCAGCGTGCGCTTGCCGGGAAAATTCCACGGCTTCGGTGACGCGTTGATGCGCAGCTACATCGATGCCTCGCGGCTGGACGACTACGTGCTGGTGCAGCGTGTGCGCGACATGACCGCGCGGTTGGGCGCCGAAGTGTTCCTGCGCCAGAGCGCGCTGGAGCGCCGCGACGGCCATGACGTGCTGGCCGGCTACCGCGATCCGCTGCTGATCGTCTGCGGTGTGAACGACCGCATCACGCCGCTGGCGGTGAGCGAGGAGATGCACGCCCTGGTGCCGCACTCGCAGCTGGTGGTGGTGCCCGATTGCGGGCACCTGGCACCGATCGAAAAGCCGGACGAGGTCAGTGCGGCGATGCGTGGGTGGTTGCTGCAAGGCGAGGGATAGCTCTGCCTTTGGTAGGTGCCGACCTTGGTCGGCACGATGTGTCATCGACCGACCAGAGGCCAGTGCCGACCAAGGTCGGCACCTACGATTCCGATACGTAGCCCCAGTTGGGATCAATCCCAGGCCGGGGCAATCCCTTCCGGATTCGCGAGGCGATGGCCGCGATCCAGCTTGGCGATCTGCGCCATGTCTTCGTCGGTCAGGCGTACGGCCGCTGCTTCGAGGTTGGCTGCCAGGTTTTCGCGCTTGGTCGACGACGGAATGACCGAGAAGCCCTGCTGCAGCGCCCACGCCAGCGCAACCTGCGCCGGCGTAGCCTGGTGACGGCCGGCAATGGCCTGGATCACCGGGTCCTTCAGCACTTCGCCATAGGCCAGGCTCATGTAGGCGGTGATGTGGATGCCGTTGTCCTGCAGGAACTTCACCAGCAGGCGGTTCTGCAGGTACGGGTGGATCTCGATCTGGTTGGTGGCGATGGCTTCGGCGCCGAGGATCTCGATCGCCTTGCGGGTCTGCGCGATGGTGAAGTTGGAGATGCCGATCTCGCGGGTCAGCCCCTGCGCCTTGGCTTCGGCCAGTGCCGGCAGGTATTCCTCCATCGGCACATCGACCTTGTCATTCGGTGACGGCCAGTGGATCAGCGCCAGGTCGACGCGGTCGGTGCGCAGCTTCTCGAGGCTGGTACGCAGGCTGGCCAGCAGCGCATCGCGCTTGAACTCGGTGATCCACACCTTGGTGGTCAGGTACAGATCATCACGCGGCACGCCCGACTCGGCGATGGCCTGGCCGACTTCGGCTTCATTGCCGTAGATCTGCGCGGTATCGATGGCGCGGTAGCCGACCTCCAGTGCGTTGCGCACCGAGTCGATCACGGTCTGGTCTTTGAGGCGGAAGGTGCCGAGACCGAAAGCGGGGACAGTCATGGGAAGCTCCAACGGGGGGAAGGGAGTAGCAGAGGGAAGAGGTTAGGACAGGCACCGTATGCATGCCGGCAACGGTGCATTGCATGGATCAATGCGCGGTGGCGGCAATGCCGTCGGCGCGGTGGTCGACGCCATCGCGGCGGTCGAGGCGGCCACTGAGCACGGTCAGCGCGTAGGCCAGTACGACCACCAGCGCGCCCAGCCAGGGCGTATGCATCAGGCCGATGTGCTCCACCACCAGACCGCCCAGCGAGGCGCCCATGGCGATGCCGACGTTGAACGCGGCAATGTTCAGGCCCGATGCCACGTCGGTGGCCTGCGGTGCATAGCGCTGCGCCTGCTTGACCACGTAGACCTGCAGGCCGGGCACGTTGCCGAATGCCACCGCACCCAGCGCCAGCACCGTCAGCAGCATCAACCAGGTGTTGTAGGCAGTGAACGTGAGCACGAACAGCACCAATGCCAGCAGTCCGAAGATGCGCTTCAGCGCGGGCACCGGGCCCAAGCGGTCGGCCATGCGCCCGCCCCACAGGTTGCCGATCGCCACCGACACGCCGTACACCAGCAGCACCAGGCTCACGGCGTTGGCCGGAAGGCCGGTGACGTCCTGCAGGATCGGCGCCAGGTAGGTGAAGGCCAGGAAGGTGCCACCGTAGCCCAGCGCGGTCATCGCATAGACCAGCAGCAGGCGTGGCTGGCCGAGCACTGCCAGCTGCTGGCGGAGGCTGGCCGGCGCACTCTGCGGCAGGTTGCGCGGTACGAACAGCAGCGCGCCGATCAGGGCGACCACGCCGAGGCCGGCCACCGCCAGGAAGGTCGCGCGCCAGCCCAGATGCTGGCCGATGAAGGTGCCCAGCGGCACGCCGGTCACCAGCGCCACGGTCAGGCCGGTGAACATGATGGCGATCGCGCTGGCCGCCTTCTCCTTCGGCACCACGGCGGTGGCGATGATCGCGCCGATCGAGAAGAACACGCCGTGCGCCAGGCCGGTGAGGATGCGGGCGATGATCAGCGAGGTATAGCCGGGTGCCATCCAGGCGACGACATTGCCGAGCGTGAACAACACCATCAGCGCCACCAGCAGTTGCTTGCGCGGTACGCGTCCGGTCAGCGCAGTCAGCACCGGCGCACCGATGGCCACACCCAGCGCGTACAGCGAGACCAGCAGGCCGGCCGAGGGCAGGCTGACCTGCAGGTCGCCGGCGATGGTCGGGATCAGGCCGACGATGACGAATTCGGTGGTGCCGATGGCAAAGGCACCGAGGGTCAACGCCAGCAGGGCGAGGGGAATGCCACGGATCATGACAGGGTCCAGCAGGAGGAAGAGGCTGCGCAGTCTGCGCCGCCGACCTTTGCTGAAAAACCGGTCTTCACGCCAATCACTATTGCCGTGCAGTCAATAATAAGGGCATGAAGACCACTCTCGATGAAATGCAGGCGTTCCTTTCGGTGATCGACAGCGGTTCGATCAGTGCTGCCGCCGAGCAGCTGGGGCAGACGCCCTCGGGTGTGAGCCGCGCGCTGGGGCGGCTGGAGGACAAGCTGGGGATCACCCTGCTGACCCGCACCACCCGCCGCCTGCACCTGACTGCCGAGGGTGAGGCGTTCCTGCGCCATGCGCGCGCGATCATCGATGCGGTGGAATCGGCCGAGGAACAGATGGCGGCGCGCCGCGAGCGCCCGGCGGGGCGCCTGCGCGTGGATGCGGCGATGCCGTTCGTGCTGCACGTGATTGCGCCGCTGGTGGCCGGCTATCGCGCGCGTTACCCGGAAGTACAGCTGGAGTTGAACAGTTCCGACCGCTACATCGACCTGCTCGAACGGCGCACCGATCTGGCGATCCGGATCGGCCCGCTGGCCGACTCCACCCTGCATGCGCGGCTGCTGGGCCGCTGCCAGCTGCGGCTGGTGGCCAGCCCGGACTACCTGGCCAGGCACGGCGAACCGGCCAGCGTCGCCGCGCTGGGCCAGCACACGCTGGTCAGCTTCAACGAGCCGGAATCACTCAACCGTTGGCCGCTGCCCGGAGAGTCGGATGGGCTGCTGCTGGTGCGCCCGGATATTGCCGTATCCAGTGGCGAGACGCTGCGCCGGCTGGCGGTGGAAGGTGTGGGCATCACCTGCCTGTCTGACTTCGTCACCGATCGCGACCGCAGCGCCGGCACCCTGGTGCAGGTGCTGGCGGCGCAGACGCTGGATGTGTACCAGCCGATCCATGCGGTGTACTACCGCAACACCGCCGTGTCGTCGCGGATCAGCTCGTTCGTGGATTACCTGGCCGACGCGATGGCGCAGAGCGACTACGTGCGCTGAGGTTGCCGGCCAGCGGCCGGCACTACCGCATGCGCGGGTGGGCGCGGCCGCTCTGGTGGGTGCGGACCGTTGGTCCGCACTGATCCTGCCGTCGCCCGACCAATGGTCGGGCGCTACCCAAGTGGCGGTGGACGCTGCCGGCCTGCGGCCGGCACATCGCACGGGTAGTGCCGGCCGCTGGCCGGCAACCGGATCACTCAGGCCGCACGCGCCAACGCGTCCTTCGCCGCTGTTGTGGTCGACAGATCGAACACATCCACCGCGTCGATCAACCGGTTCGCCTGTTGTTCGAGGCTGCGTGCGGCGGCACTGGCTTCCTCCACCAGCGCCGCGTTCTGCTGGGTGGTGCCGTCCATCTGGATCACGGTCTGGCTGACCTGTTCGATGCCCGCGCTCTGCTCCTGCGAGGCCGCTGAAATCTCGGCCATGATGTCGGTCACGCGCTGCACCGATGCCACGATCTCGGCCATGGTGTCACCGGCCTCGCGCACGCGCTGCGCGCCGTGGCCGACCTGCTCAACCGAGGCTTCGATCAACGCCTTGATCTCCTTCGCGGCCGCCGCCGAGCGCTGCGCCAGCGTGCGTACTTCACTGGCGACCACCGCGAAGCCGCGGCCCTGCTCGCCGGCACGCGCGGCTTCCACTGCCGCGTTCAGCGCCAGGATGTTGGTCTGGAACGCGATGCCATCGATCACGCTGATGATCTCGGCGATCTGCCGTGACGAGGTCTCGATCGCACCCATCGTCGCCACCACTTGGCCGACCACGCTGCCGCCCTGCGAGGCGACCGTGTGCGCGCCGATCGCCAGCTGGTTGGCCTGGCGTGCATGCTCGGCGTTCTGGCGCACGGTGGAGGTCAGTTCTTCCATCGACGCGGCGGTTTCTTCCAGATTGGCCGCCTGCTGCTCGGTACGGCGCGACAGATCATTGTTGCCGGCGGCGATCTCTGCAGCCGCAGTGTGGATGTTGCCGGAGGCGTGCTTGATGTCGGTGACGATGGTCGCCAGCTGCGCGGCGGTGGTGTTGGCATCGCCGGCGATGCGCGCGAACACGCCCTGGAAATCGCCATGCATGCGCGCGCCGAGGCGGCCATCGGCAATCGCGCGCAGCATGCTGGAGACCTCGCCGAGGTTCAGTTCGGTCGTCTGCATCAATCGGTTCAAGCCGTCGACCATCGCGCGGAAGTCATGCTCGAAGCGCGCGCTGTCGCCACGCTGGCCGAAGTCACCCATGGCAGCGGCTTCGGCCAGGCGGCGGATCTCGCCATTGATCATGCCGAGATTGACCTTGGCGGTATCCAGTGCGTCGGTGATCACTGCCTTCTCGCCGGGCAGGCGTTCCATGTCCTGGCTGAGGTCACCGATGGCGTAACGGCCCATGATCGCAATCGCGCGCAGCTTCACCTGGATGTGCGCATCGACCAGCGCGTTGCTATCGGCCACCATCGTGCCGAATGCGCCGGGGAAGGCACTGGCATCCATGCGGTGGCTGATGGTGCCGGCTTCATGCGCCTGTGCCATCGTGGCCTGCGCATCGAGCACGCCGCGCAGTGTGGACTGCACCGCCTGCATGGCCTGCGCGAGCCGACCGATCTCATCGCGGCTGCGCACCTGCACCACATGCTGCAGATCACCGGCGGCCACTGCACGCGCAGCGGCTTCCACCGCCAGCACCGGCTGCACCACCGCACGCCGCAGCCACCAGCCCAGGCCCATCAGCAGCAGCACGGCGGCCAGCACGGTCAGCGCCGCGCACAGCAGCAGCGTCTGCCGCGCCTGCTGCGAACGGGCCGCTACCGCCGCTTCGGCCACCTGCGTGGCGTGCGTACTCAACGCATCCAGCGCGGTTGCCACCGGGCGGTCCTTGCCGCGCACGAGGTTGTCGCCGGCGGCGGGATCGTAGCTGGCCTCGGCGAACGCCTGCAGCGCCGCGTGATAGTCCTGCTGCAGCTGCGCATGCAGGCCGATGAAGGCCTGCGCCAGTTCGCGCGTGCGTGCATCCGGGCTGCTGACCAGGCCCTTGGCCAGCTGCTCGACCAGACGACCCTCGCTGTCGAAGGCGTCCAGGTGGCGTTGGCGCAACGCGTCGTCGTGGCCGCGCAGCAGCACGTTCTTCCATTCCTGCACCTGGCCGCGGAACTCGCGCTGCAGGCGTTCGGCATCGCGGCTGTGCGCGACTTCGGGTGGAACCTCGGTGGACAACTTCAACCAGGCGGAGGCCAGGCCGGCCAGAGCGCACAGCAGGACCACAGCCAGACCAACAGAAACCGCGCCGAGCAGCTTGGACTGCAGGCGCGGAGCACGGACAGACGCATTCATGGGGAAGAACTCTCGGGAAGGGGCACTGCGGTATCGACCCGCTGCGCACGCCCTGAAGTGGGATGTTGATCACATTCGCGTTTCGTTTAGTGATGTGAAGGAGATGTTTCATAGGACAGATGTGTCCATATGGAACGAAAGCAGACCCTCGACAGAGGAATTAAATGTAACTAATGTTGTTACATGAAATCCGCGAACCCCCTCTCCGACGCCCTGCACGTGATGGCGCATCTGGTCGGCCATGCCGCCCCGCGCACGTCCGAACAGCTGGCGTCCTGCCTGCCGACCCATCCTGTGGTGATCCGTCGTCTGCTGGCACAGCTGCACAAGGCCGGCCTGGTGCGCAGCACCCGTGGTCACGGCGGCGGCAGCCTGCTGGCACGCGATGCCGCGGCGATCACCCTGCATGACATCTATCTGGCGGTGGGAGCACCGCCGCTGGTCCAGGTCGGCGCTCGCGATTCCGGCGGTGGCTGCCCGATCCAGCAGCTGGTCAACAGCGCCCTGCTCGAAGGCGCGCGCGAGGCGCAGCGGCTGCTTGAGCAGCGCCTGCAGGCGACCACGCTGGACCAGCTCGGCGCCGACTTCGCCCGCCATCTTGCCCATCACCGTTCCCTGGAAGGTCACCATGAATCCTGATGTGCTCATCGTCGGCGGCAGCTACGCCGGCATTGCCGCCGGCCTGATCCTGGCCCGTGCCCGTCGCCCGGTCACCGTCATCGATGCCGGTTCACCGCGCAATCGCTTCGCCAGTCATTCGCACGGGGTGCTGGGGCTGGATGGCATCAGTGGCGCCGAGCTGCTGAAGACCGCGCGTCAGCAGCTGCTGGACTACCCCACGGTGCGTTGGGTGCATGCCGAAGTGGAGCACGCCCGCACCACCGCCGAAGGTGTGGAAGTGCGTACCGCCGATGGCCAGGTGCTGGCCGCGCGCAAGCTGCTGCTGGCCAGCGGCATCGCCGACCAGCTGCCGGAACTGCCCGGACTGGCCGAGCGCTGGGGCAGCACCGTGCTGCACTGCCCCTACTGCCACGGCTATGAAGTCGGTGGTGGTGCCATCGGCCTGCTCGGCGGCCATCCGATGTCCGCCAGCAAGGCGCCGCTGTTCGCCGATTGGGGCAATGTCACGTTCTTCAGCATGGGTCTGGAGATCACCGATGAGGAACGCGCCGCCATGCAGCAGCGTGGCGTGCACATCGAGACGTCACCCGTGCTGGGTGTGCAGGGCGACCAGCCTACCTGGCTGGAAGTGGAGCTGGCCGATGGCCGCCGTATCGCACAGCGTGCGTTGTTCGTGCCGGCTACCCAGGCGATGGCCACGCCGCTGGTGCAGCAGCTGGGGTGCACATTGGTCGAGAGCCCGCTGGGGGTGCTGATCGAGGTCGACATGATGAAGCAGACCTCGGTGCCGAACGTGTATGCCGCAGGCGATGCGACCACGGTCGGCAACATCACCCTGGCCACCGCCGAGGGCGTGCGTGCGGGGATCGGCGTGCATCATGCGCTGGTGGCCGAGGACAGCGTGCCGCGCTGACCCCCGACGCGACGTGCTGCTCTGGTAGATGCCGACCTTGGTCGGCGCCGTTTCATCCACGCATGGCGTGGAAGAGCAGTCGAGCAAGCTCGACGCTACGGATCCCGGGCATCCAGTCGCCCGTGCCCGTCGAGCAGGTGCCGGCCGAGGCCGGCACCGTTCCATCATCCCTTCACGCACAGCACCTGCCGCAGCGTGTGCACCACGTCGACCAGGTCGAGCTGCGCGGCCATCACATCGTCGATCGACTTGTACGCGGCCGGCGACTCATCCAGCACGCCGCTGTCCTTGCGGCATTCCACATGCGCGGTGGCCTCGCGGTGCTGGGCCAGCGTGATCTGCTGCCGCGCAGCGCCACGGCTCATTACCCGGCCGGCACCGTGGCTACAGCTGTGGAAGCTGTCCGCGTTGCCCTTGCCACGCACGATGTAGCTGCGCGTGCCCATGCTGCCGGGAATGATGCCCAGCTCGCCCTCGCGCGCGCTGACCGCGCCCTTGCGCGTCACCAGCAGTTCCTGGCCGTGGTGCGTCTCCTTCTGCACGTAGTTGTGATGGCAGTTCACCGCCATCGTTGCCAGCTGGAACTTCGGCAGCCGGTGGCGCATCTCGGCCAGCACCCGCGACATCATTGCCTCGCGGTTCTGCCGGGCATAGTCCTGCGCCCACGACACCGCCTCGACGTAGTCATCGAACAGCGGCTCGCCCTCCATGAAGAACGCCAGGTCCTTGTCCGGCAGATGGAAGCCGAGCACGCGCCGGGCCAGTTCCTCGCGCGCCTTCTCGATGAAGTAGGTGCCGATCAGGTTGCCGGTGCCGCGCGATCCGCTGTGCAGCATCACCCACACCGTGTCCGTCTCGTCCAGGCACAGTTCGATGAAGTGGTTGCCGCCGCCCAGCGTACCCAGCTGGCGGTCCAGCTTGTCGGTGCGGATTCTGCGGTGCTTGTCCTTGATGTTCTCCAGGCCGGCGGCCAGCCCGGACTGCACCAGCCGCGTGTGGATGCTGTCGGGCATGCGGTGGTGCTCGCCGCCGCGTCCGTTGCCGACCGGGATGCTGCGCTCGATGCTGTTGCGCAGCTGCCGCAGGTCATCGGGCAGGTCGTTGGCACGCAGCGTGGTGCGCACGGCGGCCATGCCGCAGCCGATGTCGACGCCGACCGCCGCCGGGATGATCGCACCGCGGGTCGGGATCACCGAGCCCACGGTCGCGCCCTTGCCCAGGTGCACGTCCGGCATCACGGCCACCCACGGCCCGACGAACGGGATCGCGGCGATGTTGCGCAGCTGCTCATGCGCCTGCGCTTCCAGCGGCACACCGTTGACCCAGCCCTTGATCGGCGTGGTGCCCTCGGCGTGCAGCCATTGATAGTTGTGTTGAGTGTCCATGTCTTCGTGTTTGTCCTTGATGGGCCGGCGGCGCGTCCCTGCGCCGCCGCGACCCCCTACCTGATCGTCACCAGCTGCTTCAGCACGCCATCCAGGCCGCCGAACACGGTGAGCTTGTCGATCTTCTCGGTGACCTTCTCCAGTGCCTCCAGCTCCTTCAAGCGCATCAGCACCGGGTTGTCCTCGATCAGCTTTGCGGTGTTGAGCTGCGAACGCGTGGCGTTGGCCTCTTCGCGACGGCGGATCACGCTGGCCTGGGCCTGCTTCTCGGCCAGCACCACACCGTTGAGGATCTCCTTCATCTCACCCGGCAGGATCACGTCCTTGATGCCCACGCCGAGCAAGCGCACGCCGTGGCCCTCGATCGCCGCCTGCACATGCGCGGCGATCTCGCCGTCCAGTGCCGCCTTGTCGCCCAGCAGCTCGTCCAGGCTGCGCGCGGCAATCGCCTGGCGCAGGCCGAACTGCAGCTGCCGGTAGACGAACTCGTCGGCATTGCTGAGCGTACGGTGTGCACGCACCGGGTCGACCACCTGCACGGTCGCGGCCAGGTTCACCCGCAGGGTCACCTTGTCGCGGCTGAGCAGTTCCTGGCCGGACACGTCCAGCGAACGTGCACGCAGCTCCACACGCTCCACCGATACGTTGCCATTGAAGTTCCAGAACGCGTGCAGGCCGGCGTCCAGCGTCTGTCGCAGCGTGCCATCGATGAACAGCAGGCCGACCGACTCGCTCGCACGGTGCTGATCACTGCCACACGCGGCAGCACGCCCAACTGGCCCAGGCGCTGCTGCACGTCCGCCGGAATGCGCGGCTCGTCACCCAGCGCCATCACGCGCACCTGGGTGTCGACCGAACCCCGCCAGTACAGACGGCGGCTGCCCGGCGGCAGCACTTCATCGATGCGGCCGTTGCGCAGCAACAGACCGACCTCGCTGGCACCGACGTTGGCCAGCACGAAGTGCGTGTCCAGCGTTGCGCCCAGTGCTTCGATCAGGCTGTCCTGGTCGCTGCCGGTATAGGCCGCGCCCTTCGATGCGGTGTGGATGTCCACGTGCGGGCGGCCGCCGAACGGCGACAGGCGGTGCACGCCCGGCAGCAGGATCTGCTGGAAACGACGGTTGCGATACACCAGGCCGCGCTCGCCGTCGCCGATCACGACCTTGATGGTCCAGAACATGGGAGTCTCTCCTTGTATGGCTCTGGTGGTTCGACCCGTTGCGGATGAATCGCCATGACCCGGGCCGATCAGGTCGTGGCGAGGCCGCCTGCACACCACGTGCAGGCAGCGGAAGAGGGCGGCCATCGGCGGACGGTCCGCGCGCGGAGCCTTCGGTGCACCGGCACTGCTGCCGTCGTCGTTCCCGGCAGGCAGCACCGGTGCGGAACGTGGCTGGCAGTGGCGGCGGGCCGGGGCCCGGCGTGCGGTCCGTTGCCTTCCACGTTCCTGCCCGAAGGCGTTGTCTGTGGACGGCGACGATGGCCGCTGGGGCTTGCGCCCCGGGTGTTGCTTCAAGTCATGACGTGACAGGTCATGTGGTTTGGAGTGGGAATCGAACCCACGACAGACGGATTACGGATCCGTTGCTCTGACCAAGCTGAGCTATCCAGTTGGGGACCGCGCGGAATCGAACCGCGTACCGGCGAACCGATGCCTGCTTCCAGCAGGCGATCCAGGCGATGGCATGTCCGCGACCTCCGGCATACGCCACGGCAACGCCGCGCGCACCAGCCCGTGGTGGAAACGGGACCGTTGGAGAATCGAGGGTGCAGGCCATCGACATTATCGCGAGCGATAATGTTCTGATGCGATGCAGATAATGTCCAGGCGTCGCCACTCGCGCGAAGTAAATCCTTCGGCGGGGCGGAAAAAACCTGTGTCAGTGAGCGGCGGGTTGCCGCGCGGGGTGCAGTTCTGGCATCGCGGGTCCTTGTGCCGACGCAAACGAAAACGCCCCCGGGACTTGCGTTCCGAGGGCGTCGTCAAGCCTCGGAGATCGGGGTGGCCGATCTCCGCAGGGCGGGTATCAGGCCGTTGTCAGCTGGTCTTCCTTGCCGAACGCGCGCGCCAGCACGTCCATGCGCAGGCATGGCAGCAGTTTGGCGATGGCGACGGAATGCGCGTTCAAGGGAAGTTTCCAGTGGTTGTTGAAACGAGGTGCGCACGATAAACCACGATTTATTCGTGCGCAACCATTTTGTTCAATTATTTTCTTCTTTACCGCGCAATGCCGGCCAGCGGCCGGCACTACCGGGTCTCAAGCTTCCGTGCTGGCGGCATCCAGCTGCGCGACATCCTGCACGCTCAGCGACACGTTGGCTGCGGCCAGCAGATCGTGCAGCTGCTCGACGCTGGTGGCGCTGACGATCGGCGCGGTGATTGACGGCCGTGCGATCTGCCATGCCAGTGCGATCTGCGCGGCACTGGCGTTGTGCTTGCTGGCCACGTCATCCAGTGCCTGCAGGATGCGCAGGCCACGCGGATTCAGATAGCGCTTCACCACGTTCTCGCCACGCGCCGGGCTCTTGGCCGCATCGGCCGGCGTGCGGTACTTGCCGCTGAGGAAGCCACTGGCCAGCGCGTAGTAGCCGATCACGCCGATCTGTTCGCGCTGCACCAGCGGTTCCAGTTCCTTTTCGTAGCCGGCGCGGTCATACAGGTTGTACTCCGGCTGCAGGGTTTCGTAGCGTGGCAGTTTGTAGTCGGTGGATACCTTCAGCGCATCGGCCAGGCGCGTGGCGCTGTAGTTGGAGGCACCGATCGCGCGCACCTTGCCGGCTTCGATCAGCCGGCCGAATGCGGCCAGGGTCGCTTCCAGCGGCGTTGACTCGTCATCCTCGTGGGCCTGGTACAGATCGATCACGTCGGTCTGCAGGCGGCGCAGCGAATCTTCCACCGCGGCGTTGATGTTGTCCGGGGCCAGGCCGGGGCGCTCGGCCCACTTGGCCACCTTGGTCGCCAGCACCACCTTGTCGCGCTTGCCGCTGCGGGAAAACCACTTGCCGATCAGCGTTTCCGATTCGCCGCCGGCATTGCCCGGCACCCACGCCGAATACACATCGGCGGTGTCGACCAGGTTGAAGCCGGCATCGACGAAGGCATCGAGCAGGGCGAAGCTGGCCTTCTCATCGGCGCTCCAGCCGAACACGTTGCCACCGAAGGCGAGCGGACGTACATGCAGGCCGGAACGGCCCAGTTCGCGGGTTGCCGTCATGGGCACGGACTCCTTGGGGGAAGTGCTCCAGAATAAAACGCGTTGTGTGACCGTGCTGCGGCGGTGACCACAAAACAGTGTTCCGCGATGCGCACGCAGCTAACGTTTTGTGAACACCTGGGACGCCGCGGCTGCTAGTCTCGCCGCATCTTCCGCTGGAGTCGCTCCGATGATGCCTGCTTCGTCCCTGCGTGGTTGCCGCCTGCTGCTTGCTTCAGCCCTGCTTGCCGCTGTTCCCGCGTTCGCCGCACCGGCCACGGTGGCACCGGCGAAGATCCAGGTGTCACCGGCCATCGATGCGGCGGTGAAGGCGTCGACCCGTGATGCCAACAACGTCAAGCGCGATGGCTTCCGTCATCCGGCGCAGACGCTGTCGTTCTTCAAGGTGACGCCGGAAAAGACCGTCATCGAGATCACCCCCGGCAACGGCTGGTACTCGGAAATCCTGGCGCCGCTGCTGCAGGACAAGGGCCACTATGTTGCCGCCGTGGTCGACCCGATGGCGGTGCCCGAGGGCCGCGGCCGTGACTACCAGCAGCGCAGCCGCGACAGCCTGGAAAAGAAGTACGCCGGTGCGCCGGCACAGTTCGGCAAGACCGTCGTGGTCGCCTACGATCCGGCCAAGCCGGTGTTCGGCCCGGCCAGTTCAGCCGACGTGGTGCTGACCTTCCGCAACGTGCACAACTGGCGCAAGGCCGGCCAGGCGCAGGGCATGTTCCAGGGCTTCTTCAACGTGCTCAAGCCGGGCGGCGTGCTCGGCGTGGTCGAGCATCGCGCCAAGGCCGACGTGGTCGACGACGATGACACCGGCTATGTCGGCCAGCAGCAGGTGATCGCGATGGCCGAGGCCGCCGGCTTCAAGCTGGACGCGCGCAGCGAGGTCAACGCCAACCCGCGCGACACCAAGGACCACCCGAACGGCGTGTGGACGCTGCCGCCGACCAACCAGCACGACAAGGCCGATGATGCGAAGTACCAGGCGATCGGCGAAAGCGACCGCATGACCCTGCGCTTCATCAAGCCGTAAGAGGGGTGCCGGTCAGGACGGCCGACATCGTTCCTGCTCGGCTCATCGCGCGTAGCGCGGCGCATGGCTGGTCCCAACCGGCCATGCGCCGGAATTCGATCGTATGCAAGGACATGAATTGTTGAAGAAGGTCTTTTACATCGCTGTCGCGGTGCTGGTGCTGGGGCGGTTGATCGATTTTGTGTTCTACGGTGGTCATGCCCACGATCTGATGGCGACGGTAGGGTTTGCCGTGCTGTTCGCGGGTGCCCTTCTGGAGGAACGTTCGCGCAAGGCCGACCCGCCGGCCGCAGGCCTGCGGCGCCGGGCCAATGTCATCGCCGCGTGCGGCATCGCACTGGTGCTGGGCTCGTTCCTGCTGGAATGGAAGGTTTTCGGCTGAGCCGGCCGAGATTGGGGCGGCAGGAAAGCGCAGCCGCAACCACGCTCACCGCGCGCAGCGCAACGTATGGCTGGCCCCAGGTCCGGCCATACGCCGGAGTCCAATCGAATTCAAGGACATGGACCGTTGAAGAAGGTGCTGTATATCGTCATCGCGGTGCTGGTGCTGCCGCGGCTGTATGACTTTGTGTACCACGGTGGGCATGCTTACGACCTGCTGGGAGCGACGGGTTTTGCGGTGCTGTTCTTTGGCGGGGTGCTGGACGAACGCGCCCGCATGACCTGTCCGCCACCCGCGGCGCTGCGTCGCCGGGCCAATGTCGTCACGGCATGCGGTTTCGTGTTGGTGCTGGGGTCGTTCCTGCTGCAGTGGAAGGTATTCGGCTGAGCCCTTCGTGTTCGTGCTCGCAGGAAAGCGCAGCCGGGCATGGGCTATGCCGGCCGACTTGACCGGCACCTTTCGAGCCGCCGCACGCGGCATGGGACAATGCCCCACCCGCCGCCTGCCGTGCCCGCAATGCTGATTGCCTTCAACAAGCCCTTCAACGTGCTCTGCCAGTTCACCGACCGCAGCGTGCCGCCGCGGCCGACCCTGGCCGGGTTCGGCCTGCCGCCGCGCGTGTATGCCGCCGGTCGCCTGGACCATGACAGCGAAGGCCTGCTGCTGCTGACCGACAACGGCACGCTGGCGCACAAGCTGACCGACCCGAAGCACAAGGCTGACAAGACCTATTGGGTGCAGGTGGAAGGCATGCCCAGCGACGAACAGCTGCAACAGCTGCGCGACGGCGTGGTGCTCAATGACGGGCCGACACTGCCGGCGAAGATCGAGCGCCTCGATCCGGCGCCGTCGCTGTGGACACGCGATCCGCCGGTGCGCTTCCGCAAGACCGTGCCCGACGCCTGGCTGGCGATCACGATCCGGGAAGGCCGCAACCGGCAGGTGCGGCGGATGACCGCGGCGGTGAACCTGCCGACGCTGCGGCTGGTCCGCGTGTCGATGGGGCCTTACCGGCTGGACGACCTGCAGCCGGGGCAGTGGCGGCAGATCGGTTGATGCAGAAAGGGCCGGATACCTTCCGGTGTCCGGCCCTCATGTAGTGCCTTGGGGTCAGAGTCCTTCCTGTGGAAAGGATCCGACCCCGGCAGGCTCAGGCGTCGCTGCCGATATCGCTGTGCTCGTCCACCACGGTGTCGTTGCGGCGGTCACGTGCGTTGATGCGCTGCGCCTGCCCATTCACCACGTGGCCATTGGCGGCCTTCTTCTTCTGCTGCTTGCGGTACAGCGCGTAGCCGAGCAGGCCTACACCGACCGCAGCGGCGGCCACGGCCACTGCCGGATTGCGGCGCACGAACTTGGTTGCGGCCTTGCCGCCGGTCTTCACCGCGCCGATGGCGGCGCCGGTCTTGATCCAGTCCGCATTGCGCAGGCTGCCACCGGCGCTCTTCAGGCCATCGCCGGCGGTGTGGGCCAGCTCCAGGGCGCGCTCCAGAGCGCGGTCGGTGATTACGGTCAGCTTGCTCATGCGGGGGTCCTTTGCCTCGGGTCGAAGTCCAGTGTCGCGTGTTGCCCGTAAACGGTATGTCAGTCGAGGTCACACGTGGCGTGACTTTACCGCAGCCATTCAGGATCAGGCAGGGTCCGCAGCCGGCCCCACCGGTCAGGTCCCGCGCGGCTTGGCCCGATGGGTGGCCGTCGCCGTCCACGGGTCATCCGGCCACGGATGGCGCGGGTAGCGGCCCTTCATTTCCTTTTTCACTTCCGCGTAGGTGTTTTCCCAGAAATTGCGCAGGTCCTGGGTGACCTGCAGCGGGCGGCCACCGGGCGAGAGCAGGTGCAGGGTCAGTGGGACGCGGCCATCGGCGATGCGCGGCGTGTCGGCCAGGCCGAACAGTTCCTGAAGTTTCACCGCCAGCACCGGCGGCAGCGGTTCGCCGCTCTCGCTGTCCAGCGCGTAGGTGA
Organism: Stenotrophomonas sp. FR024; assembly: GCF_047500745.2. Classification (NCBI taxonomy): domain Bacteria; kingdom Pseudomonadati; phylum Pseudomonadota; class Gammaproteobacteria; order Lysobacterales; family Lysobacteraceae; genus Stenotrophomonas; species Stenotrophomonas sp. FR024. Next base: position 135,772 of record NZ_JAXAXM020000007.1, read on the forward strand.
TCGGCCGCTCCAGCCCGGAGGGTACGGTGATGCGGGTCGGTGCATGACGCTCGACCAGCTGACGCTGTGACCATTCCAGGGGCGACTTCAGCGCTTCGCCGAAGCTGGACTCGTCCAGCGCATCCAGGCGGCTCTTGCCGGCGAACGCAGGCTGCAGCCATTGCGCACGCGTGGCCAGCAGGGCGTCGTCGCTGCAGTCGGGCAGGCCGAGTTCGGGCATCCAGCGCCGCAGCGACTCCACGCGTGCCTGCCATTGGCGCAGGCCTTCGGTCCACGGCAGCGCCTGCAGGCCGAGTTCGGCCACCGCGTCGGTCAGCGCCTGTGCGGCGTGCTGCGGATCGACCCGGCCTGCCGAGCGGCTGTCCAGCACGATGCGGTCGAAACGGGTCTCGCGCAGTGCCACCAGGGCGCGACGCTCGCTGTCCCAGCGCACTACGTCCTCGGTCACGAAGCGCTCCGGCCAGGCCTTGCGCAGCTGGCCTTCGTCCACCGGTGCGGCACGCAGCAGCAGCGCGTCGCGTGCCTCGAAGCGCAGTTCACTGGCTACCAGCCACGGCTCGCCACGCAGGTCGCTCAGATCGTGCAGGCGTGCGCTGCGACCGTTGGCCAGCAGGTAGCGCAGTGGGTCGCTGGGGTGCTGGACACCGATGCGGTCCGGGAACGCGTGCGCGAGCAGGTCGCCCATTTCGTGCGCCTCGATGCTGGCCGGTGGTGCGGCCTCGCAGCGCAGGCGGCGACGCCACTGCTTGGCGGCGGCATCGATCGCGGCCAGGCCGCTGCGGTTGGCGTCGCCCGGTGCGCGGCCATTGCGGAACGCCGCCAGCGCACGCCAACGCGCGGCCAGCGCATCACCGCCCTGGCGCAACGGATCGCGCGCCTCCAGCAGGGCGGCCAGATCGGCGGCCAGCGCCTGTGCGCGGGCATCGGGCGCGGCCAGCAGCATCGCCGCCATCCGCGGATGCGTGCCCAGCGCCAGCACACGGCGGCCAAGTGCGGTGATCGCACCGCTGCTGGACAGCGCGCCGAGCCGCTGCAGCAGTTCGCGGGCGGCACCCATCGGGCCGGCCGGTGGCGGATCGAGGAAGCGCAGGTCGCTGCTGCCCCAGGCGGCCAGTTCCAGCGCCAGTCCGGCCAGCTCGACCTGATCGATTTCGGCGCGGCGCTGCGGCTCCAGCCGCTGCGACTGCGGCCACAGCCGCCACGCCACGCCTTCGGCCACGCGACCGGCGCGACCGGCGCGCTGGTCGGCCGATGCCTGCGCGATGGCCACCACGTCCAGCCGGGTGAAGCCGCTGTTGGGGTCGTAGCGCGGCTCGCGTGCCTGGCCGCTGTCGATCACCACGCGCACGCCCGGCAGCGTCACCGAGGACTCGGCCACGTTGGTGGCCAGCACCACGCGGCGGCGGCCATCACTGGACGCCTGCAATACCCGCGCCTGCTGTTCCACTGGCAGCTCACCGTGCAGAGCCAGCACTTCCACGCCGGCATCCAGCGATTCCTGCAGCCCGGCCTGCACCCGCGCGATCTCGCGTTGGCCGGGCAGAAACACCAGCAGGTCACCGGGATGTTCAGCCAGGGCCTGCTGCACCGCGCGGCGCACCTGCAGTTCCAGCGCCTCATCGCGGCGCGCCGGGAAATGGCTGATCGCCACCGGGTAGCTGCGGCCTTCGCTGCTCAGCCGCGGTGCATCGAGGAAACGGGCCAGGCGCTCACCATCCAGCGTCGCCGACATCACCACCAGGCGCAGGTCATCGCGCAGCTGTGCCTGCACGTCCAACGCCAGCGCCAGGCCCAGATCGCCACTGAGGTGGCGTTCGTGGAATTCGTCGAACAGGATCGCACCGACCTCTTCCAGCATCGGGTCGTCCTGCAGCATGCGGGTCAGGATGCCTTCGGTAACCACCTCGATGCGGGTGCGCGACGAGACCTTGTTCTCGAAGCGGATGCGGTAGCCGACGGTGCCGCCCACCTCTTCGCCCAGCTGCCGCGCCATGAACAGCGCGGCGCTGCGTGCGGCGACCCGGCGCGGTTCCAGCAGGATGATCTTCCGCCCCTGCAGCCACGGTGCATCGAGCAGCGCCAGCGGCACCTGGGTGGTCTTGCCGGCGCCGGGCGGTGCCTCCAGCACCAGTCGTGGCTGCGCGGCGAGGTGCTGCTGGATCTGCGGCAGCAGCGGGGAAATCGGGAAGAGCGGGGCGTTCATGTGCAAAGGATAAAGGGCCATGGCAGCCGCAGGTACAATGCGCGGGCACTTTTCCCCCGCGATGACCATGCACCTGATCGATATCGGCGCCAACCTGACCCACGACTCCTTCGACCGCGACCGCGATGCCGTGCTGGACCGCGCGCGCCAGGCCGGCGTGGTGCAGATGGTCATTACCGGCGCCAGCCGCGAGCACTCGCCGCTGGCCGTGCAGCTGGCGCAGCAGCATCCTGGTTTCCTGTATGCGACCGCCGGCGTGCACCCGCACCATGCGGTGGAATACACCGAGGAATGCGACGCCGAGATGCGCGCGCTGCATGCCCACCCGGAAGTGGTGGCGGTGGGCGAGTGCGGGCTGGACTACTTCCGTGACTTCTCGCCGCGCCCGGCCCAGCACCGCGCGTTCGAGCGCCAGCTGCAGCTGGCCGCAGACAATGGCAAGCCGCTGTTCCTGCACCAGCGCGACGCGCATGCCGATTTCATGGCACAGATGAAGAACTTCGAGGGCCGCATCGGCCCGGCAGTGGTGCATTGCTTCACCGGTGAGCGCGACGAGCTGTTCGACTACCTGGACCAGGACTGGTACATCGGCATCACCGGCTGGCTGTGCGACGAACGCCGTGGCGCGCACCTGCGCGAGCTGGTGAAGAACATTCCGGCCAACCGCCTGATGATCGAGACCGACGCACCGTACCTGCTGCCGCGCACGCTGAAGCCGATGCCGAAGGACCGCCGCAACGAACCGATGTTCCTCTCGCATATCGTGGAAGAGCTGGCGTGCGACCGTGGCGAAGACGTGGTGGTGACCGCCGCGAATGCAACTGCCGCGACGCGTGCGTTCTTCCGCCTGCCGGACGCGGGTTGATCAGGTAGTGCCGGCCGCTGGCCGGCAGCAGCATGAACGCCGCAAACATCGCGCGGTTGCCGGCCAGCGGCCGGCACTACCGGAGCAGGTCGCGCAGGCCCTCACGGTAGCTGGGGAAGCGCGGCTCCCAGCCCAGCGCCTCGCGCGTACCGGTGCTGTCGATGCGCTTGTTGCTCTCGTAGAAGCGCCGCAGTGTTGGGCTCAGCGCGGGATCGTCCCAGGGCATGGCAGGTGGCATCGAAAACCCGCCCAGCTGCGCGGCGAAGGCCAGTACCTGCTGCGGCGGTGCCGGCTCGTCGTCGGCCGGCAGATACAGCCCATCCACACACGGCCGCTGCATCGATGCGGTAACGACCGTTGCCAGGTCATCCACGTGCAGTCGGTTGAACACCAGCCCAGGACGCACTACGTGGCGTGCGCGGCCCTGTGACAGCTGCAGCAGCGCATTGCGTCCCGGCCCGTACAGGCCGGGCAGGCGGAACACCGCCGAGGCGATAGCGCGCTGCTCCGCCAGCGCACGCCACTGGTCCTCGGCGCGTCTGCGTTGCATGCCGGTCGTTTCAGTGGCATCGGCCACGCTGGTTTCGTTGATCCAGCCGCCGGCCCGATCGGCATAGACCGACGTGGATGACAGATAGCCCACCCAGCGAAGTGCCGGACTTTCCTGCAGTTCCGGCAGCAGCAGACTCAGCGCCGGGTCACCCTCGGCGTCGGGCGGCACGCTGCACAGCACGGCCTCGGCCTGCGCGATCTCATCGAGCAGGGCGGGGGAAGGTGGCGTGTCAGCTCGCAGCTGATGGCGCGGTAGGCCATCGTGCGGTGCCGACGCCGGGTCGCGCACCGTGCCGGCCACGTGTATGCCCAACGCCCGCAGATGCGTAGCCAGCACGCACCCGCTCCAGCCCATGCCGAGGATCAACACCCGCGCCGGCACCGCGTTGGTCTGCAACGCGGCGCTCACGCGCTGCGCAGCGCCTGGTAGGCCTGCAGGCTGCTGTAGGCGACCTGCAGCAGCAGAGCTTCCTGGTCGGCCTTGCGCGCGCGCGCAAGCATGTCGCCGACGATCTGTTCTGCCTCCACCTGCTGGCCGGCTTCCAGATCGCGCAGCATCGAAGCCTTCAACGCAGAGCCGGCCTGGGTGAGGGTGCCGCGTGCGGTGTCCTGCGCAGCATCGGGAATCGGCTCACCGGCAGCTTCGGCCACGGCCAGGCATTCGTCGTACAGGCCACGCACGATCGCCTCGCCATCATCGGTGGCGACGATGCTGCCGATATCCGCGCGCAGCAGGCAGGTCGCGGCGGCCAGCGCGGTCAGGAAGGTGTACTTGATCCACTGTTCCTGGCCGATGTGCTCGCTGGCCAGGTGATCGAGGTTGGCCTGCGCGCAGGCGGCGGCGAAGGCACGCACGCGTTCGGAGATGGCACCGCCGTCGCGCTCGCCGAAGGTGAGCTTGGCCGGCTTGCCCAGGTGCAGCACGGCGCCGTCGGGGGCCTTGGTGGCGCTGATGAAGCATAGGCCACCGAGCACAGCGTCGCGGCCGAAGCGCAGGTCCAGCGCGTTGTAGTGATGCAGGCCGTTGAGGATCGGCAGCACGGTGGTGTTCGCGCCCACGGCCGGAGCGATGGCATCGATCGAGCTGTCCAGGTCGTAGGCCTTGCAGCTGAGGATGACCAGGTCGAACGGCTTCTGTGCGGCAAGCGCGGGCAGGGCGTCGGCGGTGACGTGCTGCACCGGGAAGCTGGCATCGCCGAGCGGACTGCGGATGACCAGGCCGTCGCGGTCCAGCTGGGCGGCGCGTGCGGGGCGCACCAGGAAGGTCACGTCCACGCCAGCCTGAGCCAGGCGACCACCGAAGTAACCGCCGGTACCGCCGGCGCCGAGGATCAGGATGCGCATTGCACGTTCACCGTTTTCTGGGGAATCAGGAGTGCGATTGTGCCGGAGATTGCGGCCAACGGCGGAGCCCCTCGTGGTGGTTCGCGCAGTTGGTTTCATGAGCTGGGCCGTGTGCGCTGGGTTCGCGGGGGACGCCGTGAACCCGTCCATGGGGGCTTAGCCGCGCCATCCATGGCGCGGATACCCCCGCGAATCCAGCGCACACGACCCCTGACAGTTTCCGGGCGCGGCCACCACGGAAAGCAGATCAAGAGCGGAAGCGGGTCGCTCGCTGCGCGAGCTCGTGTAGAGCGGTGCTCAGGGTAGTTGTTCGCTGAAGTCTTCGGTGTAGCCCAATAGCAGTGTGGTGCGGGTGGCCAGCGTTGCAGCCAGTTGTGCCCAGGTGTCGTGCGTTCCGGCCGCGTAGATGCGCTGCAGGTCCGCGGCCAACGCGCTCGCCTCTGCAGGCGACGGTGCGCTGTCGCGCTGGAAGCCGAGCCACGATGCGCCGAGTCCGAACAGACGGTAGTCGTAGCGCTCCTGCAGATGCCGGATCAGGGCGTGGTTCTGGAAGATGTCCCAGTCCGCGCTGAAGTAGCCGTTGGGCAGGGCGGCGATCAGCAGGTCGTCACTGGCTACGGGCACCTGCTGCACGCAGACCGCGTCATCGATGATGAGATCAGGTGTCGCATTGGCAGCGACCAGCGCCTCGATGTCCTCGTCGCTGCACATCAACGTACCCGCCAACGCGGTCCACTGCAGCCGATGCGTGGAATGCTCAAGCTGCGCGACGACGTGCGCCAGCAACCGCTCGCGTGCCGCCAACGCATCTTCCGGCGTCGCCGGGTCTTCGTCCTCGTACAGCGCGATGCGCTCGTCGTCGGACGCGTGCATGCTGGTGTAGCGGCACTGGCCGACTTCGTCGAGCGTGCACAGATAACGATGAAGGGGATCAGCCACGTGCAGCGAGGCCAGGCAATCCAGCACCTCATCCAGCATGGGCGAATCGCTCAGCAACGCTCGGCTGAACGCATCGATGGGACCGTCCGACACGGCCTTGTCCAACGCAATGGAAGTGATCTTCATCGCTACAGCCTAGCCGTAATCCGAAACGAAAAGAGCCAAGCATCGGTCTTACCGTGAACGCTCCATCCACGCATGGCGTGGATCCATCGTGTCGACCAAGGTCGACACCTACCAACAGCGACCGGAAACTGTCAGGGGTGGGGCGCTGTGGGGGTGCAGGACCGTTGGCGCCATGGATGGCGCCATCGAGCCCCCACGGACGGGTTTACGGCGTGTCCTGCACCCCCACACCGCCCCGCCCAACTCGTGATGCTTCCGCCTCGGCTGTTGCTGTTGCCGGCCAGCGGCCGGCACTACCACTGCAGGTGCAGGGCCGCAGGCCCTGCAGGCACCCCTCAGCTGCGCATGCCCACGCCACGGCGCAGCAGCCACAGCGCCAGCGCCGTCAGCACCACCACGAATCCGATCATCAACCCGTAGGCCACCGGCAGCGGCACATCGCTGCTGCCCAGCAGGCCATAGCGGAATGCATTGACCATGTAGAAGATCGGGTTCGCGTGCGTGGCGGCCTCGGCCCAGCCCGGCAGCAGCTTCACCGAATAGAACACGCCACCCAGGTAGGTCAGCGGGGTCAGGATGAAGGTCGGCACGATCGCCACGTCATCGAACTTCTTCGCATACACCGCGTTGATGAAACCGGCCAGCGAGAAGATCGTCGCACCCAGGATCACCGTGGTCAGCATCACCAGCGGGTGCGGAATGCGCACCGGGGTGAAGAACATCGCGATGATCAGCACGATCACGCCCACCATCAGGCCGCGCAGCACCGCACCGGCCACGTAGCCCCACAGGATCACCCAGTTCGGCATCGGGCTGACCAGCAGCTCTTCCACGTGGCGGCCGAACTTGGCGCCGAAGAACGAGGAGCTGATGTTGCCGTAGCTGTTCTGGATCACGCTCATCATCACCAGGCCCGGCACGATGAACTGCATGTAGGTGTAGCCGCCCATGTCCCCCACGCGCGACCCGATCAGGTTGCCGAAGATCAGGAAGTACAGGGTCATGGTGATCGCCGGCGGCACCAGGGTCTGGCCCCAGATGCGCATGATGCGGGCGACTTCGCGGCGCACGATGGTCATCAGTGCGACGCGGTTGCGCTGGCCGTCGGTCAGCTCGGTGGTGCTCATGCAGGCTTCTCCAGGTTGCCGGTGAGGCGCACGAACAGCTCCTCCAGGCGGTTGCTCTTGGTACGCATCGAACGTACGCGGATACCGGACTCGTTGAGCGTGGCGAACACGCGGTTGAGGTCCATTGCGCGCGGCATGTCGATGTCCAGCGTGTGCGGGTCCGGCGCGGTCAGCGTCGCGCCCTCGATCACCGGCAGCTGCGCCGGCAGGTCACCGTCGATGTCCAGCAGGAAGCCTTCCACGTCCAGCTTGGCCAGCAGGGTGCGCATCGGCCCCTGCTCGACGATCTGGCCATGGTTGATGATCGCCAGGTGGCGGCACAGGTACTCGGCTTCTTCCAGGTAGTGCGTGGTGAGGATGATCGTGGTGCCGGCGGCGTTGATCTCCTTCAGCACGCGCCACATGTCGCGGCGGATCTCGATGTCCACGCCGGCGGTCGGCTCGTCCAGGATCAGCAGGCGCGGGCGGGTCATCATCGCGCGGGCGATCATCAGCCGGCGCTTCATGCCACCGGACAGCGTACGGCTCATCACCTGTGCCTTTTCCCACAGGTGCGCCCGCTTCAGTTCCTCTTCGGCACGCTGCTCGGCTTCCTCGCGCGGCACGCCATAGAAACCGGCGTAGTTCACCAGGATGTCGAAGGGCTTTTCGAACAGGTTGAAGTTGATTTCCTGCGGCACCAGCCCGATCAGGCGCATGGTGGCGCTGCGGTTGCGCACCAGGTCGCTGCCGAACACTTCTACCTGGCCCTCGCTGAGGTTGACCAGGGAGCTGATGATGCCGATCAGGGTGGACTTGCCGGCACCGTTGGGGCCGAGCAGGGCGAAGAAGTCGCCCGGGGCCACTTCCAGGGAAACCCCCTTCAGGGCCTGGGTGCCGTTGTCATAGGTCTTGCGCAGGTCGCGCACGCGCAGGGCGGGCGCCGTATCGTTCTGGGATGCCAAGCTCGAAGCCTTCGCGCCCATGGGCTGGCGCTGGAGAGGGGCGGGGAGGGGCTATTATAGAAGACCCCGAGGGCTTGCCCCGGCTACACACTGTCCCGAAAAGTCGTGCCTGTTCAATTCCCCCTCAAGCTGGTCGGCTGCCGCATGCTGGCCCCGACCGTCGGCCACTACCAGTTCGTGCGTGACGATGGGCAGCCGCTGGATTTCCAGCCCGGCCAGTTCATCCAGGTCCATTTCAGCTACGCCGACGGCACCGAAACCAAGCGCAGCTACTCGCTGGCGACCATCCACGACCACGCGCTGGGCCCGGGCGAGGCGGTGGATATCGCGGTCAGTTTCGTTCCCGGTGGCGCCGCCACGGCCCTGTTCGAGGCGCTGGAGCAGGGCGGCCAGATCAGTGCGTCCGGCCCCTATGGCCGGTTCTGCCTGAATCCCGGTGACCACAACGCACGCTACCTGCTGATCGCCACCGGTACTGGCGTTACCCCGTACCGCTCGATGCTGCCGCTGCTGGAAACGGCCATGGCCGAGCGCGGCGTGCAGATCGTGCTGCTGCAGGGCGCGCGCAGCCCGGGTGAGCTGCTGTACAGCGAAGATTTCTACAGCTTCGCCGAAAAACACCCGAACTTCCGCTATGTTCCATGCCTGTCGCGCGAACTGCCGGCTGATCCGCACCCGGACGTGCAGCACGGCTACGTCCAGCAGGCGCTGGCCGGCTTCACCCCGGACCCGGCCACCGACATCGCCTACCTGTGCGGCAACCCGGACATGGTCGATGCCTGTGCCGAACTGCTGAAGGCCGCTGGCCTGGGCAACCCGCAGATCCGCCGCGAGAAGTACGTCAGCAGCAAGTAAGTCAGGGTAGTGCCGGCCGCTGGCCGGCAACCCCATGAAACGGAGGCGGCATCACGCCGCCCCCGGTGCCCTGCCTCAGTACGCGATCCAGGCATCGCGCCAGGCAAAGCCGGTACCCGGGCGGTAGGCATCGGCGTTGATGTTGCACCATGCACCTTCCGGGAACGGGCGGCAGGCATACAGCTTGCCGTCAGTGCCCTTCACCACGGTCTCGCCCGGCTTGTAGCTGCCGAGGCTGGCCGGATACACGAAGTCGAAGTCGCCGCCCGGCGGATCGACCGGATCGATCGGGCCCGGCCCCGGCACCTGGGTTTCCAGCTGGAAGCGGTTGCCCGGCTTCAGGTACACGCGGTTGTCGGTGGCCGAGGCGACCGGCGTGATCACGCCGTTCTTCATCACGCCCACGCGCGCATGCTGTGCACTGGCATTGACCTTGCGGGCCAGGGCCAGCGGCCACTGAGTCGGGCTGGTCTGGCCAGCGGCCAGCTTGGTTTCCACGCGCTCCAGATCGTTGCCGTTGGCATTGAACACACGCAGGGTCACGGTGCTGTCCACGTCCAGTGCGCCATTGGCGGTCACCGCGCCGGCATCCTGCCACTGCGGCGGCGGAACCACGCCACCGCCACCTTCGAAGCGCACGTCCATGCAGGTGTAGAAGGCTTCCTGCGAATCCGAGCGCTGCCAGGTGTTGTAGATGATGTGCTGGCCAGTGCGCTTGGGCAGCGGGCAGTCCAGCTTGTAGACACCGCCTTCGGACAGCGGCACGTTGCCCAGGGTGCAGAATTCCTGCAGGTCGGCCCAGCGCAGCGGGCTGCCCGGCTGCCAACCGTCACGGGTGACGTAGAACTTCCACTCGCGGGTGGCGTGCGGCGCCGGCGCCAGGAATTCGAAGGTGTAGCGGCCACGCGAATCGGCGCGCACCGGCGTGGTCGGCCAGTCGCTGCGATTCAGATCGAGGCCGCGGTACTTGGGGATGCTGGCGCTGCACAGCTCGCCATCGCGCACCAGGTCGCGGTGGTTGCCATTGGCGTTGCCGTGGGCGATCGCGCTCCAGTCATAGAACGGCTGCGCGCCGCCGATGGCCTTGGCCGCGGCACAGGCCGGGTTGGTCGGGTTTTCCGGATTGCCTTCGTGGCACTGCTTCACGCGGCTGAGCGGCTTGGACATGGTGCCGTGGGCGAGGGCGCTGCCGGACAGGGCCAGGCCGGCAACGATGGACAGAGCGAGGACTGCCCGGTGGGACAGATGCATGCAGGAACTCCTTTGCGAAGTGTGGGAAACCTCGCGCAGTCTTCACATGCAGGGCCGTCGGCAACATCGGACAAGTTTGAAATCGATGGCGGCTGTGTTCGATCTGCAACACGGTGCTCACTGTGCCGCCATCCGGGCGAAAGGCGGTGCACTGTGCACCGCCTCCCGCATCACTGCCTCAGTACGCGATCCACGCATCGCGCCATGCTGCACCCACGCCCGGCCGGTAGGCTTCGGCGTTGACGTTGCACCATGCACCTTCCGGGAACGGGCGGCAGGCATAAAGCTTGCCGTCGCCGCCCTTCACCACGGTCTGGCCCGGCACGTAGCTGCCGATACCGGCGGGATACACGTGGTCGAAATCACCGCCCGGTGATGGCGTGCCGGGGTCGGGCACCTGGGTATCGAGCTGGAAGCGGTTGCCATCCTTCAGGTACACGCGGTTGGCGGTGGCCGAGGCCGTCGGTGTGATCACGCCATTGCTGAGCACGCCCACGCGTGCGTGCTGGGCGCTGGTATTGACCTTGCGGGCCAGCGCCAACGGCCACTGCGCGGCCGCAGTCTGGCCACTGGCCAGGGTCGCTTCCACGCGTTCGACATCATTGCCGTTGGCGTTGAACACGCGCAACGCCAGGGTGGTGCCGACCGGCAGCTCGCCGCGCGCGGTGACCGGGCCGGCATCCTGCCACTGCGCTGCGGGCGGGGTGCTGCCACCGCCTCCTTCAAAGCGCACGTCCATGCAGGTGTAGAACGCTTCGGTCGAATCCGAGCGCTGCCAGGTGTTGTAGATCACATGCTGGCCGCTGCGCTGTGGCAGCGTGCACTGCAGCTTGTAGGTGCCATCGGCCGACAGCGGCGTGTTGCCCAGCGTGCAGAACTCCTGCAGATCGGCCCAACGCAGCGGGCTGCCCGGTTGCCAGCCGTCGCGGGTGACGAAGAAGCGCCAGTCACGCGTGGCGTGCGGCGCGGTCGCCTTGAACACGAAGGTGAACTTGCCGCTGGCGTCTGGCTGGATCGGTGTGGTCTGCCAGTCGCTGCGGTTCACATCCAGCCCGCGGAAGGTCGGGTTGTTGCCGCTGCACAGCTTGCCATCGGGCACTACGGCCTGGTGGTTGCCGTTGGCGTTGGCCTGATTGATGCCATTCCAGTCGTAGAACGCCTGCGAACCACCGACGGCCTTGGCGGCAGCGCAGGCCGGGTTGGTCGGGTTCTCCGGATTGCCCTGGAAACAGGCATAGACGCGGCTGACCGGCGTGGTCATGGTGCCGTGGGCGAATGCGTTGCCGGCCAGGCACAGGCCCGCAGCGGCGAACGAGGTGGCCAGCAACAGCGGTGTGGATCGGAATGACATGGCGCTTCCTTGTGGTCGTCGAAAGAGAACGGTGACCGCAGGAGCTGCGCTGCACGGCGGACTTTCGGCGGCACCACGGCGAGTATCGAGTCGCGATGCAGGGTGCGGAACCACCGAAGCGCCGATCCGTGACTGGGGGTGTGAAGCCCTTCCCGCAGGCTTCACGCGGGACTGAACGGATGCGTTGACCATCACGTGTTCGGCGTGGCATCGATCACGTCGTGGAGATCCTGCTACGTCGCCGGCATACCCACCCGATCTGCCTGGCACGAGAAGCAGCCGTGGGCCGCGTTGTGCAGTTGCACGAAGGCCACGGCAGGGGCGGCAAACAGCGCGTCCAGCCGGGCGGCAACATCACTGCCCGCGCTGATCTCTGCGGCCAGCATCAATGCAGCCTGGTCATAGGCGCGCAACGAGATCGTACGGCGCTGTACATAGGCGGGTACCTCACCCGGCGGCAGCACGCAGCGCGTTACGCCACGCTGCACGAAGATCGGGCCCGAGGCGTGATAGGGCGAGTGCAGCGGCAGGTGCACATGGGACAACAGCAGCAGCTCGCTGCCGCTGGGCGGATCGCTCAGGCCGATCCGGCAGGGGTGTCCTCCTGTTTCGCCGGCCCAGCGACGCTGGATGCCCAGCGCAGCCAGCGCGGTGTCACTCTTCTCGAACAGGTGCTGGAAGGGGCGGTGGTCGAGGCCACCGAGATACCACGCATGCATGGGCGTCTCCTTGGTTTTCCCCGGATTCTGCGCATGCACCGGCCGTCATGCTCGCCGTTTTCAGACCCGGCATCGCCATCGGGCCAGGCAGTGCCACGGGGATCGCACCGCAAGGCGCTAAGATGCGCGCGCCGCCCCGGCCGATGAGCGCCGCATGTCCCTGGATTTCCCCACCATCACCGTGCTTGGCTTCCTGCTCTGCATCGGCATCGCCGTGGGGTTCTCATTGCTGCTGGTGGTGCTGCGCGGGCAACCGGTGCTGCGCCTGTGGACCGCCAGCCTGTGGCTGCTGACCCTGGGCGTGACCCTGCTGGCGCTGCGCCCCTACCTGCCGTTGGCGCTGGCCATACTGGCCGGGAATGCGGCGATGGCCGGTTGCGCGGTGCTGATGCTGCGCGGCGTGGCGCTGCATCTGGAACAGCCGCTGCCGCTGTGGCGGCCGTTGTTGATGGCAGCCGCGTTCATGGCCTGCATCTTCGCCTTCCTGGTGCTCTGGCCGGACCTGGGCGTGCGCCTGCAGGTGTTCAGTGTGTTCACGCTGCTGGTCGATGGCTGGATCGCCTGGCTGCTGCTGCGGCATGCCCCCGTACAGCAGCGCACCAGCTGCCGTCTGGCGGCGGCGGTGTTCCTGGCCGAGGCGGCACTGTACGCGGTGCGCCTGTTCCTGCCGGTGGCGCCCGATGCCGGTGAGGACATCATGCGCACCGGCACGCCGATGTTCGTCACCTACATTGCCGGGGTGATGCTGGAGCTGGCGCGATGTTTCGCGATGGTACTGCTGCTGGTCGAGCGCATGCTGGTCGATCTGCGGCGTGCGGCACGCACCGATGGCCTGACCGGGCTGCTCAACCGCAGCGCGGTGCTGGCCGATGGCCAGGCGCAGTTGCAGCGGCTGCGTCGGCAGGGCCGGCCGCTGGCCCTGCTGCTGGTCGACGTCGATCACTTCAAGCAGATCAACGACCGCTGGGGCCACCTGGCCGGTGACCAGGTACTGCGTCACTTCGCTGCGCTGCTGCAGCATGGTTTGCAGGGCCACGACACGCTGCTGGGCCGCTACGGTGGCGAGGAGTTCGTGCTGGTGCTGGCCGGCAGCACACAGGGTGAAGCGATGGCGCGGGCCGCGGCGATCCGTACCGCTCTGCAGCAGAAGCCGGCGCGGCTGGGTACCGGGCCGGTGATGGTCACCGCCAGCATTGGCCTGGCCATGGACGACGGCCACGGCGACCTGTCCACGCTGTTGGCAGCGGCGGATGCGGCGCTGTACCGGGCCAAGGCCGCAGGCCGCGACCGCCTGGCCTGCGCCACGCCGGCGGAGATTTCGCGTCTGCCCATCGCCGACGACGCCGTGCCCGTGTAAGTTGAGTCACATCTTCCGCGGCAGCCCGTCGTGGTTGCCAGGAACGTCCTCCAGGGGAAACGAGCACGATGCAAAGACACCACCTCGCGTTGGCCGCAGCGTTGGCCAGCCTGATGCTTGCCGGTTGCAGCCAGTCACCGTCACCCGGCGCCGAAAGCGCCAGCGATGCACCCAGCCGCCGTTTCGGCACGATCGACTTCCAGCCCTGCACGTTGTCCACCGAAGGCGCCAGCGCCAACGTGGAAGCGCAGTGCGCCACCCTGCAGGTGCCGGAGGACCGGGCCCAGCCCGATGGCCGACGCATTGGCCTGCGCATCGCCTGGCTGGAATCGGGCAGCAGCGGCTCCAGCCAGCCCGACCCGGTGTTCTTCCTGGCCGGTGGTCCCGGCCAGGCGGCCAGCGAAGTGGCGGTCATCGTCGATACCGCGCTGCGCCAGGTGCGCAAGCAGCGCGACATCTTCCTTGTCGACCAGCGGGGTACCGGTGGCTCCAACCCGCTCAGCTGCCTCGGCGCGGACGGCAAGGACCTGCAGATGGACGAGGACGCCGCTCCCACCGAGGCGTCGCTGCGCGACTACGCGCAGCGCTGCGCGGCCTCGCTGCAGGGGCGTGCCGATGCCCGCTTCTACACGACCACCGAAGCCATCGCCGACCTGGATGCGGTACGCCAGGCCTTGGGCGTGGACCGGATCAACCTGGTCGGCGGCTCCTACGGTACCCGCGTGGCCCAGCGCTATGCCGGTGCCTATCCGCAGCACACCCGCAGCATCGTCATCGATGGCGTAGTGCCCAATGAACTGGTGGTGGGCGGCGACTTCGCCACGACGTTCGAGGATGCGATCGCCCTGCAGTCGGCGCAGTGCCGCAAGGATGCCGCCTGCAGCAAACGCTTCCCGACCGACACCCGCGCGCAGCTGCGCAGCGTGGTCGAGACCCTGCGCCGTGCGCCGGTCTCGGTGGAGTATCGCGACCCCGGCACCAACCAGACCCGGCAGGATGTGCTGAGTCCGGACAGCGTGATCGGCCTGGCGTTCGCCTTCTCCTATGTGCCGCAGTATTCCTCGCTGCTGCCGCTGGTGCTCGATGAAGCCGCGCACGGCCGCTATGCACCGCTGGCGTCGCTGGCACGCGGTGCGAACCGCAGCATGGATTTCCAGATCAACCGAGGCATGCAGTGGTCGGTGATCTGCAGCGAGGATGCGCCGCGCTACAAGGCGCCGGCCGAGGACCCGGAGCGACTGTTCGGCAACGACGTGGCCAGCGCCTTCTTCGCGGCCTGCCCGGTATGGCCGTACCAGCCGGCGCCAGCGGCCAATGCCGTGCCGCTGCGCAGCGACGTACCGGCGCTGCTGCTGTCCGGTGAACTCGACCCGGTGACGCCACCACGCTATGCCGAACAGGTCCTCAAGGGCCTGCCGAATGGCCGCGCGCTGGTCGCCCGCGGCCAGGGCCACGGCACGCTGAGTGCCGGCTGCATGCCGCGCCTGCTCGGCCAGTTCATCGACAAGACCGATGCCAAGGCGCTGGATGCCGGCTGCCTGGACACGCTGAGCTACGTGCCGGCGTTCACCTCGTTCAACGGATGGGAACCATGATCGTCGCCGACAACCTGCACAAGGCTTTCGACACCCGCACCGGCCGCATCCAGGCGGTCTCCAACGTCGGCTTCCGCGCCGAGGACGGCCGCATCACCGGCCTGCTGGGCCCCAATGGTGCCGGCAAGACCACCACCATGCGCATGCTGTACACGCTGATGACCCCGGACCAGGGCAGCATCAGCGTCGATGGTGTCGATGCCGCACGCAATCCTGTGGAAGTACGCCGCCACCTTGGCGTGCTGCCCGATGCGCGTGGCGTCTACAAGCGCCTGACCGCGCGCGAGAACATCGCCTACTTCGGCGAACTGCATGGCCTGTCGGCCGAGCGCATCCGCGAACGCATCGAAGTGCTGTCGCATGCCCTGGACATGGGTGACATCCTCGACCGCCAGACCGATGGCTTCTCGCAGGGCCAGCGCACCAAGACCGCGATCGCCCGCGCGCTGGTGCACGACCCGCGCAACGTCATTCTGGATGAGCCGACCAACGGCCTGGACGTGATGACCACGCGCGCACTGCGCCGCTTCCTGCTGGGCCTGCGCGAAGAGGGCCGCTGCGTGATCCTGTCCAGCCACATCATGCAGGAGGTGGCCGCGCTGTGCGATCACATCGTGATCATCGCCAAGGGCACGGTGATGGCGGCCGGCAGCGCCGATGAACTGCGTGCGCAAGCCGGCGAATCCAACCTGGAAGACGCGTTCGTGAAACTGATCGGCAGCGAAGAGGGCCTGCACGCATGAGCATGATGTCGACCCTGATGACGGTGATGCGCAAGGAACTGCGCGACCTTTCCCGTGATCGCCGCACGCTGCTGCTGACCCTGCTGTTCGGGCCGCTGCTGTACCCGGTGCTGCTGCTGGGCATGGGCAAGCTGGCCGAGAGCCGGGTACGCACCCAGATCGAGCAGCCGCTGCAGATTCCGACCATCGGTGCGGACAACGCCCCCAACCTGGTGCGTTTCCTCGCCGCGCAGGGGCTGAACACCGCACCTGCACCGAAGGACCTGGCCGAGGCCATCCGCAGCCAGGAGATCGACGTGGCGCTGCGCATCAGCGATGACTTCGGCAAGGACTGGGCCGATGGCAAGCCGGCGCTGGTGGAGGTGATCAAGGACAGTACCCGTCGTGCCGCCGAAGTGCCCAGCGCACGTCTGGAGGCGGCACTGGCCACCTACAACGGCCAGGTGGGGGCACTGCGATTGATGGCGCGCGGCATCGACGCACAGGTGGCGCGGCCGCTGGATGTGGCGCGCCAGGACCTGGCCAGTGCCGAGGCCAAGCGCGGCATGATCCTGTCGATGCTGCTGCCGGTGCTGCTCACGCTGACCTCGTTCATCGGCGGCGCCTACCTGGTGATGGACGCCACCGCCGGCGAGCGCGAGCGGCAGTCACTGGAACCGCTGCTGGCCACGCCCGGCTCGCGCAGCGCGATCGTCAGCGGCAAGATCGCGGCTGCCTGCGTGGTCGGGTTCGTATCGCTGCTGCTGACCCTGGTGGCGTTCAAGGTGAGCGCACAGATCGCGCCCGGCAACATCGGCCGCCAGTTCAACATGAACGTCACCTCGATGCTGCAGATGCTGCTGGTGATGTTGCCGATGCTGATGATCGGCACCTCGCTGCTGACCTTCCTGTCGGCGGCGGCCAAGAGCATGAAGGAAGCGCAGAGCCACATGACCTGGCTGATGCTGCTGCCGATGATGCCCGGCTACGCGCTGGTGGCCTATCCGCTGAAGAGCGAGCTGTGGCAGTACGCCGTGCCGTTCCTGTCGCAGAACCAGATGCTGTTGAAGGTGATCCGCCACGAGACCATCACGCCGTCGGTCTGGGCCATCTATCTCGGTGCCAGCCTCGGCCTGGCCGCACTGCTGTGGTTCGCCGCCGTGCGCCGTTACCACAACGAGCGTCTGGCGATCTCGGGCTGACTGCAAAAAGGGGACGGAGGGGATTAAGTCGTTTTTAACCCTCCGCCCCCTTCTTCTGAGGGCGCCCCCGCTTGCGCAGCACCACGGGGCGGCCCAGTGTCTGTTCCACCATCCGCAGGTAAGCTGCATTTCCCAACGGATGCTGCCCGGCACTGTGCGCGCGTATTGCCGGCAGGTCGGCGGACGCGTTCACGTCCCGCAGGAACTGCGCATAGAGCGTCGTCCGCTGTCGCTTGGTCGAGGCCAGTGCCTGAAAGGCGGGGTGTTCTGTCAGCATCGGATCATCGCGGCGCTGCAGGTTTCCATGCACGCTCGACCATGGGTGATCTTCCGGGGCGCCTGTCATGCCTGCACGAACCGGATTGAGTTCGATGTAGCGATAGACGCTGAGCAGATAGGCGTCGCTGTCCACCATCGAAGAATGGAAGCGGCCCTGCCAGAGTGGTCCGCTGCGCTCATGCCGCTGATTGAACGCCTGGACATAGTTGTTGCCCTGCATCCGCATCGCGTTGGCCAAGCCGGCCTGAGTGGAGGGTGTGGCCAATAGATGGACGTGATTGCCCATCAATACATAGGCATGCAGCGCGACCTGATGTTTCAGGAAGGCACTGTGCAAAAGGTGCAGAAACAGCTGGCGGTCGATATCGTCAACGAAGATCGCCCTCTTGTTCACACCGCGCTGGGTTACGTGATACGGCTGTTCGGCCAACATCAGGCGTGCTTGTCGAGGCATGGCAGTTCAGGGGTTTCAAGGAATCATCAGCCTGCCGCCTCCGTGACCGCGAAGGGCATCAGGCGATGCCGCGAGTTGATGTGGGGGAGGGCAGAAGCGACTTAATCCCCTCCGTCCCCTTTTCCATACCGCGCAGGCGTCACCCCCATCTCGCGCTTGAACACGGCGATGAAGGCACTGGGTGTGTCGTAGCCCATCGACAGCGCGACGCTGATCACCGGCTCTCCCGCCAGCAGGCGTGGCAGTGCCAGCAGCACCCGCAGGCGTTGCCGCCACTGGCTTGGCGACAGGCCGGTCTCGGCCAGCCAATGGCGGGCGAGGCTGCGGCTGGACAGACCGCTGCTGGCGGCCCAGTCCTCGATGCTGCGGTTGTCGTGCGGTGCGCGCGCCAGTGCGGCGGCAAGTTTCTGCAGTCGCCGGTCACGCGGTTGCGGCAGGGCCAGCGGCAATGGCGAGCTGGCGGCAATCTCATCGGCGATCACACCGGCCAGTCGTGCCTGTGTGGCATCCAGTGGAACATGCGGCCACTGCAGCGCCCGAATCACCGCGGCCTGCAGCAGCGGCCCCGGCTGGAAGATGCGAGGGGCTGCAGGCAGGTCGGTGCAGGCCTGCGCGCTGAAGTACAGGCTCCAGCCGTCGAACGCACTGGTACTGGCCAGTGTGTGGGGCAGCGAAGGTGGTATCCAGGCGACATGACCCGCCGGCAGCAGCCAGTGCAGGTCGCCCACCTCGATCCGCAGCAGGCCCTGATGTGCACCCAGCAGCTGCCCGCGGGCGTGCTGGTGGCGTGCCGTGCGGCGCGGAGCCGGCAGGCGCAGCTGCGCCCCCAGCAATGCAGGCCCGTCGGCGGCATTGGCCAGCGCCGGGTCAATCAATGCGGTGGTTGTCTGATCTGCCATATCAATTGGCAGTTATACGGCAGAAACGTCGCGTCCGGGCTCAGACACTGGAGCCCACTTCAACGGAGCGCTTCCCCATGCAGCCACAGGACATTCTTCCGGACCATCAGAACGAGGTGCAGGTAAATGGCCTCACCGTGCGCAAGGGCAGCGTCGGTGCCTTCCTGGCCAGCGTCCGTGCCTGGCAGGATCCCACCAGCGATGATGCCACCCGCGCCACTGCCGAAGCCGACCTGCGTGCGTTGCTGCCCGGCCTGCATGCGCTGGGCCTGTTCCAGGTGCTGGCTGCGCGCGATCCGGCGTTGCAGCGCCTGATTGATGGCGCTGCCTGAAACGGACAAGGCCCGGACATGCCGGGCCTTGGCGTCATCAAGGGGCAGAAACGACTTAATCCCCTCCGTCCCCTTTTTTGCGGTCAGCCGCCCGGTGCGAACACCAGGGTGCGGCGGGTGGTGACCGGCGCGTTGACCGGCTCGAAGCGCCAGCGCTTGACCGCGTTCAGGGCTTCGCGGTCGAAGGTCCGTCCCGACGTCGCGCGCAGCACGCGGGCGCTGACCACTGAGCCGTCGGTACCGACGGTGATCTCCACCAGCACTTCGCCCGACGTTCCCGAACGCAGTGCCTCGGCCGGATAGCGCGGCGCCGGCGTGCTGACCGGGCGGAGGGTGGGAGCTGCCGCGGCGGCTGCCTGGCGTGCGGCGCTGGCCTGTTGGGCGGCGGCCTGCTGCTGTTTCTGTTCGGCATCGCGACGGGCCGCGGCCTGGCGCTCCGCCTCCTGGCGCTCGTTGTCGCGGCGTGCGGCATCCTGCTGCGCGGCAATCTGCTTGGCCGCATCGGCTTCCTTGGCGCGCTGCTCGGTCAGGCGCTGCTGTTCGGCCTGCTGCTTGGTCCGGTCTTCGGCGTCCTTCCTGGCCTTCTCGGCTTCGGTCTCGGTGCGCTTGGCCGCATTTTCCACGCCCTTGGCCAGGCCTTCCTTCAGGCGCGGCAGGGCGGGAGCGGAGGCATCCACCTTCTCGATCAGTGCCACCAGGCGCTGCGCCTCGGTGTAGTCCTCGCGGCCCAGGTGCTGCTCGGCGGCGATCAGGGTGTAGGGCAGCAGGTCGGTCAGCGCGCTCTTCACCGACGCGTCGTCCGGTGTCTTGTCGCGCAGGGCGAGGTAGTACTCGATGGCGTTGTCGCCGGCCGGCGCGTACATGCGGTTCTCGCGCAGTGCCTGGCTGGCCGATTCACGCAGCTGTTCGGTGCCCATGGACTGCACCTTGGCGGCGACCACCGGTGCGGCCGGTGCAGCGGTGGCGGGTGCGGCGGCCGGGGCCGGTGCTGCAGATTCTTCCTTTCCCGAGCAGGCGGCCAGCGCCAGTGCCAAAGCAACCGGCAGCCACCGGCGCGCGGCGGTGATCGTTGAGACGTGCGACATCCTGCTCCCCTCTAGAAGACGACGTGACGTAAATCATTGATACGCATGGCCGGGACCTGTGGTCCGGGCGCGGAACGATGACGTTTCCCGACGCCACCGCCGGCAACGGCGAGGGTGCAATCTAGCATCCCGGCCGCCGCCGCGTACAAGGGGCAGGGGCCGGGATGGGGCAGCGGCGAAGGACCGCTGCCGGTTGCCGCATCAGTGGTCGTGCGACTTGCTGTGGCTGTTGGACATCAGCTTGTCGGTCCAGGCAATACCGATCGCCGACAGGATGAACACGCAGTGGATGATGGTCTGCCACAGCACGCCTTCCTGGGTCATGGTCGTGCAGGTATCGACACCAGCGTTGTAGAAGCTGGTCGAAGCCGACGACACTGCTGCTGCCCATTGTTCCGGCTTGCACAGCGGCAGTCCCTTCAGCGCGCTGGTGGCGATGAAGGTCTTCAGCAGGTGGATCGAGGAGATGCCGATGATCGCCATTGCCAGCTTCACCTTCAGCACGCTGGCGTTGACGTGGCTCAGCCATTCCGGCTGGTCCGGGTGGCCTTCCAGGCGCAGGCGCGAGACGAAGGTCTCGTAGCCACCGACGATCACCATCACCAGCAGGTTGGAGATCATCACCACGTCGATCAGGCCCAGCACGATCAGCATGATCTGCTGTTCGCCCATCGAGACCGAGTGGGACAGCAGGTGCCACAGTTCCTTGCCGAACAGGAACACGTAGACGCACTGGGCAAGGATCAGGCCCAGGTACAGCGGCAGCTGCAGCCAGCGCGAGGCGAAGATCAGCGAGGACAACGGGGACAGGGGGCGAGGACTGTGGCTCATGCAGGACAGTGCGTTTCGGGGGAGCCGCGAGGTTACCGGCCCGTCGTGACGGTGCCAACCCAACTCTCGCACTAGACTTCAGGTTCCTTTCCGCACCCCGAGCCGCCGCCATGATCGACCTGTATTACTGGCCCACCCCGAACGGCCACAAAGTGACCCTGCTGCTGGAAGAAGCCGGCCTGGAGTACCGCATCCATCCGGTCAACATCGGCTCGGGCGACCAGTTCAAGCCGGAATTCCTTGCGATCTCGCCCAACAACAAGATGCCTGCGATTGTCGACCACGCCCCGGCCGATGGCGGCGCCCCGCAGAGCGTGTTCGAGTCCGGCGCCATCCTGCTGTACCTGGCCGAGAAGACCGGCCAGTTCCTGCCCAGCGACCCGCGCGGCCGCGTCACCACCCTGGAGTGGCTGTTCTGGCAGATGGCCGGCCTGGGCCCGATGAGCGGCCAGATGGGCCACTTCAACGTGTATGCGCCGGAGAAGATCCCGTATGCGATCGAGCGCTATGACAACGAAGTGCGCCGCCTGCACGGGGTGATGGACAAGCGCCTGGCCCAGCACGCCTTCCTGGCTGGCGACGCGTACACCATTGCCGACATGGCCAGCTACCCGTGGATCGGCGCCTACGACAAGCTGCCGGTGGATTTCGCCGCGTTCCCGAACCTCAAGCGCTGGCACGAAGCGATTGCTGCACGCCCGGCCACCCAGCGCGCCTATGCCCTGCGCCAGCAGGTGAACCCCAACGCCGGCAAGCCGCTCAGCGACGAAGAGCGCAAGCACCTGTTCGGCCAGCGTTGACCCGGAACGGTGGGTGCCGACCGTTGGTCGGCAC
>NZ_JAXAXM020000007.1:157647-239247 GCF_047500745.2 Stenotrophomonas sp. FR024
GGGGGGGGGCGGCGGGTGGGCCGCCACGCCTCATGGGCAGAAGGTCATGCTGCCTTCCCGCACCGGCTTGGTTAGGATGGAGGCTGACCGCCCCGCGTCCATCGCGGTGGCGGACCTGCCGTTTGCCGGGATCCTCCATGCGCCACCTGTTCGCTTCGCTCGCCCTCATGCTCGCCACCAGTACCGCCGCCCACGCTGAAAAGCTGACCCTGGAAGCCATCACCGGCCCGCTGCCGCTTTCCGGCCCGACCCTGATGAAGCCGAAGGTCGCCCCCGATGGTTCGCAGGTCAGTTTCCTGCGCGGCAAGGACAGCGACCGCAACCAGCTGGACCTGTGGACCTATGACATCGGCAGCGGCCAGACCCGCCTGCTGGTGGATTCCAAGGTGGTGCTGCCCGGCACCGAGACCCTCAGCGATGAGGAAAAGGCCCGCCGCGAGCGCCAGCGCATCGCCGCGATGACCGGCATCGTCGATTACCAGTGGTCGCCGGACGCGCAGCGCCTGCTGTTCCCGTTGGGCGGCGAGCTGTACCTGTACGACCTCAAGCAGCAGGGCCAGGCCGCAGTGCGCCAGCTGACCCACGGCGAGGGCTTCGCTACCGACGCCAAGCTGTCGCCCAAGGGCGGTTTCGTCAGCTTCATCCGTGGCCGCAACCTGTGGGTGATCGACCTGGCCAGCGGCAAGCAGCTGCAGCTCACCCGCGACGGCAGCACCACCATCGGCAACGGCGTGGCCGAGTTCGTCGCCGACGAGGAAATGGACCGACACACCGGCTACTGGTGGGCGCCGGATGATTCGGCCATCGCCTTCGCGCGCATCGATGAAGCACCGGTGCCGGTGCAGAAGCGCTACGAGGTCTACGCCGACCGCACCGACGTGATCGAGCAGCGTTACCCGGCCGCCGGCGACGCCAACGTGCGCGTGCAGCTGGGCGTGATCGCACCGGCCGCCGATGCGCAGCCGCGCTGGGTCGACCTCGGCAAGGAACAGGACATCTATCTGGCCCGCGTCGACTGGCGCGATGCGCAGCACCTGAGCTTCCAGCGCCAGTCGCGCGACCAGAAGCAGCTGGACCTGGTGGAAGTGGCGCTCGATTCCAACCGCCAGCGCGTGCTCGCCCACGAGACCAGCCCGACCTGGGTGCCGTTGCACAACAGCCTGCGTTTCCTCGATGACGGCAGCGTGCTGTGGTCGTCCGAGCGCACCGGTTTCCAGCATCTGTACCGCATCGACAGCAAGGGCAAGGCCACCGCGTTGACCCACGGCAACTGGCCGGTGGACGAACTGCTGGCGGTCGATGAGAAGGCTGGCAAGGCCTACTTCCGCGCCGGCATCGAGACCTCGCGCGAAAGCCAGATCTACGCGGTGTCGCTGCAGGGCGGTGAGCCGCAGCGCCTGTCGAAGGCACCGGGCATGCACAGCGCCAGCTTCGCCCGCAATGCCAGCGTCTATGTCGACAGCTGGTCCAACAGCACCACGCCGCCGCAGATCGAACTGTTCCGCGCCAATGGCGAGAAGATCGCCACCCTGCTCGAGAACGATCTGGCGGACCCGAAGCATCCGTATGCGCGTTACCGCGATGCACAGCGCCCGATCGAGTTCGGCACGCTGACCGCGGCCGACGGCAAGACCCCGCTCAACTACAGCCTGATCAAGCCGGCCGGCTTCGATCCGTCCAAGCGTTACCCGGTGGCGGTGTACGTCTACGGTGGCCCGGCCAGCCAGACCGTCACCGACAGCTGGCCCGGCCGTGGCGACCACCTGTTCAACCAGTACCTGGCCCAGCAGGGCTACGTGGTGTTCTCGCTGGACAACCGCGGCACCCCGCGCCGTGGCCGTGACTTCGGTGGCGCGTTGTACGGCAAGCAGGGCACGGTGGAAGTGACCGACCAGCTGCGCGGCGTGACCTGGCTGAAGCAGCAATCGTGGGTGGACCCGGCGCGCATCGGCGTGCAGGGCTGGTCCAACGGTGGCTATATGACCCTGATGCTGCTGGCCAAGGCCTCGAACCAGTACGCCTGTGGCGTGGCCGGTGCGCCGGTGACCGACTGGGGCCTGTACGACAGCCACTACACCGAACGCTACATGGACCTGCCGGCGCGCAACGAAGCGGGTTACCGCGAAGCGCGCGTGCTGACCCATATCGACGGCCTGCGCTCGCCGCTGCTGCTGATCCACGGCATGGCCGACGACAACGTCTTGTTCACCAATTCGACCAGCCTGATGAGCGCGTTGCAGAAGCGTGCACAGCCGTTCGAGCTGATGACCTACCCGGGTGCCAAGCATGGCCTGTCCGGCGCCGATGCCCTGCATCGCTACCGCGTGGCCGAAGCCTTCCTGGGACGCTGCCTGAAACCCTGATCCACAGCCGGGAAGGAGCCCGCCGATGACCCTGCCACCACCGATTCCCGCCCATCGACAGACGTCCGCCGGTTGGTGGTACCGTCATTGGCGCTGGGCGATGCCGTTGACGGTGGTGCTGGTGCTGGGCGGCGCCGGTGGCGTGGTGACCTGGAGCGTGCTGCGCTGGAGCGAGGCGGCACGCGAGAGCCCGCCGATGCGCGAAGCGTTGCGCCGCGCGGGCTGCAGCATCGAACTGGTGGAAGCCTTTGGCGAGCCGCTGCATATCGAATCGATGCCGCTGGGCAGCATGCAGACCGCGATGAACGGCCAGCGCGACGTCGGCCTGACCGTTGCGCTGGAAGGACCGCATGCGCACGGCCGGCTGTTCGTGCAGGGCAGCCGTCGCGATGAAGTCTGGGATTACCCGGTGATGTATGTACTGGCCGAAGACAAGCAGACCTTCGACCTGACTGCACTGGATGACGACGAGGCTGCGGGGGAGTGCGAGCTGCAGGCCTGCCGTGAGCGTGGCGAATGCCCGCTGACCGCCGCGCTGTGACCGCAGGTCGCGCGGCCGGGTAAGGGCGGCCATGTAGAGTCGACTGTTAGTCGACTGCTTTCCACAAGACGCCTGAAAAACCCCGCGCTGCGCGCGATAGTCGACTGACAGTCGACTCTACCCATCAGCCGCGCCGTGACCTCCAGCCGATTGTCGCCATCGCCGTGAGCGCGTAAGTTGCGGGCAACCCTTTGCTGGAGTGTCCCATGAAGCCGATTGCGCTCGCTGTTGCCCTGGCCCTGACTGCCGCCCCGTTGCTGTCCGCACCGCCGGCGCTGGCTGCACCCGCCGCCAAGGCCGCCACTCCTGCCAGCCCTGCCTGGGTCGCCCGCAGCAATGCACTGGCGCAGATCCTGCTTGATGCACAGGGTCCGTTCCAGCCGGAGGAAACCGGCTTCTTCGGTGTTCCCGGCTACGACGACAAGGTGGCCGACCTCGGCCCGGACAACGGCAAGCGCTACCGCGCCGCGATGGCCAAGGCCCGCGACGAACTGAAGGCGAAGCTGGCCACCGAGCAGGATCCCAATGTCCGCCAGGACCTCGAGATCATGATCCACGCCGCCAGCCAGAACATCGAAGGCAGCGAGCTCAACGAGAAGTACCTGTTGCCGTGGAGCGATGCGCCGCAGACCGTGTTCAGCGGCCTCAACCTGCTGCTGTCCGACCAGGTGCCGGCGGAGCGTCGGGCCAAGGCGCTCGACCGCCTCAAGGCCTACGCCGGCCTGCAGCCGGGCGGCACCGCCTTCACCACGCTGGCGCGCCAGCGCTATGAAGAGCGCTTGAAGGACAGCAGCCTGCTGCAGCCGACAAAGATCGAAGTGCAGCAGTCGCTGGACAACGTCGAGACCTACATCACCGGTATCGAGTCGCTGCTGAAGAAGTACCAGATCGCCGGTGCCGATGAAGCAATGAAGGCGCTGGCCGGGCAGATGAAGGACTACGCCGCCTGGACGCGCACGACCGTGCTGCCGAAGGCTCGCACCGACGCACGCCTGCCGGCACCGTTGTACGCGTACCAGCTCAAGCAGGTCGGCATCGACATCGACCCGAAGCTGTTGATGCAGCGCGCGCAGCTGGAGTTCATGGAAACCCGCTCGGCGATGCAGCAGCTGGCGCCGCTGGTGGCGAAGGACAAGGGCCTGAAGGTGGCCGACCCGAGCGACCCGGTGGCGGTGATCCGCGCGCTGAAGGCTGACAAGATCGCCGACGATCATCTGGAAGGCCACTACCGCAAGGTGATCGACGCGATCGATCCGCTGATCCGCGAGCACGCCATCGTCGACGTGCCCAAGCGTGCCATGCAGATGCGACTGGGTTCGGCCGCCGAGAGCGCCGCCAGCCCGGCGCCGCACTTCCTGCCGGCGCCGCTGGTCAACAACACCGGGCAGCAGGGCACCTTCGTGCTGCCGCTGGGCAATCCGGCCGCCGGTCCGGGTGCGCAGTACGACGACTTCAACTTCGGTGCGGCGGCGTGGACGCTGAGCGCGCATGAGGGCCGCCCGGGTCACGAGCTGCAGTTCACCGCCATGGTCGAGCGCGGCGTGTCGCTGGCACGCACCATGTTCGCGTTCAATTCGGTGAACGTGGAGGGCTGGGCGCTGTATGCCGAGGCCGAGATGGTGCCGTACGAGCCGCTGGACGGGCAGATGATCGCCCTGCAGTTCCGCCTGCTGCGGGCTGCGCGCGCGATGCTGGACCCGATGCTCAACCTCGGCCTGACCGATCGCGCCAACGGCGAGCGTGTGCTGATCGAGCAGGTCGGCCTGTCCAAGGCGATGGCCACCCAGGAACTGGACCGCTACATGGTGCGCATGCCGGGTCAGGCCGGCAGCTACTTCTACGGCTACACCCGCATCCTGGAACTGCGCATGCAGACCGAGCTGGCACTGGGCGCGAAGTTCGACCGCCTGGCGTTCAACAACTTCCTGCTCGACCAGGGCCTGCTGCCGCCGGACCAGCTGGCCGATGCGGTGAACAAGGTGTTCGTGCCGAAGTACAAGCGCTGAGCATCACCGGTAGTGCCGGCCACTGGCCGGCGCTGCGGGTTTCGTGCCAACCAAGGTTGGCACCTACCAGAGCGATGCGTCGGTTATTGCAGGGGTAGTGCCGGCCGCTGGCCGGCAATTGCCGTTGGTAGATGCCGACCTTGGTCGGCGCTGTGGGTTTCGTGCCAACCAAGGTTGGCACCTACCAGAGCGATGCGTCGGTTGTTGCAGGGGTAGTGCCGGCCGCTGGCCGGCATTTCCCTTGGGCGAAGAGGATTTCTGAGGTTGCCGGCCAGCGGCCGGCACTACCCACGGTGACGCCGCCGCGTCACCGCTGCGGTTGCGGCGTAATCACCTGTGTCGGCAACCGCGCGGGCGGTGCCGGATTCGGCACCCAGATCGCGACGCCGGCGGCGCGCTTCTGCGTGGTCGGAATACCGATGCCGACGCCGCCACCGACGTGCGAGCCGAACGTGCCGGCGCCGACCGACATGCCCACCGGCGAGCCACTGCTGCCCACGCCCATCAACACCACGCCATTGGCGCCGAGCGCGGCGGCCTCACGCTTCAGGCGTGCCACGGCGGCATCGGTCTGGCCCTGGGTGCCGAAGCCGACGGCGGACGCCGATTCCAGCTGGGCGATTTCCTGTGAACCGGCCGGTGGCGTCGAATAGATCTGCACCAGCGCCGGATCGATCGGTGCGCGGGCGCGGCCCAGCATCACCTTGGAGGTACTGGCACAGCCAGCGGCGACCAGCAGGATGGCCGCCAACGCGGCCCAACGGATGTTCATGGCACGACCCCTGTAGGACTGGTTGCGATCATCGGCGGGCCACTCTGAATCGGCGCCAACACCCGGGCCAGGGCACGCACGGCAGCACGCTAGCACGGCGGGGGTGACAGCCCCGCCAATGGCAGTAGGCGGCGGCAGCGGGAACGTCTATGGTTGGGGCAGGAACCAACTGCGGGAGAGCGGCATGGGTGTGATCAGTCTGTTGTGGGGCGTACTGGCGCTGTTGTGGATGATCCTGGCGCTGATTCCACTGCTGGGCTGGGGCAACTGGTTCCTGATCCCGTTCGCTGCGGTGGGCGCGGTCATCGCCGCGCTCGGCATCCTGTTCACCCACCCGAGCAAGCGCGGCCGGGCCTGGGCCGGCCTGGTCCTGAACGGCATCGTGGTGGTGGTCGGCATCCTGCGCCTGGGCCTGGGTGGCGGCGTGATCTGAGCCCGCACCCGGGTGCGACAGGGCGTCGCAGGCGCACGGCCCATGGCCGGGCAGGGGCGTACAATGAATGGCTGCGCGAGCCCCCCGCGTGCCTGTGAATCCGCGCCCGGCGCGGCTGCCCCATGATCATCCGACCCCGTCCCCACGGCTGGCAACTGCTTTACATCCTGCGCGGTTCGATCGTCAAAGCGATCGCGCCCAAGGTGCTGGCCATCCTGATCCTGTCCATTGCCGTGGCTGCGGTGGTGGAACTGGCGCCGCCCACCGGCATCGAACGCGTTTCCGTCACGCCGTTCACCCTGCTCGGCCTGGTCCTGTCGATCTTCCTCAGCTTCCGCAACAGCGCCTGCTACGAGCGCTGGTGGGAAGGCCGCAAGCTGTGGGGCCAGCTGGTCTACGAATCGCGCTCGCTGGCCCGCCAGGTCAACCTGCTGCTGGCCGATGACACCGGCCGCCGCCGCCGCATCGCCTACCTCACCACCGCCTTCGCCCATGCACTGGCCGGTCGCCTGCGCGGGCGCATCGTGGCGCTGATGGCCCTGCCGTGGCTGGACAAGCGCCAGCGCGAACAGCTGGGCCAGCGCGAGAACGTGCCCGACGCGCTGTTGTCGATGATCGCCGCCGAGCTGGCCCAGGCCCTGCGTGCCGGTGACCTCGACCCGATCCTCTACACCCAGCTGGAAGAACGCCTGCACGCGATGTCGTCGATCCAGGCCGGCTGCGAGCGCATTCTCACCACACCGCTGCCGTTCGCCTACACCCTGCTGCTGCACCGCTGCGCGTGGATGTTCTGCGTGCTGCTGCCGTTCGGCCTGGCCAGTTCGCTGGGCTGGGGCACGCCGGTGCTGTCGGCGGTGCTGGCCTATGCCTTCTTCGGCCTGGACCAGCTGGGCGAAGAAATGGAAGACCCGTTCGGCCTGGAGCCGAATGACCTGCCGCTGGACGCGCTGGTGCGCACGATCGAGATCGACCAGCTCGATGCGCTCGGCGAACGCCCGTTGCCCGAACCCCTGCTGCCGCAGGGCTACCTGTTGCAATAGCCACTCTTCGGAGCCTGCCATGTCCCATCCGCTTTACCGCCCGCGCCGCATGCGCCACGACGAGTTCTCGCGCCGCCTGATGCGCGAGAACACGCTGACCACCGACGACCTGATCTACCCGGTGTTCGTGCACGAACTGGCCGGCCGCACCGCAGTGCCGTCGATGCCGGGCGTGGAGCGGCTGTCGATCGAAGAACTGCTGAAGGTGGCCGAAGAGGCGCTGGAGCTGGGCATTCCGGTGATCGACCTGTTCCCGGTGATCGACCCGTCGCTGAAATCGCTGGATGCATCGGCGGCGTGGGCCGAGGACGGCCTGGCGCAACGCGCGATCCGCGCGCTGAAGTCGCGCTTCCCGGAACTGGGGGTGATGACCGATGTGGCGCTGGACCCGTACACCACCCACGGCCAGGACGGCATCATCGACGACAAGGGCTATGTGCTGAACGACATCACTGTCGAAGCGCTGGTCAAGCAGTCGGTATCGCATGCCGAAGCCGGCGTCGACATCGTTTCGCCGTCGGACATGATGGACGGCCGCATCGGCGCGATCCGCCGTGCGCTGGATGCCGACAACCACGTCAACGTGCGCATCATGGCTTACTCGGCCAAGTACGCCTCGGCATTCTACGGTCCGTTCCGTGATGCGGTGGGCAGCGCCGCCAGCCTCGGCAAGGCCGACAAGAAGACCTACCAGATGGACCCGGCCAACGGCGACGAGGCCCTGCGCGAGATCGCGCTGGACCTGGAAGAGGGCGCCGACATGGTGATGGTCAAGCCGGGCATGCCCTACCTGGACCTGGTGCGCCGGGTGAAGGACACGTTCGGCGTACCGACCTTCGCTTACCAGGTGAGCGGCGAGTACGCGATGATGAAGGCGGCCTTCGCCAACGGCTGGCTGGACGAGCGCGCCTGCGTGCTGGAGTCGCTGCTGGGCTTCAAGCGCGCCGGCGCCGACGGCGTCCTGACCTATTTCGCGCCGCAGGTGGCGCGATGGCTGCGCGAGCGCTGACAATAGCGCCACGATAGACGGAGGAATGCGCGATGGGACCCGAACTGGGATGGATGCAATGGCTGATCTGGGGCATCGGTACGCTGGTGTTCGGCGCCATCATCGTCGGTGTCTTCATCGCCGCCTGGCGGGCCGGCAAGCGCCCGCCGGAGCAGCTCTCCGCCGCCCGCCACGTGGCCCGTGAGCAGGCCCTGCCGGACAGCGTGCAGGCCGAGCTGGCCGCGCTCAACCAGCGCAAGGACAACGGCCAGCTGAGCGAGTTGGAGTACGAGCAGCAGCGCGCCAAGGTGTTGTCGCGCTGACCCTCACGTTCTGGTAGCCGCCAACCTTGGTTGGCACTTTCCCGCATGCCAACCAAGGTTGGCATCTACCAAACGGCCATTCACGCACGGTGTGGATCTACCGCACGCACCTGGCGCATCCATCGCCCTGGTAGTCGCCAACCTTGGTTGGCGTTTGCCGTCACCGTGCGCCCGGCACGCACCCCGCAACCGCCGCCACCTTCGGCACCGCCAACCGGTACACGTCCACGCCACCGGCACGCGGTGCCCTGGCCGCGCTGCTGGCCACCATCATTTCGCCTGGCTTGGCGTTGTCGATCACCGGCGCGCCGGTCCAGCCGCCGGTCTGGTTGAACGACAGTCCCAACGGTTGCAGGGCCGCGCCACTCCACGCGCAGCCGCTGCTCCACACCTGTGCGGTCGTGCCGTTGCCGCGGCTGAACACCACCGCGCCATCGTTGCCCAGCCAGTCGCCGTCGGTCTCGTCATCGGCGCTGTTCAACGCTGTCAATGCGGTGGCAGGGCCGCGCATGCCC
The DNA here is from genome assembly GCF_047500745.2 of Stenotrophomonas sp. FR024. Taxonomy (NCBI): domain Bacteria; kingdom Pseudomonadati; phylum Pseudomonadota; class Gammaproteobacteria; order Lysobacterales; family Lysobacteraceae; genus Stenotrophomonas; species Stenotrophomonas sp. FR024. Next base: position 166,629 of record NZ_JAXAXM020000007.1, read on the forward strand.
TGCGCATCCAGCGTCGCCACGAACAGGTTCCAGCCGGCGCCACGGCCCTGTTGGCGGGCAAACAGCAGCCGCGTGCCGTCCGCGCTCAGGGCCGGCCCGCGCTCTTCGTGGCGTCCACCGTCGCCGGCCATGGGGTGCGCCTTGCCCAGCCGGCCATCGGCTTCCACCGCGGCCCGGTACAGCGCCAGCGCGCCTTCGCGGCCGGCGGCGAACAACAGCCAGCGGCCGTCGCGGCTGAAGTACGGATCGCGGGCCTCGCCGGCCACGCCCACCGCCAGGGCCTGCGCCTGCTGCCAGCGGCCATCGACCACGCGCGCCTCCCACAGGCCCCAGCCGGCTTCGCGGCGGCGGGCGAAGACGATGCGCCGGCCATCGGCACTGATCGTGGCGCGGCCCTCGTCGGCGCGGGTCGAGACCATGCCCATGCCTTCGATGCCGTACTCGTTCAACGCCATCGCCACGGGGGCAGAGAGTAGACTGGCGGCAAGCACCAGCAGGGGCGGGGTGATGCGCATCATCCGGGTCCGTGCACGAAAGAGCATCAGTCTAGCCAGCTTGAGGATTCCATGACCGACCGTTACGCCGTCTTCGGACACCCCGTTGCCCACTCGAAGTCGCCGCAGATCCACGCGACGTTCGGTCGCCAGGAAGGCATCGCGGTGGATTACCGCGCGATCGACCTGGCCCCGGAGGCGTTCCTGGCCGGCCTGGAGGCCTTCGCCGCCGACGGCGGTGTCGGCGCCAACGTCACCTCGCCGCACAAGGAGGCCGCGTTCTCGGTGTGCACCACCCTGACCGCACGCGCGCGCCGCGCCGGTTCGGTCAACACGCTGCTGCGCAAGGGCGACCGCTGGCATGGCGACACCACCGACGGCATCGGCCTGGTGCGTGACCTGACCGACCGCCATGGCCTGGACCTGCGTGGCCGCCGCATGTTGCTGATCGGTGCCGGTGGCTCCGCGCGCAGCGTCGCCCCGGCGCTGCTTGATGCCGGCATCACCGAGCTGGTGGTGGTCAACCGCACGCCGGAACGCGCCGATGAACTGATCGATGCGATGGGTGAGCCGGGTCGCGCGATCAGCCGCTACTGGGAAGACCTGCGTGATCTGGGTGACTTCGAACTGATCGTCAACGCCACCTCGGCCGGCCGCGACCGTGACGTCGAGTTCAAGCTGCCGCTGTCGCTGGTCAACTCGATGACCACCGCCGTCGACCTCAACTACGGCGAAGCGGCGATCGCCTTCCTGGCCTGGGCGCGCGCCGCGGAGTGCCGCAATACGGTCGATGGCCTGGGCATGCTGGTCGAGCAGGCCGCTGAGAGTTTCCTGCAGTGGCACGGTGTGCGCCCGCAGACCGACGAGGTCTACCAGTCGCTGCGCCGGGGCTCGGCCGTGCTGGCCGGCGAGGACTGATCGATGGACGGCACAACCCTGCTGGTCACGGTGCTGAGCATGGTGGGCGTGCGCCTGCCGGTGCTGATCGCGCTGTGCGTGGGCCTGGTCTGGGTGGTCGGCGCACCGCGCGATGCCACCCGCACCGGTGCCCTGGTCGGCCTGCTGCTGTTGCTGCTGGCCAGCCTCGGCGGCATGGCGGCGGGCATCCTGCCGATGTGGATGGTCCGCAGCGGTGATTTCAGTGCCGTGTCGAGCTTGAGTGCCATCCTCGGCGTACTGCATTTCGCGCTGGCGATGGTCGAGGCCATCGGTGTGGTGCTGGTGGTGTGGGCGCTGGTGCGCCTGCTGCGTACCCGTACGCTCCCGGCCGCCTGACCGGTCGCGCCGGGCCATGCCCGGCGTATCTGCCCCTGGGATGGTCCGGTCATTGGACCGGGACCGCCAGCGGGCGTCGTCGCTGGCCCGTTCAGGGTCCCAGCGGCGGTGAATGCGGCCGGCCATGCGACAATGCCCGGCCTGATCCAGCTACGGCAATTCCCGGCGTGACCGAAACCGTCGCCGCTCCGCGCACCCTCGATGACACCTTGAAGGACGCGATCCGCAAGGCGTACACGACGCTGCAGGCCAATACCCCCGGCTTCTCCACCCGTCGCTCGCAGAGCCAGATGATCGGCGTGGTGTCGCGTGCGCTGTCGAAAAGTGGTGGCGTCGGCGTGGTCGAGGCGCCCACCGGCGTCGGCAAGAGCCTGGGCTACCTCACCGCAGGCGTGCCGATCGCATTGGCCAGCAAGAAGAAGCTGGTGATCAGCACCGGCACCGTGGCGCTGCAGTCGCAGCTGGTCGAGCGCGATATCCCGAATTTCCTGAAAGCCACCGGCCTGGAGGCGACCGTGGCGCTGGCCAAGGGCCGTACCCGCTACCTGTGCACGCGCAATGCCGCCGAGGCGCAGGGCGAGGGCTCGCAGGGCGGCATGTTCGAGGATGACGCGCCGCTGTTCGACCGGCCGCTGGCGCCGATCGAAATGGACATCGCCAAGCGCCTGACCGACGCCTTCACCAGCGGCAGCTGGGATGGCGATATCGACAACGCGCCGGAGACCATCAGCCCCGGCCTGCGCAGCCGCATCACCACGCCGGCTTCGGGTTGCGCCGGGCGCCGTTGTGCGCACTCGGCACAGTGCGCGGTGCTGCGTTCGCGCAACACCGTGCGTGATGCGCAGATCGTGGTCACCAATCACGCGCTGCTGCTGTCGGCGCTGTCGATCGGCGACAGCGACAACGGCCAGCCGTTGATCGCACCGCCGTCGGACATGCTGCTGGTGCTGGACGAAGGCCATCACATCGGCAACGTGGCGATCGACCAGGGTGCGGCCAGCCTCGCGCTGGACGAGATGGCCAAGCGCACCGGTCGCCTGCAGATCCTGATCGCCGGCGCCTACCGCGCGGTCGACAAGGATCGCCTCGGCAACCTGCTGCCGAATGAAGCGATCGAGGTGGCCAGCAACGTGGCCAAGCAGCTGCGCGCGTTCCGCGATCATATCGAGCGCGTGTGGATGCCGGCGCCGGCGGACGAAGAGCCGATGTGGCGCGCCGCCAATGGACGCCTGCCCGAGGCCTGGCGCGAGCCGATCGAAGCACTGGCCGACGATACCCGCAGTCTCTACAACTGGGCGCATGCCGCTACCGCGCAGGTGGCCAAGGGCAAGCCGGACGATGCCGCGCGCGAGCGCCTGCAGCGCAACCTGGGCATGGCGCTGGAAATGATCGAGCAGCAGTACAACCTGTGGCAGGCCTGGCGTCGCGAAGACAAGGACGGTGCGCCGCCGATGGCGCGCTGGGTCACCGCCACCCGCGACGGCGACCTGGTGCTGCACGGCTCGCCGGTTTCGGCCGCGCACGTGCTGCGCAAGCTGCTGTGGGATGAAGTGGACTCGGTGGTGATGACCTCGGCGACGCTGACCGGCGGTGGCGACTTCCAGTCGCTGGCGATCGACAACGGCATTCCGGAAGAGGCCGAGATGGTCTCGCTGTCGTCACCGTTCGACCTGCCCAACCAGGCCGAGCTGATCGTGCCGAAGTTCCCGGTCACCCCGGACGACCGCGAAGGCCACCCGCGCGAAGTGGCGCGCTACCTGGACACCGAACTGGACTGGGCCAAGGGCTCGATGGTGCTGTTCACCTCGCGCTGGAAGATGGAGAAGGTGGCCGGGCTGATGTCGGCCGCGCGCCGCAAGCAGGTGCTGGTGCAGGGCGAGATGTCCAAGACCCGGCTGATCGACGAGCATCTGCGGCGCGTGGCGGCAGGCGAAGGCTCGGTGCTGTTCGGGCTGAATTCGTTCGGCGAAGGCCTCGACCTGCCCGGCGAAGCCTGCACCACAGTGGTGATCACCCAGGTGCCGTTCGCGGTGCCGACCGATCCGCAGACCGCCACGCTCAGTGAATGGTTCGAGGGACGTGGGCTCAATGCCTTCAACCTGATCGCCATTCCGCACGCGCTGCGCACGCTGACCCAGTTCGCCGGCCGCCTGATCCGCACCTCCACCGACACCGGCCGCGTGGTCATTCTTGATTCGCGACTGCTGACCCGCCGTTACGGCAAGCGCATCATCGACGCGCTGCCACCGTTCAAGCGCGTGATCGGCTGACCGGTAGCAAAAAGGGGACGGAGGGAATTAAGTCGTTTATGGCAAAAACGACTTAATTCCCTCCGTCCCCTTTTTTGCGAGCACTGTACAGATGCCGGCCAGGGGCCGGCACTACCGCACGGGCTGACGATCGGACAGCGGCGCTTGGTGGTTACCGGGTGCCTGTTTCAGGCGTCCGGCAGCCTGGCCCATAGGCCTCCATGTAGGGTTTGCCGAAGCAGCGCAGTAGCCCATCAAGCACATCCAGGTTGGGCGGCCACGGCATCTGCACCTGCTGCCCGCCTTCGGTGGTGAACTGGTAGCGACCGTCCTTGATGTTCTCCGCCATCGCGGTGGGCGTCGGTATCGCGACCAGCCTCGCACGAGCCTTCTCCAGGGCGCTGCGGTCCTGGCGCAGGAACGCGACCATGCCGTCCACGTAGGCATTCCAGTAACCCGGGTCGCCCGCGTTCACGGGTTTGTGGCTGCGTTCCATCAGCGTGATCGCCTGCGCGGTCTGCCCCAGCTCCGCGCGCAGCTGGCCCTCGTGCCAGGTGATGATGACGTTGCCTTCTGCCTTGGGCAGAGCGCCGTAGGCGGACAGCAGGTCGGCCGCTTCGCGGGTACAGCCACGGTCGGCCAGCGGGCGCCAGCCACCTGCCAGATCCTGATCGAATCGGCCAGGTTCCATCGCCAGCATCGCGGCACGGTCGTAGCTGCAGTCCGGGGCTTTGGGCGGTTCGGCTGACGTGCCCATGGCAGCGGCCAGCGCTAAGGAAAGCAACATCATCTCAACCTCCGTGTTGGTGACTTCCTGGACCACCATAACGGATCAGGAGGGGTAGCGCCGGCCGCTGGCCGGCAACCTCATTGATGTGGGGCGTCGCAGTGCAGATGCCGGCCAGCGGCCGGCACTACCGCGCGGGGGTCAATCGCCGAGCAGCGCGGTGTTGCGTACGGCACCCTTGTCAGCGCTGGTGGCCAGCAGCGCGTAAGCCTTCAGTGCACTGGTGACCTTGCGCGGGCGCGGTGCGCGCGGCTTCCAGCCGCGGGCATCGGCGTCGGCGTGGCGCTGGGCCAGCGTGGCCTCGTCCAGCAGCAGGTCGATGCGGCGGGCCGGGATGTCGATGCGGATGCGGTCGCCGTTTTCCACCAGGCCGATGACACCGCCGCTGGCGGCTTCCGGCGACACGTGGCCGATCGACAGGCCCGAGGTTCCGCCGGAAAAGCGGCCATCGGTGAGCAGCGCACATTGCTTGCCCAGCCCCTTCGATTTCAGATAGCTGGTCGGGTACAGCATCTCCTGCATGCCGGGGCCGCCCTTCGGGCCTTCGTAGCGGATCACCACCACCTCGCCCGGCTGCACCTCGTCGGCGAGGATGCCGGCAACGGCGGCGTCCTGGCTTTCGTAGACGCGCGCGGGGCCTTCGAACACATGGATCGACTCGTCCACGCCGGCGGTCTTCACCACGCAGCCATCGATGGCCAGGTTGCCGCGCAGCACGGCCAGCCCGCCTTCCAGCGAATACGCGTGCTGCAGCGAGCGGATGCAGCCCTCGGCGCGGTCCACGTCCAGCGTCGGCCAGCGCGTGGCCTGGCTGAAGGCCTCCTGGGTGGGGATGCCGGCCGGGCCGGCCTTGAAGAAGGTATGCAGGGTGTCGTTGTCACTGCGCACCACGTCCCAGCGTTCCAGTGCTTCGGCCAGGCTGGCGCTGTGCACGGTCGGCACCGTGGTTTCGAGCAGGCCGGCGCGGTCCAGTTCACCGAGGATGCCGAACACGCCGCCGGCGCGGTGCACGTCCTCGATGTGGTACTTCGGCGTGTTCGGCGCCACCTTGCACAGCTGCGGTACGCGCCGCGACAGCGCGTCGATGTGGGTCAGGTCGAAGTCGACCTCCGCTTCCTGCGCGGCAGCCAGCAGATGCAGGATGGTGTTGGTGGAACCGCCCATGGCGATGTCCAGGGTCATCGCGTTGGCGAACGCGGCCTGGGTGGCGATGCCGCGCGGCAGCGCGCTCGGGTCTTCGCCGCCATACCAGCGGTGGCAGAGTTCGACGATCAGGCGGCCGGCGCGGCGGAACAGCGCCTCGCGGTCGGCATGGGTGGCCAGCGTGGTGCCATTGCCCGGCAGCGACAGGCCCAGCGCTTCGGTCAGGCAGTTCATCGAGTTGGCGGTGAACATGCCCGAGCAGGAGCCGCAGGTGGGGCAGGCGCTGCGCTCGAACGCGGCGACCTTCTCGTCGGAGGCGCTGTCATCGGCGGCCACCACCATCGCATCGACCAGGTCCAGCTTGTGCTCGGACAGCTTGGTCTTGCCCGCTTCCATCGGCCCGCCGGAGACGAACACCACCGGGATGTTGAGGCGCAGCGCGGCCATCAGCATGCCGGGGGTGATCTTGTCGCAGTTGCTGATGCACACCAGCGCGTCGGCGCAGTGCGCGTTGACCATGTACTCCACGGCGTCGGCGATGATCTCGCGGCTGGGCAGCGAATACAGCATGCCGTCGTGGCCCATCGCGATGCCGTCGTCCACGGCGATGGTGTTGAATTCCTTGGCGACGCCGCCGACCTGTTCGATCTCGCGCGCGACCAGCTGGCCGAGGTCCTTCAGGTGCACGTGGCCGGGCACGAACTGGGTGAAGGAGTTGGCGATGGCGATGATCGGCTTGTGGAAGTCGCCGTCCTTCATGCCGGTGGCACGCCACAGGGCGCGGGCGCCGGCCATGTTGCGGCCGGCGGTGGAGGTGCGGGAGCGGTATTCAGGCATGGCTGGCGGAACGGGCGGGCCGTACAACGTGGGGGTCGCCCGATCATGGCCAATTTTTTCGGTTGCTGCTGCAACCACCCGTTTTCGGTAGATGCCGACCTTGGTCGGCGCCGTGCCGTGTGTGCCAGCCAAGGTTGGCACCTGCCAGAGCGGTGCGCCGCCCGGGGTCGGATCCCATCGCGGCGCGATGGGCTCTGACCCCAATGCCCGACGAAAATGAAAGTCCGTTCATCTTTCGGACTTTGCCGATTCCGGTTGCTGGTCCGGATTTGGCATCATTGGGGCATTGATCCGTCGACAGGGCATGAGGCCATGAAACGTTCCCGCACCACCGCGCTGCTGCTGATGAGCGCTGCGCCGCTGCTGTTCACCGCCTGCCAGAAGGAGCCGGAGGTGAAGGTGCAGGAAGGCCTGTACACCTCGGTGGAGGCCTGCACCGAGGCCACCGGCGATCCGTCGTCGTGCCGCAATGCCTTCGCCGAAGCGCAGAAGCAGGCCGCCGATGCTGCGCCGAAGTACGCCAGCAAGGAAGCCTGCGAGAAGGACTACAAGCCGGAACAGTGCGTGCAGCAGCACACCTCGGCCGGTACCTCGTTCATCGGCCCGATGATGATGGGCTTCTTCATGTCGCAGATGCTGAGTAACCGCGGCGGCCTGGCTCCGCAGGCGCCGGCGGCGTCGCCGGCCTACCAGGACAAGAGCGCTGGTTGGGCGCGTCCGGCACCGGGCGGCAGCGGCGGCCTGAACACCGCCAGCGGCATCGGCGCCGGCAAGGCGGGCCTGGCGCCGGTCACCAGCGAACCGAACCGTGCGGTCACCGCCAGCCGTGGTGGCTTCGGCAACACCAGCGCACGCCGCAGCACCAGCGGCAGCTACGGCGGCTGATCGACCCATGCAGCGTATCCGGATTGCCGAGCGTGCCCAGTGGCGGGCACGCGCGGAAGAGGCGGGTTTCCGCTTCCACACCATCGACGGCCAGCCGTACTGGGATGAAAGCGCGTATTACGCTTTCACCCTGCGCCAGATCGAGCAGGACATCGAAGACCCCAGCGCCGAGCTGCACCAGATGGCGCTGGACCTGGTCGGCGATGTCATCGGCAGCGAACGCCTGATGGACCAGCTGGCGATTCCGTCGCATTACCGCGACTGGATCGCCGACAGCTGGCGCCAGCGCCAGCCGCATCTGTACGGTCGCCTGGACCTGGCCTACGACGGTACCGGCCCGGCCAAGCTGTACGAGTTGAACTACGACACGCCGACCTCGCTGTTCGAGGCCAGCTTCTTCCAGTGGCAGTGGCTGGAGGACCAGCGCAATGCCGGGCGCCTGCCGCAGCATGCCGACCAGTTCAACGCCATCCATGAGGCGCTGGTCGAGCGCTTCGGCGAACTGGCCACGCAGCTGCCGCCGCCGCTGTACTTCAGCGCGGTGGGCAGTTCCGAAGAAGACCGTGGCACGGTCGATTACCTGCGCGACTGCGCCTCGCAGGCCGGCCTGCATGGCCAGGCCATCGCCGTCGAGGATATCGGGCTGTCCGAGGATGGCCGCTTCACCGCGCTGGATGATTCGGTGATCGGCACGCTGTTCAAGCTGTACCCGCTGGAAGACCTGATGGCGGAAGAGTTTGGGCGCGCACTGCCCGGCTCGGGCGTGCAGCTGCTGGAGCCGGCGTGGAAGGCGGTGCTGAGCAACAAGGGCATCCTGCCGCTGCTGTGGCAGCGCAACGTGGGCCATCCGAACCTGCTGGAAGCGCATTTCGATGACGGCAGCACGCTGGCGTCGGGCTGGGTGCGCAAGCCGCTGTTCTCGCGCGAAGGCGCGAACATCGAGATGCACCTGGCCGATGGCAGCACCCAACGCAGCGACGGTCCCTACGACGGCCCGGCGATCATCCAGCGTGCGCATCCGCTGACCCGCTTCGAAGGCGGCTACCCGCTGATCGGAAGCTGGGTGGTCGGTGACCACGCCTGCGGCATCGGCATCCGCGAGGACGACAGTGCGATCACCCGCGACAGCGCGCGCTTCGTGCCGCACGCGATCGTTGATGAGGCGCCGACGCGGATCTACGTCTGATGACGGTGCGGCGCCCCCGGGCCGGCGTGGGCAACCGACGCCGGTCGTAGAACAACCGCTGTGGGTAGTGGCCGACCTTGGTCGGCGCCGTTGATTCCGTGCCAACCAAGGTTGGCACCTACCAGAGCGGTGCGTCGGTTGTTGCAGGGGTAGTGCCGCCCGCTGGCCAGCAACCGCCGTTGGTAGATGCCGACCCTGGTTGGCGCTGTGGGTTCGTGCCAACCAAGGTTGGCACCCACCAGAGCGATGCGTCGGTTGTTGCAGGGGTAGTGCCGGCCGCTGGCCGGCAACCGCCGTTGGTAGATGCCGACCCTGGTCGGCGCTGTGGGTTTGTGCCAACCAAGGTTGGCACCTACCAGAGCGATGCGTCGGCTGTTGCAGGGGTAGTGCCGACCGCTGGCCGGCAACCGCCGTTGGTAGAGGCCGACCTTGGTTGGCGCTGTTGATTCCGTGCCAACCAAGGTTGGCACCCACCAGAGCGATGCGTCGGCTGTTGCAGGGGTAGTGCCGGCCGCTGGCCGGCAACCGTTGTTGGCTCCCACCAGATCGATCGCTGGTATCAGAGCAGCCCTTCGCGCTTCACCGCCAGGTAGCGTTCCACCAGCGCACCGGGCAGGGCATCGGCGGTTACGTCCAGCACCATCACCTTCTCGCTGCGCAGCGCCTCATGCGCCTTCGCGCGCTGCTGCAGGTACAGCGCCGCTGCACCGGCCTGGGTGGCGTCTTCCAGTGTCTGCACTTCGCTGTCCAGCACACCGTCCAGCTCACGCTCGCGCAGGCTGGCCACGCATACCAGGTGGCGCTGCTGCAGCAGGCGCACCGCCGCCAGCAGGTCTTCGATGTCTTCGTCGCGCACATTGCTGACCAGCATCACCAGCGCACGCCGGCGCTGGCGCAGCGACACTTCGGTGGCGGCGGCCAGGTAGTCGGTGGCCACCGCGCGTGGCTGCAGGTCGTAGCTGGCGCGCAGCAGGTGCTCGACGGTGCCCATGCCGCGCTGCGGCGCCACCCAACGGCGCTCGCCACCGGTGGCGAACAGGCCGGCGGCGTCGCCCTGGCGCAACGCCAGGTAAGCCACCACCAGCGAGGCGTTCAAGGCATGGTCGAAGTGCGAGAGCCCGCCTTCGCTGGCCAGCATGCGCCGACCGCTGTCGAGCATCAGCAGCAGCTGCTGGTTCTTCTCGTCCTGGTATTCGCGCGAGATCAGCTTGCGCGCACGCGCGGTGGCCTTCCAGTCGAGCTGGCGCAGGCTGTCGCCGATGCGGTACTCGCGCATCTGGTGGAAGTCGGTGCCTTCACCGCGGCGGCGCTTCACGTGTGCACCGACCAGCCGCGAGGCCTGGTCGGCACTGAACAGGGCAAAGCGGGTGAGCGGCACGAAGTTCGGATAGACCCGCACGTCCAGTGCGGGCGGCAGCGTGCGTTGCTGCCACCACAGCCGCCACGGCGAACGCATGCGCAGGTGCACGCCTTCGAAGCGGAAATGCCCACGCTGCAGCGGCTGCAGGTGGTAGTGGAGGGTGGAAGCACTGCCCGCCTGCAGGCGCACGCGCTGCGGCAGTGATTCCAGCGGCCAGCCGCCGGGGACCAGGTCGAACACCTGCACCGTCATCGGTGCGTCCGCCTGCAGCCGCAGTGCAGCCTCGCGGCGCACGCCCAGTGCCAGCGCTTCGGGCAGTTCGCGCTGCACCTGCGGCGACGGACGCCGCCACTGGCGCCACAGATCCATCAGCGCCGGCACGGCAATCGCCAGCGCCGCCAGCGCCCAGCTCCAGCGCGGCAGCAGACCGCCCAGCACCAGACCGCCCAGGGCAGCCCAGGCCAGCAGCAGTGCCAGCAGCAGCGGGGCCGGCCTCATCGGCGCGGCGCTTCCACCTTGGCCAGCAGCGCGCCCAGCACGTCGTCGGCGTCCTGGCCTTCGATCTGCAGTTCCGGGGCCAGCGCGATGCGGTGGCGCAGCGCCGGGCGTGCGATGTCGCGCACATCATCCGGAGTGACGAAATCACGACCGGCCAGCACCGCCTGCGCGCGCGAGGCACGCACCAGCGCGATGCTGCCACGCGGGCCAGCGCCGACCGCGATACCCGGCCACTGCCTTGTGGCCGCCACAATCCGCACCGCGTAGTCGATCACTTCGTCGTCGACGGTGATCGCCGCAGTGGCGCGCTGCAGTTCCAGCAGCTCACCAGCACCGAGCACGCGTGGCACCTGGCTCAGGTCGAAATCGCTGGCGGCACGGCCGCTGGTGATCGCGGTCACCATGCGCTTCTCGTCCTCCAACTGCGGGTAGTCGATCAGCACCTTCAGCAGGAAGCGGTCCAGCTGTGCTTCCGGCAGCGGGTAGGTGCCTTCCTGCTCCAGCGGGTTCTGCGTGGCCAGCGCCATGAACGGCGGCGCCAGGGTGAAGGCCTTGCCTTCGATGGTCACCTGGCCTTCCTGCATCACTTCCAGCAGCGCCGACTGGGTCTTGGCGGGTGCACGGTTGATCTCGTCGGCCAGCAGCAGGTTGGTGAACACCGGGCCGCGGCGGATCTTGAAGCTCTCGCTCTTCGGGTCGTACACCGCGTGGCCACTGACGTCGCTGGGCATCAGGTCGGGGGTGAACTGTACACGCCCGTAATCCAGCTCCAGGGCCTGTGCCAGTGCGCGCACCAGCAGGGTCTTGCCCAGCCCGGGCACGCCCTCGATCAGCACGTGACCACCGGCAAGCAGCGCCACCAGGATCTGGTCCAGCACATCGGCCTGGCCGATGAAGGCGTGGCCGACGGCATCGCGGATGGCATCGACGCGTTCGATCAGGCGGGCGTTGGCGGCCGCCGGCAGCTCGGGGACTTCGGTCATAGCAGGGATCTCATCTGGAGCAGCAAGCGGATGCGCTCGCGCAGGGCGGAGGAATCGTGCGGCGGTGGGGGCGTGAGTGCGCTGGCGACGCGGCCCTGCGGCCACTTCAGCAGCTCGGCGATGGCCTGATCGCGCGGCGCACCATCCAATGCGGCGGCAATCGGTGCGCGCAGGCGCAGGCGGTGCAGGAACAGGGCGAGCACGGCCTCGTACAGGCGTATGCCGTGACCGAAGCGCAGCAGCAGTTCTCCACTGGCACGCACGTGCTCCAGCAGTGAACGACGTTCCAGCACCGGCGACGGCAGCAGGCTGCCGAAGCGCTGTGAACGGCCCCACAGCCAGCCCAGCAGGGCCAGCAGCAACGGCACCCACAACGGCCAGCCCTGATAGAACATGCGCGACCACAGCGACGGCGGGCGGCTGGCATAGACCAGCCAGACCGCACCCTTGCCATAGTTCGGATCGAGCAGGTAGCGGGTCAGGTCGCGATGCGACGCGTCGTGCAGGCCGTCGCTGGCCCCGCCACCTGCCGACGCCAGGCGCGCTGCCGGTGAGTCCACTTCGCTGCGCATGAACTCCATGTCGGCCAGCACGCTCACTCTGCCCTGGCCGTGGCGCAGGCGCGCGAACACCAGGTCGCGATCAGTGCCCCAGCGGCGTTCGGCCTGCGCACTGGCGGCAAAGCCCAGGGTGAAGCGGCGGCCACCACAGAATTCGACGTGGCCCGGATCGTCGTCGACATGGAAGGCCTGGCAGTCGCTGCGCTGGAACAGGCTGTCTACGCCCAGCCGGTCCAGCAGGGGGCCCTGCGTGCTGCCGGCATCGTCCTCGGCCGGCGGCGGCGTACGTACCAGCAGGTGGCCACCCCCGTCGACCCAGTCCAGCAGTGCGCTGGCGACGGGCGGCGGCAGTTCGCTGCTGTCCTGCAGCAGCACTACCGTGTCGTGGCGCCCCAGCGTCATCTGCTGCAACTCCAGCCGCGGTCGCGAATGCACGTCGATGCCATCGGCGCGCAGGGCCTGGCCGAGTACGTACAGCGGGTTGTAGGCGGCCTCGCCCTGTGGCGGCAGCCGGATCGTCTCGGTCACCCGTTCGTGCGTGCGCAGGTAGAGGATGGTCAGCGGTACGCCGAACAGCACCAATGCACCGAGCAGCAGCGACCAGAACAGGCGCGGACTCATGCCTGCCACCCGTACTGCTGGCGCAGGGTATCGGCCAATGCATCGAAATCGGCGCGGCTGGGCAGGCGGCCACCGTAGGCGGCGTACTGCCACATGCGCACGATGCGCGCGAACAGGTCACGGTCGCTGGCCTGGGGCATGCGTCGCGATGCGCGCAGGCATTGCGCTTCGGTGGCACCGGGTGGAAGCGCGATACCGCTGCGCTCGCCCACCGTGCGCACGCTGGCGCGGTACAGCAGGGCCAGCGCCTGCCGCGGCCGGCCCTGGTCCCAGAGCAGGCCAGCCTGGGTGGCCACGTCCGGCGGCAGCACCACCGGCAACTCCACCTGCTCCTCCAGCACCTTCGGTGCAGCGTCGGCCTTGCGCCGGCCACTGCCACGCAGCCACGGTAGCCACAGCCGCGCGGTCAGCAGCAGCACCAGCAGCAGGATGCCGAGCAGGCCCCACAGGCCCCATTCGGCCAGCCGTGCCAGCCAGGCGATGCCGTCCTTGCGCGCCTTGCGTTCACCTTTGCTGTTGGTGTCACGCTGCAGCTGCTTGTCTTCCTTCCTTTTTTTTTCCTCGGCCTGCTCGATCGGCTTCCAGCGGGCCACCTGGCGGGTCGGGCGCTGCAGCGGGTCTTCATAGGCGCGGTTCACTGCCTGACGGAAACCGGCGGTGTCCACCGGCGCTGTACCGAAGATCATTGCCGGCGTATTGGCGGGGTCGTTGGCCGCGGTGGCCGGTTCTTCTGCACTGTCTTCGTCCTCTTCGGCATCGCCGGCCTGCTCCGCGACCGTCTGCGCGTCCTGCGCATGCACCGGTGCGGACACCAGCGGCAGTGCCAGCCACAGCAGCAGCGCCAGCGTCGATGCTGCCGGCAGCAGCCGCTCGCGTAGGCGGCGCAGGGCGATTTCGACGTCCCAGGCTTCCATCTGCGTTCGACGGTTCAGGTACAGGCCAAAGCCCGCACCGACGAAGAACGGGCCGATCAGCACCGAGGCCAGCCAGCACGCCAGGTTGAAGCCCAGCCGTGCCCATGCGGGCGTGTCCTTGCCAATCATGTCCCACGCCGCACGCCACGATTCGGACATCAGCTCCAGTGGCATGAACATGAACACCGCACCGATCGCGCCGGATACCAACACGGCTTCGAACGCCAGGCAGGTCACCGTCAGTACCAGTGCCGCGCCCGCTGCGCCGGCTGCCACCGCACGACGGCGTGGGCCGCGCTGGCCCGGTGTGTTGCCTTCCAGCAGGTTCACCGGCAGGCACAGGCTGCGCAGCACGCTGAAGCGACGCCAGCCCAGGTAGCCCCAGAAACCGGTGTTGCCCCAGTGGCGCTGCGCGCGCAGGGCGGCCAGCGTGCCGACCGGCTCACCGAAAATGCCGCGCGACAGCACGTACAGCGGCGCGCGTTCGAACAGCGGCTTGCACCACCACATCGCCAGCCAGGCCCAGCCGAAGGCATCCAGCCACCAGCCCAGCGCGTTGAAGATCACGAACAGCGGTGCACTGGCCAGCAGCCAGCTGCCCCACAGCGCACGCGCGTGACGGCGGGACAGGGCGGTGCCCAGCTCCATCGCTTCCCAGCCACTGCGGGCGCGCAGCGCCACGTCCAGGCGGTCAATGCGCATGGCCGCCCCCACGTCCGCCGCGCCACAGCCACAGCAGCACGCCGGCCCACAACACACCGGCCACGCTGAACTTGCCCCACGCCGGTACTTCGGCAAGCGAGGACCAGAAGGCTTCGATGAAGGCGGCCACCAGCAGCATGAAGGCGACGCCGAGGCACAGCCGTGCGCCGATGCGGCCGCCTTCGACCAGTGCATCCAGGCGGCTGCGCCGGCCTGGTGCCAGCAGCTTCATGCCCAGCTGCAGACCGGCACCGCCGGCGATCACGATCGCGGTCAGCTCGAAGGCACCGTGGCCGACCACGAAGCGCCAGAACGGGTCGCCATGGCCGATGTGCTGCAGGTGACCGGCCACCGAACCGATGATCACGCCGTTGAACAACAGCACCAGCAGCGTGCCCAGCCCAGCCAGCAGCCCGCTGGCAAAGGTGCGCAGGGCGATGCTGATGTTGTTCATGATGTAGTGGCCGAACATCATCCAGTCGGTGCCGCTGTCACGCCCCAGGCGCTCGGCGGCGGGATCGTACATGCGCTCCATCTCGGCGATCTGGCGGTTGTCCATCAGCATGTGGATCAGGTCCGGATAGACCTGCACCAGCACGAAGCAGGCCACCGCCGGCAGCGCGAACATCGCCAGCGCCACCCACATGCTGCGCGCCTGGCTGCGCACCAGCAGCGGGAAATCGGCCACCAGGAACTCCAGGGCACCCCGCCAGCGCGTCGGCGGCGTGCGGTACAGCACGCTGTGGCCCTGCTGCATGAGCTGCTGCAGGCGCTGCACCAGCTGCGGGCTGTAGCCGCGTTCGCGGGCCAGTGCCAGTTGCTGGCACAGCCGCCGGTAGCGCTGCGGGAAGGTGGTGTCGTCCAGTGCCAGGCCGCTGGCCTTGCGGCGCGTGCGGCGTGAGGCACCGGCACGCAGCAGCAGCCACTGCTCCAGGTCCTGCCATTCCTGCTGGTAGCGGGCGACGAACTGTTCCTGCTTCATCGCCGCCCCAGCAGCCAGTTGGCCATCGCATACAGGCGCAGCACGCCGACCTGGCCATGGGTGCCGGTCAGTGGCTCGGCAATACCGGCCAGCTCCTGCTGGCGCGCCGCCGACAACCGTGGCGCGCGCTCGGCGAAGGCCATCAACGCAGCCTGTTCCTCTGGTCGCAGCGGCTGCGGCGGGGCCAGCACGCTGTCGATGGTCGGCGGCGGTGGCAGGTACAGCGCGGGTGCGTGCACCACCACGGTGCCCGCCACCAGGTCGCCAAGGCGGCGGCCATGCGGATCGAACAGGCTGCTGATCAGGCCCAGCGCATAGCCGAACGGCAGCATGTCCACCGTGCGCAGCAGGTTGCGGGTGATCGCCGCCATCCAGCCTACCGGCGCGCCATCGCGGGACAGCACGCGCAGCCCCAGCGCACGCTTGCCCAGCGTGCGCCCCCACAACGCTTCGCAGACGATCGGGTAGGCCCAGTAGACCAGGAACATCAGCACCAGGTAGAGGCCGGAGCCGAACTTGTCCAGCAGCGCCAGCGGAATGGACACCAGCACCAGTGCCGCGATGCGCACGCCAAGATCGACCAGCCAGGCCATCGCCCGCGGTACCGGGCCGGCGGTAGGCAACTGCAGCGGCACACCCTCCGGCGTCACCACCTCGCGGTAGGTATCGAGCATCGGTGCGGCCATCAGCGCGATGGCCTTCGTTGTGGGCGCCGGAGTCCTCTCCGGCGGGCAGCCACAGGCATGGGGGTCTCGACAGGTCCTGGTCGGGCCAAGACTTTAGCAGAGCCGCATGGCAGCGACGGGGGCTCAGCCCCGGTATTCGTCCTTCAGCCGCACGTAGTGGTCGGCCGAGTAATGCAGCGCCTCGATCTCCTTGTCACTGAGCGTGCGTGCCGGTCGTGCAGGGTTGCCGACCCACAGCTCGCCTTCGCCCACCACCTTGCCGGGGCCGATCACCGCACCGGCGCCGACGAAGCCATGGCGCTCCACGCGGGCGCCATCGAGGATGCAGGCGCCCATGCCGATCAGGCTGTAATCGCCGATCGTGCAGGCATGGATGATGCAGCCGTGGCCAACGGTCACGCCTTCGCCGATCAGGGTCGGGTAGCCGGCCTTGTTGTACGGGCTGTGGTGGCTGACGTGGATGATGGTGCCGTCCTGCACGTTGGTGCGTGCACCGATGCGCACATGGTTGACGTCGCCGCGGATGACCGTGCCCGGCCATACCGACACGTCATCGGCCAGCTCCACGTCGCCGATGATGGTGCAGGCCGGATCGATGTACACGCGTTCGCCGAGGACGGGCATCTTGTCGCGGAAGGGGCGCAGCGGGTTCATCGAAGTCTCCGGAAATCAGGGCGTTCACGACGATGATACCTGCGTGGTCTGCACGCCGCGCGCGCACCGCAGGGTAGTGCCGGCCGCTGGCCGGCAACCTCATGGGCGTGTCTGGAGTTCTGCGATTGCCGGCCAGCGGCCGGCACTACCCGCTACGGTTCGTAGTTGTAGCCGATGCTGTATGCGGAACAGCGGATCGCGCGCAGCATTGCAGTAGATCCACGCCATGCGTGGATGGCATCTACCGCGCTCGTGTTATGCCACGCGTCCCCGGCGTGCGCGCTCCAGGTGCACCAGCAGCAGCGAGATCGCTGCCGGGGTCATGCCCGGAATGCGCTGTGCCTGGCCGATGGTCTGCGGGCGTACGCGCTCCAGCTTCTGCAGCGCTTCGGCCGACAGCCCGCGCACCGTCGCGTAATCGAAGGCTTCAGCGATCGGCGTGGCTTCGTGCCGCTGCTGGCGCTCGATCTCCTCGCGCTGGCGGTCCAGGTAGCCGGCGTACTTCAAGCCGATCTCCACCTGCTCGGCAACCTTGCCATCGGCCACCGCCGGGCCCAGCGAGGGCACCTGCATCAGCTTGGCGTAATCCAGCTCGGGGCGCTTGATCAGGTCCAGCACGTTGGTCTCGCGACTGACCGCCACGCCCAGCGTCTCGTTCACTTCGCGGCCCAGTGCATTGGCCGGGGTTGCCCACAGCGCACCCAGGCGTGCGCGCTCGGCAGCGACGGCGGCCTGCTTGGTCTCGAACGCGCTCCAGCGGCGATCATCCACCAGGCCCATTTCGCGGCCGGTCGGGGTCAGGCGCTGGTCGGCATTGTCCTCGCGCAGCTGCAGGCGGTACTCGGCGCGGCTGGTGAACATGCGGTACGGCTCGTTGGTGCCGTGGGTGATCAGGTCATCCACCAGCACGCCCAGGTAGGCCTCGTCGCGACGCGGGCACCAGCCGTCCAGCCCGCGCACCTGGCGTGCGGCGTTGAGGCCAGCCAGCAGGCCCTGCGCGGCGGCCTCTTCGTAGCCAGTGGTGCCGTTGATCTGGCCAGCGAAGAACAGGCCGTTGACCAGCTTGGTCTCCAGCGAGGCCTTCAGCCCGCGCGGGTCGAAGAAGTCGTACTCGATCGCGTAGCCGGGGCGGGTGATGTGTGCGTTCTCGAAGCCACGGATGCTGCGCACCATCTCCAGCTGCACGTCGAACGGCAGCGAGGTGGAGATGCCGTTGGGATAGATCTCGACGATGCCCAGGCCTTCGGGTTCGACGAAGATCTGGTGGCTGGCCTTCTCGGCGAAGCGCACCACCTTGTCCTCGATGGACGGGCAGTATCGCGGGCCGATGCCTTCGATCTGGCCGCTGTACAGCGGCGAACGGTGCAGCGCGTCGCGGATGATCTGGTGGGTCTGTTCGGTGGTGTGGGTGATCCAGCAGCTGACCTGCTGCGGATGCTCGTCCACCGAGCCGAGGAAGGACATCACCGGCCGCGGCGAATCGCCGGGCTGCTCGTCCATCACGCTGTAGTCCAGCGAGCGGCCATCGATGCGCGGCGGCGTGCCGGTCTTCAGGCGGTCCACCTGGAACGGGCGCTCGCGCAGCCGCGCGGCCAGCGTGGTGGCCGGCGGGTCGCCCATGCGGCCGGCGGCGTACTGGGTCGGACCGACATGGATCTTGCCGGCCAGGAAGGTGCCGGCGGTCAGCACCACGGCCTCGGCATCGAAGCGCAGCCCGGTCTGGGTGATGACCCCGCGCACGGCGTCGCCTTCGATGACCAGGTCGTCCACGGCGGCCTGGAACACGGTCAGGTTGGCCTGGCCCTCGACGATGGCGCGGATCGCCATGCGGTACAGGTTGCGGTCGGCCTGGCAGCGGGTGGCGCGCACGGCCGGGCCCTTGGAGGCATTGAGCGTGCGCCACTGGATGCCGGCGCGGTCGGCGGCATGCGCCATCGCACCGCCCAGCGCGTCGATCTCCTTGACCAGGTGGCCCTTGCCGATGCCGCCGATGGCCGGGTTGCAGCTCATCGCACCCACCGTTTCGATGTTGTGGGTCAGCAGCAGGGTGCGCACGCCGGTGCGGGCCGCGGCCAGCGCGGCTTCGGTGCCAGCGTGGCCACCGCCGATGACGATGACGTCGTAACGATGGAAGGACGGATTCATGGGGGCTGTTCAGCTGGGGGCGGGCGCGGCCGGAGGCGGCGCCGGGGTGGCGATTTTAGCGCCATTCGGGGCCGGGACGTCGCCGCCGGCCGGCCAGCGCCGAAATCAGCCCTAAAGTTGGCAGGATTTTTGCAGATAACCCAATAGCACCCATCGTGGCTGGCGCCGTAGGCGCCCGTGACCGGAATTGGAACAGGGGCCGGTACAGGCGCACGGTGGGGGAGCAGAGGGCCGGCAGTCGGGGGACTGTCCGGCCCTGTTTTTTTGCGGCTGTCGGGAAGGCGCCATCCACGCATGGCGTGGAGCTACTGACGCTGGGGCCCTCGGCGGTTGGCGACCCAACAAAACAAACGGCCCCGCATTGCGGGGCCGTCTGTCTTCAGAGGTGCCGACATCCGACAGGGCCGGAACAGGGGGGATCCAGATGTTCCTGTCGGATATCGACGTAGAGCTTTTTGCGGCGGCCCGTGTCGTTTTTGTCACTTTGTGACGTGGGCCGTCACTGTCCGCGTAGATTGCGGCTTAGACCGTGTGAAATGCAAGACGGTTCAGCGCTCAACTGTGCGCTGCGTCGCACGATCCATGTTGCGCCAGGGGGAACCGTTCATCCTCGGCGCACTCGGTGCCGGTGCCGGACGGGCCTGCGGCGGGGGCGCCGACGGCTGGGCGTTCGATTGCGGCGGGCGGCGCATGGAGTCCATGTTCCGCCACGGCGAACCCCCGTTGTACGACGGACGCGACGGCGGCGGACGGTGCTCGCCGCCATTGCCCGGACGCGGCGGCGGGCGGTGGTTGTGCGGCGGACGGTAGATCGGGCGCGAGTAATACGGGTTGCCGTAGCCGCCGTAGTAGCCGCCATAGCCACCGTAGTAGGGGCCGTAGTTGTAGGGATAGCCGGCCGGGTAGCGGTATTCCACCGACGGCGCACCGTGGTAGTAGCTGCCGCTGCGGCCGCCGCCGACATAGTCGTAGGTGGTGCAGCCGGTCAGGGCCAGCAACAGGCCACCGGCAAGCATCAGGCGCATTTTCATGGTGGGTCCCCCCAGAGGACGGGTGTGCAGTCAGCTTCGGGCGCCAGCGTTGAATCGGCCCTTAATTCCGCCGGCCAGGATGAATGGAGGCGTAGGGCTGCATGCTGGCATGACCTGTGTCCCGGTCGCCAGCGCGGGGGCATACGTTAATCTTGCGTCATGAGCGATTCACTGTTGCCCCGCGCCGACGACGTCCTGCTTGCTGCCGCGAGGATCGCCCCGCATGCCAGCGTGACCCCGGTGCTGCGCTCGCACACGCTCGATGCGCTGGCCGGGGCACAGCTGGCCTTCAAGGCCGAGCACCTGCAGCGTGGTGGTGCGTTCAAGTTCCGCGGTGCCTGCAACGCGGTGTGGTCGCTGGAGGCTGATTCCGGCAGTGCCGGCGTGGTCACCCACTCCTCTGGCAATCACGGCGCCGCCCTGGCGCTGGCCGCACGTACCCGGGGCATTCCCTGTCACGTGGTGGTGCCGGAAGGTGCGGTGGCGGCCAAGCTGGCCAATATTGCGCGCCATGGCGCCACGCTCTGGCACTGCCCGCCGACCATTGCCGACCGTGAGGCCACCTGCGCCAAGGTGCAGGCCGACACCGGCGCGACCCTGGTGCATCCCTATACGAATCCGGCGGTGATGGCCGGGCAGGGCACCGCCGCCCTGGAACTGCTGCACAGCGACGGCCCGTTCGATGTGCTGGTGGTGCCGGTGGGCGGCGGTGGCCTGGCCAGCGGTACCGCGCTGGCCCTGCAGCTCGCCAGCCCGCAGACCCGGCTGGTGCTGGCCGAACCGGCCGGTGCCGATGACACCGCACGCTCGCTGGCCGCAGGCGAGCGCCAGGACGCGTTCACCCCGGACACGATCTGTGATGGCCTGCGTACCCTGATCGGCGCGCCCAATTTCGAACTGCTGCGCGCGGCCGGTGCCGAGGTGGTCGTGGTCGATGACGCGGCGACGATGGCCGCGATGCGCCTGCTGTGGGAGGTGCTCAAGCAGGTGGTCGAGCCGTCCTCGGCCACCGTGCTGGCTGCGGTGCTGGCGCAGCCGCAACGTTTCGCCGGACTGCGCGTGGGCCTGGTGCTGTCCGGCGGTAACGTCGACCTGCCAGCGCTGCGCTGGGGCGCGCCGTGAGCCGCGACCGGCAGCGGCCTCGCACCGGCCTGCTGGGCTGGCTATGGCGGCTGTTTGTCCTGCTGGTGATCTGGCTGCTGGGCGTGACTGCCTGGATCGTCTGGGTCGGCGAGCGTGACCAGGCCGCCAAGGCCGACGCCATCATCGTGCTGGGTGCGGCCGCCTATGACGCCAAACCGTCACCGGTGTTCGAAGAGCGTATCCGGCATGGGCTGGACCTGTACGAGGCCCAGTACGCGCCGCTGCTGATCTTCACCGGCGGCTACGGTGGCACCGGTGCGCGTTTTTCCGAATCGCAGGTGGCGCGGCGTTATGCGCTGAAGCATGGTGTGCCGGACGATGCGATCCTGATCGAAACCGCCTCGCGCAATACCGTGCAGAACCTGGTTGAAGCCAAGCGGCTGATGGACCAGCGCGACCTGCACCGGGTGATCATCGTCAGCGATCCGCTGCACATGGCGCGCGCGCTGCGCCTGAGCAAGGCGCTGGGCATCGATGCGCTGGCCTCGTCCACGCCCAGCACGCGCTTCCGCAGCTTCCACACCAGCTGGCGCTTCCTGGTGCAGGAAATCTATTTCTTCCACCGTGACCTGGTGCGCCCGCCGCTGAGTTCGCCGGCCAATACCTGAGGGTGCCGCTGCGCTCGCCGGGCATGGCCCGGCGCTACCCGGTCCACGTGCCGGCCCATACCCGCCTTTGGTAGGTGCCGACCTTGGTCGGCACACTGCTGGCGGCATCGCGATCTGATGGGGTGTGCCAACCAAGGTTGGCACCTACCAGAGCGATTCGCGTACGGCGTGGCATGCGGTAGTGCCGGCCGCTGGCCGGCAGATGCCCAGCATGGAATCATGAAGTTGCCGGCCAGCGGCCGGCACTACGGGACGATCAGCTCTGCTTGCGCCGGATCGGAATTGCCGACACCGGCACCGAGGCCACGTCATGCCCGCCTTCGCGGATCGGCGCGCCCGGGTCCGGCGCCCAGGCGTGCGCATAGATCACTTCCCAGCTGCTGGGCAGCTTGCCGTCGGCACGACGCATCGGTTCATACGCCGCTGCCGCAGCGGCGAAACGGCCACGCCCGGTCAGCGTGTGGCGACGGTCGACGCGGGCATTGGTCGCGCCCATCGCGCGCAGCTCGCGCATCAGCGAGGGCAGGTCGTCGTAGGTCAGGGTGAACAGATCGCGGTCCAGCACCGGGTCGCGGAAGCCGGCCATCATCAGCGCATCGCCGAACTGGGCGATCTGCGCGAAGCGGCTCACGTGCGGGCGGTCATCGGCGGCCGCGAACGCTTCATTGAGTTCAACCAGCGTTTCCGGGCCGAAGGTCGAGCACACCAGCAGGCCCCCCGGCTTGAGTACGCGACGGAACCCGGCAAACACCGCCGGCAGGTCGTCCACCCACTGCAGGCACAGGTTGCTGAAGATCACGTCCACGCTGTTGTCGGCCAGCGGCAGCGCGGCGGCATCACCGCACAGGCGCTGGAACGGCTTCCACCAGCCGGCCTGGCGCTTGGCCTGGTCCAGCATCGGCAGCGCCACGTCCAGCGCGATCACCTGCGCCTTCGGCCAGCGCTTCTTCATCAACGCGCTGGCATGGCCGGTGCCGGCACCAATGTCCAGCACCACCTCGGGCTTGCGTGCCTCCAGGTAGTCCAGCGATTCGATCAGCCGCGACTGCACTTCGCGCTGCAGGGCGGCGGCGGCGTCGTAGCTGTTGGCGGCACGGGCGAACGCGCGGCGGACGTGGCGGGCATCGAAGTGGGACGGCATTGCGAAAGTCTCTTAGAACGTACCAGGGTAGGCGCCGCCATCGATCAGCAGGTTCTGCCCGGTGAGGTAACCGGCCTGTGCACTGCACAGGAAGGCGCAGGCGGCGCCGAATTCGTCGGGTGTGCCGAAGCGGCCGGCGGGGATCTGCTGGCGGCGGCGTTCGGCCACTTCGTCGGCGTCGCCGTCCTTGCCCGCACTGTGGGCGAAGTTGGCGCGCAGGCGGTCGGTGTCGAACTGGCCGGGCAGCAGGTTGTTGATGGTGACGTTGTGGGCCACGGTGCGGCGCGACAGGCCGGCGACGAAACCGGTCAGGCCACTGCGCGCGCCGTTGGACAGCGCCAGGATATCGATCGGGGCTTTCACCGCCGACGAGGTGATGTTGACGATACGGCCGAAGCCGCGCTCGATCATCGCGTCGACGGTGGCGCGGATCAGCGCGATCGGCGCCAGCATGTTGGCGTCCAGCGCGGCAATCCAGTCGTCACGCTCGAAATTGCGGAAATCACCGGGCGGCGGGCCACCGGCGTTGTTGACCAGGATGTCCACCTGCGGGCATGCGGCCAGCGCCGCGACGCGGCCGGCTTCGGTGGTGACGTCGGCGGCGATCGCGCGCACCTCGGCGGCACCGGCCAGCGCGCGCAGCTCTTCAGCGGCGGCCTGCAGGGCGGCTTCACCGCGGGCCACGATCACCACGTTGACGCCTTCACGCACCAGCGCACGCGCGCAGCCCAGGCCCAGCCCCTTGCTTGCGCCGCAGACCAGTGCCCAGCGGCCATTGATACCCAGATCCATGCGTCAATCCCGCGGAATTCGGAAGGCGCTCATTGTCCGCCATCGGCCGGTGACAGGCCGGCAACGAAGTGTTGCAGGGCGACGGCGACCTCGTCGGCATGGCCGAGGAAGGGCGCGTGGCCGCCGTGGGCGATGGTCAGCGCCTGCCCGCCCGGGGCCAGTGCCGCGGCGGCCTGCATCGCCGCCGGAGACACCAGCCGGTCGCGTTGGCCGGCGATCCACAGGCTGGGTTTACCCAGCGTCGGCAGTGCGCCGCGCAGGTCGGTGCCTTCCAGCAGGCGCAGGCCCTCCAGCAGCGCGCGTTCGGTGGGTGCACCGCGCTCGACCAGGCGCTGGCGCAGCGTGCGCAGCTCCTCGCGGGCGTGTGCCGAGCCCATCACATCCAGCGCCAGGAAGCGCTCCAGGGTGCCACCGAAGTCGCTGGCCAGCTCGCGCCCGAACTGCTCGAACACGGCCGGTTCCACCGCGTCCGGCCAGTCTTCGCCACGCACGAAGCGCGGCGTGGCCGCGATCATCGCCAGCCCGCGCACCTTTGGCAGCGTCGCGGCAGCATGCAGCGCGAACAGGCCGCCCAGCGACCAGCCGCACCACACCGCCGGCGGCGTGGCCGCAGCAATGGCATTGACCACGAACGGCAGGCGCAGCGGCGTGGTGTCCTCGCGGCTGTGGCCATGGCCGGGCAGGTCTACCAGGTGCAGGGTGAACTGGTCCGCCAGGCGCTGCACCAGTGGTGCGAACACACCGCCCTGCAGGGCCCAGCCGTGGATCAGAACCAGGTCCGGCCCACGGCCGGTCACTTCAATATGCATGGGGAACTACACGGAACTCAGGCAAAAGCGGGCAGCGGCGGTGGCGCGGCTTCACGCACGGCCAGGGTCACGCGATCGCGCGCGCTGGCGATGGCCTCCACCAGGCCACGCACCTGTTCCGGCGTATGCAGCGCGGACAGGGTGACGCGCAGGCGTGCCTTGCCTTCCGGCACCGTCGGTGGGCGGATCGCGCCGACCAGCCAGCCGGCCTGCTCCAGCGCCGTGGACATCGCCACGGCGGTATGGTCATCGCCGCACAGCAGCGGCTGGATCGGCGTTTCCGAAGCCATCAGGTCCAGGCCGTGACGACGCGCTTCACTGCGGAACAGCGCGATCAGGTCGGTCAGTTTGGTGCGGCGCCAGTGGTCGCGGCGCGCCAGGCGCACTGCTTCAAGCGCCGCAGCGGCCATCGCCGGTGGCACGGCGGTGGTGTAGATGTACGGGCGCGCGGTTTCGGCCAGATGCTCGATCAGGTCGTCACGGCCCAGCACCAGTGCACCGGACCCGCCCAATGCTTTGCCCAGCGTGACCAGTTGCAGCGGTACGTCGTCCACGCCCAGCCCGGCGGCGGCCACTGCACCACGGCCATCACCGACCACGCCCACGCCGTGCGCGTCATCGACGTAGAACAGCGCCTGCTGCAGGCGTGCCACAAGCGACAAAGCGCGCAGCGGTGCGATGTCGCCATCCATGCTGAAGACACCATCGGTGGCCAGCATCGCCGCGCCATCGGGCGTGTGCTTGAGCTGACGCATCGCGCCTTCCGCATCCAGATGTGGATAGCGGCGCAGGCGTGCACCGGCCAACCGCGTCGCATCGAGCAGGCTGGCGTGGTTGAGCTTGTCCTGTACGCAGACATCGTTCTCTTCGCTCAGCAATGCCTGCTGCACCGCCAGGTTGGCGGCGAAGCCACTGCCGAACAGCAGCGCACGCGGATAGCCCAGCCACTCGGCTACTTCGCGTTCCAGCGCTTCGTGCAGGGCGTGGTGGCCGCAGACCAGGTGCGAGGCACCGGCGCCAGCACCTTCGCGCGCGGCAGCATCCTGCAGCGCATTGACCACGCTGAACTGCTGGGCCAGGCCCAGGTAATCATTGCTGCAGAAGCCGGTCAGCCACTGGCCGTCCACTTCCAGGCGCACGCCATCACGACGGCTGACCGTGCGTCGCGGGCGGCGACGGCCTTGGGCATCGCGCAGGGCGCGTTGGGCGTGGAGGCGGGCGGTCAGGTCGGGGCGGGCCATGGTGGCTGAATGCGACGACGGGGCGGCTAGGGTAGCGCGTTGCCGCGACGCCTGCTTGCGGCCCGTCTCAGGCCGCGTGAGCGCAGCCACAGCCGGGCGTATCGGCACTGATATCGGCGTGCACGGTGCCGCCGTGGTCGTGGCCCTCTGCATCTACCTGCACCGCCATCGGTTGCAGTCCCAGCCGCGCGAACAGCGCCAGGTCACGCTCGCTTTCCGGGTTGCCGGTGGTCAGCAGCTTGTCGCCATAGAAGATCGAATTGGCACCGGCCAGGAAGCACAGCGCCTGCAGCTCATCGTTCATCGCCTCGCGCCCGGCCGACAGCCGCACCATCGAGCGCGGCATGGCGATGCGAGCCACCGCGATCATGCGCACGAACTCGAACGGATCCAGCTCGGCACTGCCATGCAGCGGCGTGCCCGCCACCTGCACCAGCTTGTTGATCGGCACCGAATCGGGATGTGCCGGCAGCGTGGCCAGCGCCAGCAGCAGGCCGACGCGCTGCGCGCGCGTCTCGCCCATGCCGACGATGCCACCGCAACAGGTCTTCAGGCCGGCATCGCGCACGTGCTCCAGCGTATCCAGGCGGTCCTGGTACTGGCGCGTGTGGATGATCGAATCGTAGTAGTCCGGCGCGGTGTCGAGGTTGTGGTTGTAGTAGTCCAGGCCGGCGTCCTTCAGCGCACGTGCCTGTTCGCCACTGAGCATGCCCAGCGTGGCACAGGTCTCCAGGCCCAGTGCCTTCACCCCGGCGATCATTGCCGCCACCTTCGGAATGTCGCGGTCCTTCGGCGAACGCCACGCGGCACCCATGCAGAAGCGCGAGGCACCGGCGGCTTTGGCCTGGCGTGCCTTGGCCAGCACCGCATCGGTCTCCATCAGCTTCTGCGCGTTCACCCCGGTGCTGTAGCGCTGCGCCTGCGGGCAGTACGCGCAGTCTTCCGGGCAGCCGCCGGTCTTCACCGACAGCAACGTGGAGACCTGCACCTGCGAGGGGTCGAAATGCTCGCGATGGACCGCTGCGGCGCGGAACAGCAGCTCGGGGAACGGCAGATCGAACAGCGCCTGCAGTTCGTCGTGTTGCCAGTCGTGGCGGATGGCAGCAGCCATGGCGGGACCTTGGGTACGAGTGGAGCGAGGGCGGCAGTGTGGGTGGGCGTGCGCAGGCTGTCAACAATATTTATGTTCACATGGTTTACAGTGTTTGCACTCCGGGCGATCCCGCCCGGAGCGTTGCTTCTGTCGTCGAGCGCGAAAAGCGATCGGCATCAAGGCGTGTGCGGTGTTTCGCTGATCAGCGCGGTCACCTTGCCGAGGATGAAGGGACCGTCATCGAAGTAGCCGTGGCCCCAACCTTCGCGCTGGTCGGCATTGAGGTCATCAAGGGTCCACCAGCTCACCGCGCTTTCTCCCTTCCGGGCGAAGAACGCCTGGCAGGCCGAGATGTCTGCCCACGCCGCAGAGTTGCGATAGACGTTCTCCCGGGTGAAGAAGCGTTCCATGCCGAGCAGAGGCTCATCGGCAGCATCTTCGAAGATGTTGGACACGATGTAGAGCAGCGAACCGGGAAAGAACAGTGAGCGCTCGTTGGCTTCGTCGGCATCCCTCATCGCCAATTGCCGGAACCTCCCGATGCGGTTCTCGTGCTTCGAGATGGCATGCGCGAACCGACGACACGTCACCGCAGGCGCTTCGAGAATAAGGTCGAACGTCAGATCCGGAAGGATCTGCGCTGCCTGGTCCAACAGCTCGCACAGGAAGATGCTGCCGGCGCTGTGGCCGACGAGCGTGATGCGGGGAACAGAGGCTTCGGACTGCAACTGCCTGTGCAGCTCGCGCAGGAATCTGACGCCACCCGATGCCGGGCCGTCGAATGAATCCTGTGCATCCTTCTTCATGGGATTCCACCAGCCGATGCGCCCCACGTCATCGAGATAGAACTCACGCAGCACTTCTTCCACGATCACGGCAGAGACGGCGCCTGGGCGCCCTCGACCACTCTGCTGGCGCTGCCATACGCGTATCACCAGTCTGGCCACCTTGATGGCCAGCGCGATCCAATTCAATGCCATGGCCTTGTTGGGTGACGGAGTGCCAAACAGTTCCCTGGCCGTGCGCTCGTTGACGATGGCCGCGCGTTCGGCTGGCGGTTCGTGTGCCAGCATCTTGTTGGCGGGCGCCAGCGTCGCCTCCCTGTAATCGTCACGGGCCTCGGCAATGGCTTGGTTCACCTCGGGATCATCAGCGAATTCCTGCGCGAGATCTGACGAAAGGCTCTCCTCGTCGGGTGGCGCGGCGTTGAGGATCTTCATGCCGGGCGTGAGAACCTGCCCGCCGCCTAGCTTTTCCAGGATCTTGTCGTGGACTTTCCTGAAGAGAAGTTTGGCGAGTACTGCACCCAGGATCTCGCCCAGGTTGTTCAACGGAGCTTCGATGTCACCCGTTTCCCAGACGAAGAACAAGGGGTAGGCCTGTGCCCGCACATAGGGGTCATGCAAGGCTTCTGCGATGCGCCGTCCACGCTTCTGCGAAACGCGGCCGCCATGTACATGGATAACGATTCCGGAAGGTGACCTGGCCTGCAGCGCGCGACCGACAATCCGGCGAAGGTCTGATTCCTGCAGCGTGCCATCACGAAGATGGATGATGTGATCCAGCGGGTCGTAGGCATTCATCTCACACTCCATTGTCATTGAGGATGTCGAGAACGAAGCAATTCACGCAGATGTCGGCACGCAGGTGCTGGCAAGCGCTACCGCGATGACGAGCGGTGGCGGCCTTTCGTTGCCGGCGGAGCTGCACCCTCTCCCCAGAGGGCAGCGGCTGCAATGCTACCTCCACGAGGCGCGTTGGACGAACCCGGCAGGAATCGGCCGGCCTTCACGCATGTGGGACGGCGTGCCATTGCTGCCAAAGCATGCGGTTCCCGGCGCGTGAGCGTATTCACCACATCCTGCAAGGCCTTCAGCCACAGTACCCGCTGTCCGCCTTCCTCCGCAGCGTCCAGACTGCCCCGCATGACCGATCTCGACCGCCTCCGCGGCCGCATCACCGCGCTGGTTCTCAGTGAGGCCTGGCGTCGCCGTGCCGCGCTCTGGGGCGGCGCTGTGGCCGTGGCGCTGGTGGCCATCCTGTTCGCCAAGGCCAGCGACGCGGCCTTCCATCTCTTCCAGCGCATTACCTCGCACTCGCCGTGGTGGGCCCTGCTGCTCACGCCGGGCATCTTCGCGCTGCTGGCCTGGCTCACTTCCGGTGTGCTGAAACCCACGCGGGGCAGCGGTATTCCGCAGGTCATCGCCGCGTTGGACAAGGCCGATGAGCCGTTCCGGAAGACTAATCTTTCACCTGCGGTCTCGGCCGGCAAGCTCCTGCTGACCTCGTTGTCGCTGCTCGGTGGCGCATCGGTGGGGCGCGAGGGTCCCACGGTGCATGTGGGCGCCAGCCTGATGTACCTGTTCGGCCGCTGGTTCGGTTTCAAGGATCCCCGCGAGCTCTCGCACTTCCTGCTGGCCGGTGGTGCGGCGGGTATCGCGGCGGCGTTCAACACGCCGCTGGCCGGCATCGTCTTTGCCATCGAAGAGCTCAGTGGCCGCTTCGAGCATCGCTTTTCCGGCACCCTGCTGACCGCGGTGATCGTCGGTGGCGTGGTGTCGCTGGGCCTGCTGGGCAACTACACCTACTTCGGTCATGTCAGCGCGCGCCTGCCACTGGGCCAGGGCTGGCTGGCGATCCTGCTGTGCGGCGTAGTGGCCGGGTTGCTGGGAGGCCTGTTCGCGCGCGCGGTGCTGGCCAGTGCGGCGGGCCGCCCGCGTTGGCTGGGCCAGCTGCGGCAGCGGCATCCCGTGCTGCTGGCTGCAGGCTGCGGCCTGGTGGTGGTGGCGCTGGCGTTGACGTTCGGCGAAGGCGCGTTCGGCACCGGCTACGAGCAGGCGCGAAGCCTGGTGCAGGGGCAGGCGATGGTCGGCCACGAGTTCGGGTTGATGAAGCTGCTGGCGAATCTGGCGTCCTACGTGGCGGGCATCCCCGGTGGCCTGTTCTCGCCGGCGCTGGCGGTCGGTGCCGGCCTTGGGCACAACCTCGCGGTGCTGATGCCGGGTGTGGATCCGCGTGCGTTCGTGTTGTTGGGCATGTGCGCCTATCTGACCGGCGTCACCCAGGCGCCACTGACCTCGGCGGTGATCTCGCTGGAGCTGACCGACAGTGGTGATCTGCTGCTGCCGATCCTGGCCACGGTGCTGATCGCGCGCGGCGTGTCCGGGTTGGTGTGCCGGGTGCCGATCTATCGCGGGCTGGCGGAGGTGTTGATGATGCCCGCCGTCGTGCCACACTCGCCTTCCAGCGGAAAGGATTTCACGAAGTGAGTTACACCATCGCCCCTGAACAGGTCATCGATTACCCGCCCGAGCGCTTGCGCGAGTTCCATGGCAGCGTGGTCGAGTACATCGACAACCGGGTGTTCATGCTGGATCCGGGGCAACTGGTCGGCGAACCTGCCGCGCAGGCCTACCGGGAGATCGCAGCCGGGATGTTCACCGCGCTGGGCTGGCAGGGAGATGGCCGCATCGAGCTGTTGTGGCTGCCCGCCTTCGTTTTCCCGCTGTCCGAGCACATGGCGGATGTCGGTGTTGGCGTCTGGCATGTCAAGCAGGACGAAGACGGCATCTCCTACCTGTTGTCGCCGGTGCCGATGCCGTTCGAGGCACTGCACAACACGCCACACTGGAAGGAGGTCCGCCAGGCGGCACACCGCAGGCGCGGTGCACTGGGCCGAGCGGTGGATGAAGTCCTGCACTATGTATGGGATCCAATAGGCATCCAGGCCAATCCGGACTGCCGTGGCGAGTACGCCGCCTACGCAGATCGCATCGAGTCCCAGCTGCTGCGCGGTGCAGGCGAACAGGACCTGTGTGCGGCCCTTGCCGGCATGGCGCGCAATGAGATGGGCGTCAATCCGGATGAGCGCAGGACCCAGCGCGCCGCCGCCGCCCTGGTGGCCTGGCGGGCATCCCTGCGTGACTGACCCGATGAGACGGCCGACAGCACTGCGTCCGCTTTCCTGACCGTCCGGTGTGGTTGCCGGTGATGGTTCCGGCATCGCTGCGCGGGCAGGTTGGGGTATGCCTCTTGCCTACCTCCCTCTACCGGCGGATTGGCCCGCAGTGCTGCTTCGCGTTCTGCTGCCACTGCGTTGCCTGGTCTGCAACGACCCGGGCCACGATGATCTTGACCTGTGCCGCGCCTGCCTTGCCGAGCTGCCGTGGGCCGGCCGCGCCTGCCTGCGCTGCGCATTGCCGCTGCCCGACAACGCCCTGATCGTCTGCGGCAGCTGCCGCGAGGAAGCGCCACCGCAGGCCGCTACCCATGCCAGCCTGTTGTACCTGCCGCCGGTCGACCAGCTGCTGGTGCGCTACAAGTTCCATCAGGATCTCGCCGCCGGTCGCCTGCTGGCGCAGTTGATGCAGCGCGCACCGCCGCCGTGGTCATGCCTACCTCTGGTGCCGGTACCGCTGCACCGGCGCCGCCTGCGCCAGCGCGGCTACAACCAGGCGGCAGAACTGTGCCGCCTGCTGCCGATGCCGGTCTGGCAGGGGCTGTACCGGCGGCGGCATACCGCGCCGCAGTCTGAGCGTACGGCCGAACAGCGCAGGGAAAACCTGTTCGATGCGTTCGATGTACGTGGTCCGGTGCCGCCGCGACTGACCGTGGTGGACGATGTGATGACCACCGGCAGCACGGTGATGGAGGTTGCGGAGACGCTGCGGTGGGTGGGAGCGGACGAGGTGCGGGTATGGGTCTGCGCGCGGGCGCCGTGATCGCCCTCTTCATCCCCAGGGGCTAGGATGAGCCCGGTTCCGGATCGAAGGAGTGGCGATGAATTCCCCCTTGTCTCCCCTGTTGTCGGCGGTTGGTCGTAGCTGGTGGATCCTGCTGCTGTATGGGCTGGTTGCGCTGGGCTTTGGCATCGTCGCCATCGGCTGGCCGCTGTCTGCAGCCATGGCATTGGCATGGACGCTGGGTGTGATGGCCATCGTTGAAGGTGTCATCAGCCTGTTCGCACTGGTCAGCGGCGGCAGCGGTGCCTCGCGTGGCTGGCTGGCGCTGTATGCCATCGCCTCGCTGGGCTTCGGCATCCTGGCGGTGATCAATCCGCTGGCCACCGCCAGCGTGCTGGTGCTGTTCCTGGCAGCGTGGCTGCTGGTGGCCGGCATCTATCGCATCGTGTTCGCGATCCGCGTGCGCAAGCAGATCCAGGGCGAGTGGCTGCTGATCCTCAGTGGCGTGCTGGCGGTGGTGCTGGGCGTGCTGTTCGCGGCCAACCCGTATGCGGGTGTGGCAGTGACCACGCTGTGGATTGGCATTGGCAGCCTGCTGTATGGGCTGCTGCAGGTGCTGGTGGCATTCAAGTTGCGGAAGTTGAAGTGAGGGCTGCGCTTCCCCTGTTGCTGGGCATGGCGTTGATCCTGACCGGATGTATGCCGGGCGCCACACCCGGTGTCTTGGCAGGCAAGGATCATGCACCACGCCCCGGCGTGGATGTGCGCCTGAGTGCGGTCGATGCAGCCGGCAAGGGCACATCGGTGCAGTGGCAGGGCGAGACCCTCGCCCTGCGCGAGCCCCCGATTGCCGGCAGCGCGGATATTGCCGATGTGCGCTATGTGCTGGATGAAGGCAAGCAGCCGGGCCTGCAGATCCGCTATCGGCCGGAGGCGCATCAGCGCATCCACGATGGCACCGCGGCACTGGTGGGCCAGCGTGCGGCGATCAGCGTGGATGGCCGCGTGCTGATGGTGGCGACGGTGCAGGGGCCGTTCGGCGAATCGATGATGCTGAGCGGCTTGTCCAGCGTTGCCGAAGCGCGGGAGCTGGCCAAGCACATCACTGGCGAATGACGGGCGCGCCATGAACCCGCGCTGCGCGCGGAGGTCGACCAAAGTCGACCGCTACCGGGCGAAGCGGGCCTCGATCTCTTCCAGCGACTTGCCCTTGGTCTCCGGCAGCCAGAACGCGGCCACCAGGAAGAACACGAAGGTGCAGGCCGCCCAGAACACGAACATGCTGGCGTAGCCATAGTGGCCCACCGTGGGCAGGAAGATCGCGGCGATAGTGGTCGACACGAACTGGTTGATCAGCAGCGCGATGCTCATGCCGTTGGAGCGGATGCGGTTCGGCATCAGCTCGGACAGCGCGAGCCACACGCAGACGCCGGGCCCGACCGCGAAGAATGCGACGAACACCAGGATGCAGGCGGCCACTGCCCAGCCGTGTGCCGGTGGCGGCACCGGGCCGATGCGGGCCTGCTCGATACGCAGCGGTGCCTGCGCTGCAGCGGCCGGATCGGCGAACGGGTTCAGATGCAGTTTGCGGAAGAACGCGCCGATCACGCTGTCCGGCTGCACGGTGCCGGCACGCTCGATGCGCAGCTCGCGGTCGGTCAGGTTGTCGCTGCGCAGGGCGCGCACATTGGTGAAGTCGCCGTAGGCGTAGGAGACGGTCAGCTGCAGCGGCCGGCCCTGGCTGTCGATGCCATTGCTCAGGCGCTGCCACTGCGCATCATCCAGCACCAGCTGCAGGCCGTCGCCGCTGACCGCCGCCTGCAGCTGCGGCTGCACGTCGGTGCGGCCGCGTTCGGCCTGGAAGAAGAGGGTGGCGGCGGCCAGCAGGGCCACGCAGATGCCGCCACTGCCGAGCATCAGCAGGAACTTGCGGCCCTTGCGGTCGACCAGCAGCAGCGCGACCACGGTCATCACCGCATTGAGCAGCTTGATCGCCACATCGGCACCATTGGCCACCGAGCCGGACAGGCCGGCCTGGTTGAGAATGTTCACCGCGTAGGCCAGCACCGAGTTGATGCCGGTGGCCTGGGTGCAGGCCAGCACTACGCAGGCGAGCAGGAACGGCACCACGTAGCGGCGGCTGAGCAGCGGGTCGCGCTTGCCGCTGCCGCTGCTCGATTCCGGTGCCTGGATCTGTGCAAGCGTCGGCTCCACCTCCGAAGCGGGCAGCACGCGCTGCAGGCTGCGGCGCGCATCATCGATGCGGCCGCGACGCACCAGCCAGCGCGGCGATTCGGACAGCCAGAAGATGCCAGCGCAGAACAGCAGGCCCGGTGCCAGGCAGGTCCAGAAGATGGTGCGCCAGGCGTGGTCCTTCACCGTGAACAGTTCCTGCGCCTGCTGCGCGACCGGCAGTGAGCGCACGGCTTCGGCGGCGGCATCCACGGCGTGGGCGTGGTAGAGGCCGATCAGGGCAGCCAGCACCAGGCCAACGGTCAGCAGCAGCTGGAACATGGCCGCGCCGCGCCCGCGTCGCTCGGGGCTGAGCACTTCGGCCAGGTACAGCGGAATCACCACGCCGATCAGGCCGCCACTGATGCCCTGCAGCAGCCGGCCGAGCAGCAGGGGCGTGTAGCCGGATGCCAGTGCCATGATCGGGATTGAGGCAGTGAACAGCAGGCCGGCCAGCAGCATCGCACCGCGGCGGCCGATCAGGTCGGCGACCATGCCGGCGAACAGCGAGGACAGCACGCTGCCCAGCAGCACTGCCGCGACGACGAAGCCGAGCTGCTGGCTGCTGAGCTGCCAGGCGTGGCTGGCAGTCGCTTCAAGATAGGGCAGGGCGCCGGCGATGATGCCGATGTCGATGCCGTACAGCAGGCCACCGAGGCCGCCGATGAAGAGCAGGTAGCGTACGGGCCAGCGCGGAGCGGTGCTTGCAGTCATCGGCATATCCCAGGAGGCGTTTCGGTGCGGATTGCCTTCGTAGAGTCGAGCTTGCTCGACTGACCGCGCGGGGCGCGGCAGAGCAGTCGAGCAAGCTCGACTCTACAAAGGCGGTGCGTCAGGCATTTCCGGCGTTAAGGAGCGGCGGCACGTCAGGCGTTTGCGGCGTTCAAATCAACTACGCGCCCGCCCACCACCACCTGCTGCAGGCGCAGCTCGGCGTCCAGCACCACCAGGTCGGCGCGGGCGTCGGGCGCGATGCGGCCGCGATCGTCCAGGCCCAGGTAGTCCGCCGGGAAGGTGGAAACACGTTGCGAGGCATCGGCCAGCTCCAGGCCGACGCGCACCAGATTGCGCAGCGCCTGGTCCATGGTCAGTGCGCTGCCCGCCAGCGAACCGGTAGCGAGGCGCACGCAGCCGCCGCACTTGTGCACGCGCTGCTCGCCCAGCGCGTACTCGCCGTCGGGCATGCCGGTGGCGGCAGTGGCGTCGGTCACTGCGTACAGGCGCGGGATCGCGCGCGCGGCCAACCGGATCACGCCGGGGTGGATGTGCTGCAGGTCGGGAATGATCTCGGCGTACTGCGCATGTGCCAGCGCCGCCGCCGCAATGCCCGGGCGATAGTGATCGACGCCGGTCATGCCATTGAACAGGTGGGTGAAGCCGGAGGCGCCGGCCTGCAGTGCCGCCACGCCTTCCTCATAGGTACCGGCGCTGTGGCCGAGCTGTACGCGGATGCCCATCGCCGAGAGCGCGGGAATCAGCGCGGTGTGCTCACCGATTTCCGGTGCCAGCGTCATCACCCGGATCGGTGCCAGCGCATGCAGCTGCTGCACCAGTGCCAGCGTCGCCTCGATCGTGCGGTTGGGCTGCGCACCCAGACGCTGCGGGCTGATGAACGGTCCTTCCAGATGCACACCGACGATGCTGGCGGCGTCGGCATCGGGTGCCGCCATGGTGGCGGCCACGCCCTGCAGCGCGTGCTCGATCTCGTTGAGCCCGGCGGTCATGGTGGTCGCCAGCAGCGTGGTGGTACCGAAGCGCAGATGGGTGCGGGCGATGGTGCGTGCTACGTCGCCGCCCTGCATCAGGTCCACGCCGGCCGCGCCATGCACATGCAGGTCGATGAAGCCGGGCAGGATCACCGGCAGCTGCAGGTCGTCAGCGCCGCTGTGGTCATCCACCTGCAGCTGGCGCACGTGCGAATCGAAGTGGACGTGGCCACGCCGCCAACCCAGCGGAGTGAGGATGCGGCCATGCAGGGATCGGCTGTCGGTCATGCGGTGGGCTCGGCGATGATCACTTCGATGCCCAGCCGCTGCAGCCCCTCACGGGTTGCGTCGTCAATGCCGGCGTCGGTGATGATGGCGTGGATCTGATCCAGCAGGGCGATGCGGTGCAGGCTGACGCGGCCGAACTTGGAGGCGTCGGTCAGCACCACGATGCGGCGCGCACGCTCGACCATGCGGTGGTTGAGGCGGGCTTCGGCCTCGTCGTGGGTGGTCAGGCCGAACTGCAGGTCCAGGCCGTCCACACCCAGGAACAGGGTGTCGAAGCTGTACGAATTGAGGCTGGCCTCGGCCTGGCTGCCCTGCAGCGACAGCGACTGCTGGCGCAGCAGGCCACCGGTCAGCAGCACGGTGATGCCCGCGGCATTGGCCAGTTCCCAGGCGATGTTCAGGCCGTTGGTCATCACCGTCACGTCGCGATGCGCGCGCAGGTGGCGGGCCAGGGTCATCGTGGTCGAGCCGGAGTCGATGATGATGTTGTCGCCGGGCTGCACCAGGCGCGCAGCGCGCGCACCGATCGATTCCTTCAGCGGCAGGTTCAGCGCGTCTTTCTCGTGGATGTCCTGTTCCTGCGGCGGCGTACGAACGAGCGTGGCGCCGCCGTGGGTACGGTTGGCCAGGCCCTGCGACTCGAAGTGGGTCAGGTCGGCACGGATGGTCACCGCCGACACGCCGAAGCGCTCGACCAGATCGGCCACCTGCACCGAGCCATGCTCGATCAGCAGCTGCAGGATCTGTTGCCGGCGGGAGCGGGTGTTGCGCATGGCCATTCTCGGTTTCGCGGGAAAAGGTAGAGATTAGCCGTTCGCAGCAACGCCGGCAGCCGAGCCCGCGTTCTGCGTGCGGGGGCCGGCCTGGTTGGCGCTGCAGGCGCGGGCGTATTCGCCCAGGCACAGGCCGATACGGTGCTGCACCAGTGCGGTGGGCGTGTTGGCCAGGCGGCCCTCGCGCACGGCGCGGTACTGCTCCGGCAGGTACTGGCTGAGCAGCACCAGCGGCGGCGCATGCTGCTCCAGGTTGGCGAACAGGGTCTGCACCGCCTGCACCAGCGCCGGCTCGCCCCAGTAGTAGCGGCAGCGGTCGCTGAAGGAGTAACTGCGCAGCAGGCGCAGCGCCGCCTCATCGCCCTGGTAATAGGACTGCCAGTACTTCGGCTGCGCCAGCATCACCTCGTCCAGCACCTGCGGCAGGCGCGAGCACTGCGCGGCTGGCAGCAGCTCGGCCTCGATCGCGGCCAGCGCGAACAGCGCCTCGCGATAGGCGAAGGTGGCGGCCGGGCCGACCTTGAGGATGGCGAAGTGGTCGCGTACCAGCGCGTGTAGGCCACTTTCGCGCTGGTAGTCGGTGGAATGCGCCTCGAACACGATGCGCGGCTGCTGTTCGAGGAAGCCGGCCAGCGCACTGGCGGCGGCCGCGTCGTATTCGTGCACGCTGCTGTGGTCGAAATCCACGCCGGGCTGCACCACCATCGCGATCACGCGCTGCCACGCATCGCGCAGCTGCGGGGTATCGAACGCCTGCTGGTGGATGGCCAGGGTCTGCGCGGCGGCGGCCGGCGTGGTCACCTGCAGGCCTTCGGCCAGCGAGGCTTCGCCACCCGGAATCGGCACTTCGGTACCGATCACGTAGACCGGCGGCGGCAGGCCGTGTTCGGCGGCGGTACGCTCGGCAATCTCGGCCAGCTCGGCCGAACGCGCGGCAACGATGGCGTCGGGCAGCGGCACCGGGTCATCGGCGCAGGACATGCTGCAGTCCAGGTGGATCTTGTGGAAGCCGGCGGCGACGTAGGCTTCGATCAGCACGCGCGCGTGGGTCATCGCTTCGGCGGCCGGGCGCTTCTGCCAGGCATTCGGGCCGAGGTGGTCACCGCCCAGGATCAGCCGTTCGCGCGGGAAGCCTTCCTCATCGGCCAGCGTGCCCACGTAATCGCGGTACTGCGGCGGGGTCATGCCGGTGTAGCCGCCGAACTGGTCGACCTGGTTGGAGGTGGCCTCGATCAGCAGCACGGTGCCGTGTGCCAGCGCCACGTGCATGGCCGCGCGCAGCACCTGCTCGTTGCTGCAGCAGACGCTGTACAGGCCGATGTTGGCACCGGCGCGGTGGGAGGCAAGCAGGGTCTGCAACGGGGACATGGTCAGGCTCCGGACATCAGGAAAACGAGGGTTGGCAGGCGAGCAGGGCAGCACCACGTGCGCCACCGGCATCGCCGAAGCGTGGCGGCACGATCGGTGGCACCTGCACACCCTTGAACAGATGGGCGGCGATGGCGGCGGGCAGGTGCTCGTACAGCGGCGCGTACTGCGAAAGACCGCCGCCGAGCACGATCACGTGCGGGTCCAGCGCCAGCACCAGCGCGGCCAGACTATGGCCGAGCAGGTCGCGATGGATGTCCAGCGCCTTGCGCGCGCGCGCATCGCCGGCTTCGGCCAGAGCGATCACCGCGCTGGCGTCGGCGGCGCTGCCACCGAGGTGACGCTCGATCATCGCCACGCCACTGCCGGACACATAGCGCTCCACGCAGCCCTGCAGGCCGCAGGCGCAGTCGATCAGCGGCAGGCCGTGGCGCTGCAGCAGATGACCGGGCACGCTCCAGTGGCCCCATTCGCCGGCCAGCCCGTTGAAACCGGACAGCAGGCGGCCGTGCAGGCAGAAACCACCGCCAGCGCCGGTGCCGAGGATGGCGCCGAACATGCTGGGATAGCCGTCGGCGGCACCGCCGTGTGCTTCCGACAGGGCAAAACACTGCAGGTCGTTACCGAAATGCAGCGGCCGCTGCAGGCGTGCCTGCAGGTCGGCGGCCACGCTGTGGCCGGTCAACGCAGGCACGTTCGCGCTGAGCTGGCGGCCGCTGCGGCGGTCGCGCACGCCGGGTAGAGCGATGCCGATGGCCGCATCACTACGGCCCAGCGCGGCATCGGCCTCGGCGACCAGGGTCACCACCGCCTGCAGGAAACCGCCGTAGTCGCCCTGCGGCGTGGCCACGCGGCGGCGCCAGGTGACCTGCATCGCCGCATCGCACGCCACCAGCTCGATCTTGGTGCCGCCGATGTCGATGCCGTAGCAGGCGTGGGCGATCAGCTCAGCCATGGTGGATGGTGACGCCCTTGACCACGCGGTTGACGGTGCCATCCGGGAACGGATTGTCCGGGGTCAGGCCGAGTGCGGCCGAGCGCTGCAGCGCGAACAGCTGCGCAAAGCCCAGCCACACCGGTGCCAGCCACGGATCATCCAGTGCCGGTACGGTGAGGGTGTACTCGTCGTCCGCACCGATGTCCGAATGCGGGCCGATCGCCAGTACCTGGCCGGCCACGCCATCGCGGCGCAGTTCTTCCAGCAGGTCCTGTTCGTAGCGGCGCGCCAGCGGCTGCACGCTGCGCAGCACCACCACCAGGGTGTTGCCGTCCAGCGTCGACTTCGGGCCATGGCGGAAGCCCAGCGGGGTGTTGGCCAGCGCCAGCACGCGGCCGGCGGTCAGTTCCAGCACCTTCAGCGCACACTCGCGTGCCAGCGCTTCCAGCGGGCCGCTGCCGAGGTAGATGATGCGGTTGAACGGGCGCTGTGCCAGCGCGGCCACCGGTGCATCCCACTGTGCCTGGCCTTCGCGGGCCAGCGCGGCGATCTGCTTCAGGCGCGCCACGCGCGCGTCCCACGGCGAACGATCGAACACGGTTAGCGCGGCCAGCAGCATGCAGGTCAGGCTGCTGGTCATGGCGAAGGCACGGTCGCAGCTGGCCGAGGGCATCAGCAGGGTGCAGGTATCGGCACGGCCGGCGCCACGTCGGGCCAGTTCGCCATCGGCATTGCAGGTGATGTCGAGGAAGCGCGCGTCATCCACGTCGCTGCGCACGCGGTCGACTGCCGCCACGCTCTCCGGGCTGGAACCGCTGCGGCCGAACGAGACCAGCAGGGTCGGGCGGTCGCGCTGCAGGTACAGCGCCGGGTGGGTCAGCAGGCTGGTGGTGTGCACCACGCGCACATCGGCTGGCCACTGCGCGTTGATCGCATCGGCCACCATTTCGGCGATGAAGCCGGAGCTGCCGGCGCCGGTGAACAGCACGCGCTGGTTGGGATCGTTGAGGCTGTCGCCGAGGAAGGCCTGCAGGCGGTCGCGGGCACGCGACAGGTCCTGTGCGAGGGCTTCCCACAGCGCAGGCTGCTGGGCGATTTCGGTAGCGGTATCGGCTCCGCCAAGGCGCTGCCAGGCGGACACATCGGAAAGCAGGGTGACGTCCATTCGGAGGTTCCAGTTGGGCCAGCGCACCATCTGTGTTTTCTTTCGAAATGTCAAATAGCGAAAGTAAAAAGAAAGAAAATGGCGTGGTGACTTTTCCCGCCCGGGTGTGCTCGGGAAAACGAAAGAACGGGCCGGATGCCGTATCGCACAATGCTTAACAGGCGCCTGCAAGCGCTTACACAAAGTATTGCGGTGCAACAACTTTCGTTTCAATAGAATATATCTTCCTTTTTCCTTTCAATTTGTTGACATCTTTCGAATCGCTGCCCTAGAGTCGGCCCAATCGCTTTCGAAACGCCCGGTGAACGGGTTGGGAGTCCGCGTGGAAATCTGCGTTCGTCGCTCGCCGCTGATGCTGGCCCTGTTGCCGGCATTGATGCTGGCGTCCATGCCGGCCCGGGCCGAGCCGGTCGGCAACCTGCGTTCGGTCAGCGCCAGCGCCAGCCGCGACGGCGTGCAGGGCTGGGATCTGCAGACCGACAAGGGCGCGCGCATCCGCATCGAACTGCCGGCTACCGACATCATCCGCGTGCAGGCCGGCCGCAACGGCACGCTGACCGGCGCCGGCGACAAGGCCGCACCGATCGTGTTGCCGCAGCCCAAGGCGAACGTACAGGCGCAGCTGGAAGAAGACGCGCAGGAAATCCGCGTGCGTACCGATGCACTGGTGCTGCATGTGCAGCGGCAGCCGTTGCGCCTGCGCCTGGAGCGCCTGGACAACGGCCAGCCCACCGCGCTGTGGCAGGAACTGCAGCCGCTGGACCTGGATGCCACGCAGAGCGTGCAGGTGCTGTCCTCGCAGGCCGATGAAGGCTATTTCGGTGGCGGCCAGCAGAACGGCCGTTACCAGTTCAAGGGCCGCGAGCTGGAAGTGTCCTACTCCGGCGGCTGGGAAGAGGGCGACCGCCCCAGCCCGGCGCCGATGCTGCTGAGCAGCCGCGGCTGGGGCATGCTGCGCAATACCTGGAGCGATGGCAGCTACG
The DNA here is from genome assembly GCF_047500745.2 of Stenotrophomonas sp. FR024. Lineage (NCBI taxonomy): Bacteria > Pseudomonadati > Pseudomonadota > Gammaproteobacteria > Lysobacterales > Lysobacteraceae > Stenotrophomonas > Stenotrophomonas sp. FR024. Next base: position 207,582 of record NZ_JAXAXM020000007.1, read on the forward strand.
ATCTGCGCGAGGCCGACCAGGCCACGCTGCTGCATCGCGAAGACCGCTTCGATGCGTACTACTTCGTCGGCGCCGACCTGCCGAAACTGATCGAGCGCTACACCCAGCTGACTGGTCGCCCCAACATGGTCGCGCGCTGGGCGCTGTCCTACGGCGATGCCGATTGCTACAACGACGGCGACAACAGCAAGAAGCCCGGCACCGTGCCCGAAGGCTGGAGCGACGGCCCGACCGGCACCACCCCGGATGTGATCGACAGCGTGGCCAAGCAGTACCGCGCCCACGACATGCCCGGTGGCTGGATCCTGCCCAATGATGGTTACGGCTGCGGTTACAAGCAGTTGCCGGAAACAGTGAAGGGCCTGGCCGGCTATGGTTTCCGCACCGGCCTGTGGACCGAGAACGGCGTCGACAAGATCGCCTGGGAAGTGGGCAAGGCCGGCAGCCGCGTGCAGAAGCTGGACGTGGCCTGGACCGGCAAGGGCTACCAGTTCGCGATGGACGCCAACCGCCAGGCCTTCAACGGCATCCTCGACAATTCCGATTCGCGCCCGTTCCTGTGGACGGTGATGGGCTGGGCCGGCATCCAGCGCTATGCCGTAGCGTGGACCGGCGACCAGAGCAGCAGCTGGGACTACATCCGCTGGCATGTGCCGACCCTGGTCGGTTCGGGCCTGTCCGGCATGGCCTACGCCAGCGGCGATGTCGATGCGATCTTCGGCGGCAGCGCCGAGACCTTCACCCGCGACCTGCAGTGGAAGGCGTTCACTCCGGTGCTGATGGGCATGAGCGGCTGGTCGTCGAACGCGCGCAAGCACCCGTGGTGGTACGACGAGCCCTACCGCAGCATCAACCGCGACTACCTGAAGTTGAAGATGCGCCTGACCCCGTACATGTATGGGCTGGTGCACGAGGCCGCGCAGAGCGGCGCGCCGCCGGTGCGTGGCCTGATGTGGGACAACCCGCGCGATCCGCATGCGCAGGATGAAACCTACAAGTATCAGTTCCTGCTCGGCCGCGACCTGCTGGTGGCACCGGTGTATCGCAGCCAGGCCGCAAGCCGTGGCTGGCGCCGCGACATCCACCTGCCTGCCGGCGGCTGGATCGACTACTGGGATGGCCGCCGCGTGCAGGCCGCCGCCGATGGCCGCCAGCTCGACCGCCAGGTGGACCTGGCCACGCTGCCGGTGTTCGTGCGTGCCGGTGCGATCCTGCCGATGTACCCGTCAATGCTGTTCGATGGCGAAAAGCCACTCGATGAGGTGACGTTCGACCTGTACCCGCAGGGCGAGTCGCAGTACACGCTGTACGAAGACGATGGCAACACCCGCCGCTACCAGCAGGGTGAATCGAGCACGCAGCAGATCCGCGTGCAGGCGCCGGCGCAGGGCAGCGGCCCGGTGCAGGTGCAGATTGATGCCGTGCAGGGCCAGTACAACGGCCAGCTGGCGCAGCGTCGTTATGGCCTGCGCGTGCTCAGCCGCCAGGCGCCGCGCGCGGTACAGGCCGGTGGTCGCGCGCTGCCGGCGCTGGCCGATGCCGCTGCGTTCAACAACGCCAGTGAAGGCTGGTACTTCGATGCCAAGGAGCGTCGTGGCACCGTGCATGTGCGCACCGCCGCCCAGGACATCCGCCAGCCGTTGCAGTTGCAGCTGGACTTCGCGGTGGCTGCCGCGGCCGCCGACGATGCCTATCCGGCCGCGCCGGTGCTGGGCCGCGAACTGCCGGCCGACAGCCTGCTGGTGGTCAATCGCCCGGCCGAAGAACCCGGCCATGCGCTGGAGAATGCCTTCGATGATGATCCGGGCACCTGGTTCCGCAGCGTGCGCAACCAGGCCGTGCGCACCGGTGCGCACGAGTGGGTGATCGGCTTCGGCGAGCGCAGGATGATCGACGGCATCGACATCGCGCCGCGCAACGATAAGAACTGGAAGCACGGCCAGGTACGCGACTACGAGGTCTACCTCGGCGACAGCAATGGCGAGTGGGGCGAGCCGATCGCCCGCGGCCGCCTGCAGCTGAAGGAAGGCGTGCAGCGCATCGACTTCCCGGCCCACGCCGGCCGCCTGCTGCGTTTCCGCGTGCTGAGCGTGCAGAACCCCGAAGGCGACGGCGCCAGCAGCACCGACCCGATGGTGACCGCCGCACAGGGCAGCGCCCGCGCCTTCGATGCATTGCAGCCGCGCGATGTCGGCCCGATCGCCTTGTCCACCTTCCACATTCTTGAACACCAGGAACCGGAGCGACCGGCCCGGCAGCGCTATCTCTCCGAGCTGCCGGTGCCGGCCGCGCTGGCCAGCCAGGTGCGCACCGACCAGTCGTTCCGTGGTGACGCGGGCATGCGCATGAATGGCCTGCAGTTCCGCCGTGGCCTGGGCGTCGGCGCCAACAGCCGCATCGACCTGCGCCTGCAGGGTGGCTGGCACCTGCTGCGTGCCGACCTCGGCATCGACGACGCCTGCCGCACCGCCGGTGGCCTGCAGTTCCAGGTCTGGGGTGACAACCGCCTGTTGTATGACAGCGGCCTGGTGAAGGCACCCGGCGTGGTCAAGCCGGAGCTGGACATCCGAGGCCTTTCCACCCTGAGCCTGCGCACGCTGGGTGCGCAGGGCAGTCAACCCGCCCAGGTCTGCGCCAACTGGGCCAATGCCGTACTGATCGGCCAGGAGGGCGACTCCGCCAGCATCGTCGCCCCATGACCCCCTCGTAACACCGCTCCTCCCCCCGCCCATTCCGACTACGGCCCTCGTGGCCGTGGCCCGGGAGCGTTTTGCCCGCCGAACGCCCACGCGCTCACTTATTGCGCTGCACCCCTGCCAGGAGAGAACCCCGATGTTGCCCGCCCGCCACCACCGCCCCCCCTGTCGTTCGATCGCTCCGCTGTCGCTGGCCATCGCCGGCGTGCTGCTGTCGGTCGCCGTTCCTGCCTTCGCCCAGGAGAGCAAGGACAAGGCCACCGACCTGGCCCGCATCGAGGTCACCGGTTCCAACATCCGCCGCACCGACGTGGAAACCGCCTCGCCGGTGCAGGTGATCAGCAAGCAGGATATCCAGAACATGGGTGCGCGCACGCTGCTGCAGGTGCTCGACAACCTGCCGGCCGCCCGCCCGGCGCAGCAGGACGCGCGTTCGCTGTTCACCGGTTCCGATGGTGCCTCGCAGGCCAATCTGCGTGGCCTCGGTGCCCAGGGCACGCTGGTGCTGCTGAACGGTCGCCGCCTGTCGTACTACGGTGCACCGGCCGGCTTCCAGACCCAGTTCGTCAACATCGATGCGATTCCGGCCGCGGCCATCGAGCGCATGGAAGTGCTGACCGACGGCGCCTCGGCGGTGTACGGCACCGACGCGGTGGCCGGCGTGATCAACGTGATCACCAAGCGCAACTTCCAGGGGGCCGAGGTCAGCTTCACCAACGACACCTCTTCGCGCATCGACTCCTACGGCGAACGCCAGGCCAGCATCACCGCCGGCTTCGGTGACCTGGCCGAGAACCGCTTCAACATCTACGGTGCGGTGAACATGTACCGCCGCGACGCGATCCCGCTGAGCGATTTCTACGACAAGCGCCCCGACCAGTACTACGTCAACAACCCGAATTACCTCAACAACCTGCGCCTGGGCGTGGGCAGCAAGCCGGGCGAGTTCAACCCGGGCAGCTACTTCGCGTTCGATCCGGTCACCGGCCGCCGCGTGCAGGAGGCTGCGCCGGGCTGCAAGAACGTGCTGACCAGTGAAGCGGCCGGTCCGCGTTGCGTCTGGGAAACCTGGATGAACAACGAGATCGATGCCGGCGCCAAGTCCGAGCGCAACACCGCCTATCTCAACGGCACGTTCCTGGTCGGTGACAGCACCGAGATCTTCGCCGAGGCGACCTACACCGACATCGACCTGCGCGCCAACGGCGGTACGCCGCGCACCTACGGCACCACTACCGGCAACCCGACCAGCTGGTTCTCGCGCAACACCGGCAACACCGTCAACCAGTTCCTGTACCCGTTCCTGGGCCCGAACAACGAGTACAACCACGCCAGCCCGGAAATGAAGGCGATGATGGGCGGTGTGGTCGGCCTGAATTACCTGCTGCAGGATGCCGGCCCGAACTACTTCGGCCAGCGCAACACCGACAAGAGCTACCGCGTGCTGGCCGGTGCGCGTGGCAACCGGGGTGACTGGAACTGGGAGACCGCGTTCGCCAGCGCCGGTACGCACTCCACCACGTACCAGACGATCAACGTCAACATCAAGGGCTTCGAGAAGGCGTTCGGCCCGTACTCGATCGATCCGGGCACCGGCCGCGTGATCATCTCTGATCACCCGGCGTACAAGTTCGGCGAGATCAGTGAAGCCAACGCCGCACTGATCCGTGAAGCGTTCCCGACCTTCGACATCCAGTCGTGGACCCGCCTGCACACCCTGGACGGCAAGATCGAAGGCCCGCTGTTCCAGCTGCCGGCTGGTGAGATGCGTGCCGCGTTCGGCTTCAATGCCAGCCGTGAGACCTTCTATACCCCGGGCAACGCCGATGCGGCCAACGGCCTGATCACCCAGCAGGGCGGCTCCTGGTTCGACGGCAAGCGCAACACCTACGCGCTGTTCGCCGAGACCGTGGCGCCGATCACCGACAAGCTGGAACTGGACGCGGCGGTACGCGTGGACAAGTACCCGAACTTCAGCGCCAACGTCGCGCCGAAGATCGGCTTCAAGTACCAGGCGTTCGATCAGCTGATGCTGCGCGGTACCTACTCGACCGGTTTCCGTGCACCGAGCCTGGCCGAATCCGGCAACGGCGGCGTGTTCGCGCAGCTCGGCGGCTACCGTGACGAGCTGCGCTGCAACGAGACCAACGCCATCGCCAACCTGCTGCTGAAGTCGCAGCGGCCGGGCGATGTCGATCTGGGCAAGACCATGCTGAACGTCGATTGCAGTCGCACCGTGGCCCGCATGACCCAGCCGAACAAGGACCTGAAGCCGGAGAAGGCGAAGATCGCCACCCTCGGCTTCGTCTACGAGCCGGCAACCTGGCTGTCGGTGTCGGCCGACTACTGGTTCATCTACCGCGACAATGAAATCGTCGCGCCGGACTACCGCCGCATGGAAGACATCATCTCCTCGTCGCGTTCGCCGATCACCGACAGCGACCGGGCCAACCTGGCGCAGCTGGCGGCGATGTGTGCCGACCCGGCCAGCGGCGTGAACTGCCCGTCGGCACTGCCAGGCTATTCCGCCGGCAACGTGGCCAGCGTGGTGGGCCAGTACAAGAACCGTGGCAAGACGCTGATCGACGGCTTCGACATCGATGCGCGCAGCCGCTTCTCGCTGGGTGACTGGGGCAACCTGAACATCGGTCTGGCTGCCACCATCGCCAACCGCAACCGCTTCTACATGGACGAAGCGAGCGGCTGGTATTACGGCGACGTGGTGGGCTACTACAACAACCCGCGCCTGCGTGCCACGCTCAACGCCGACTGGACCTACAAGCAGGTCACCACCAGCATGTTCGTCAACTACGTGGGCGGCACCAAGTGGGCCACCGACCAGGTTGATGAGGTGAGCAACAACAAGGAAACCTGCACCGGCGGCTACCTGGCCCTGCAGAAGAGCAAGTGCGACGGTGCACCGTCGTGGTGGACCGCCAACATGAGCGTCACCTGGCGCCCGGATGATGCGTGGAACCTGAGCTTCACCGTCAAGAACCTGTTCAACCGCCTGCCGTTCTACGACCCGAACAGCTTCCTGGGTGACTCCAGTGACTACGCAACGATCTTCGGTCGTGGTTACAGTGTGACTGTCGGTTACCGGTTCAAGTAATTCCGTTTGCGTGACCTGGCGTGCCGGCTTCGGTCGGCACGCTGCCAAGAGGAGAGATGTTTGCCATGAAGCGTAGGGAATTCATCGCGGCCAGCGCCGCTGTCGCCGCCAGCAGCCTGCTGCCGCAGACCCCGGCCTGGGCACGCGGGCGCAAGGTGCGCCTGGCCATGATCGGTACCGGCATGCGTGGCCTGGTGCTGCTGAAGGAACTGGTGCGCCGCGATGACGTCGAGGTTGTCGCCGTCTGCGATATCGAGCCGATCATGCTCGGCCGCGCCGTGGAGATGGTCAGCAAGGCCGGCAAGCCGGCCCCGAAGACCTATGGCCAGGATCGCGACACCAATGCCTGGAAGCGCCTGCTGGAACAGAAGGGCATCGATGGCGTGATCATCGCCACACCGTGGGAGTACCACGCGCCGATGGCGATTGCCGCGATGCAGGCCGGCGTGGCAGTGGGCTGTGAAGTAGTGGCCGGCATCACCCTGCAGGACCACTGGGACGTGTTGAAGACCCAGTTGAGTACCGGCACGCCCTACATGCTGCTGGAGAACGTCTGCTACCGCCGCGACGTGATGGCCGCGCTGCAGATGGTGCGCCAGGGCCTGTTCGGCGAGCTGGTGCACCTGCAGGCCGGCTACCAGCACGACCTGCGCGGCGTGAAGTTCAATTCCGGTGACCCGAACCAGCCCTACGACAGCGGCGTGGAATTCGGTCCCAAGGGCTGGAGCGAAGCCCGCTGGCGCACCGAGCATTCGGTCGAGCGCAACGGTGAGCTGTATCCCAGCCACGGCATCGGCCCGTGCGCGATGTATACCGGCATCAACCGTGGCAACCGCTTCACCCACATCAACGCCTTTGCGACCAAGGCGCGCGGCCTGCACGAATACACCGTGGCCAAGAGTGGCGGCACCACCCATCCCAGCACCAAGGTGAAGTTCAAGCTGGGCGACATCGTGACCACCACGCTGGCCTGCGAGAACGGCGAGACCATCCTGCTGCAGCACGACACCTCGCTGCCGCGCCCGTACTCGATGGGCTTCCGCGTGCAGGGCACCAAGGGCCTGTGGATGGATGTGAACCATTCGATCCACATCGAAGGCCGCAGCCCGCCGCACCAGTGGGAGGAGTTCAAGAAGTACCAGGACGAGTACGAACACCCGCTGTGGAAGCAGAATGCCGAGACTGCTGCCAGCGCTGGTCATGGTGGCATGGACTGGTTCGTCATCCATGCGTTCGTGGAAGCGCTGAAGGCCAAGGCACCGATGCCGATCGACATCTATGACGCAGTGACCTGGAGCGCGATCACCCCGCTGAGCGAGCAGTCGATCGCCAACAGCTTCCAGACCCTGGAGTTCCCGGACTTTACTGCTGGTGCGTGGAAGCAGCGCAAGCCTATCTTTGCGTTTGATGGGAAGTACTGATCTGCTCTGTGTAGAGTCGAGCCATGCTCGACTGCTTTGAACACAACGCCGGGCCATGCCCGGCGTTGCTGTCTGCATCGGTGCATTGGCACCCGTAGAGCCGAACCCACGCCCGGCTGTCTTTCCCGCCGACCGCATTAAACTAACGGCCCCGCCGTTGGCGGAGCCCCATACCATGCCATGGCAGAAGATCAGCGAACTTCCTGACCAGCGATTCGTCGGCCCCTACGGCACCGAATTCTGGCGAATCCACGAAGGCCAAGTCTTCCACCAGGGCCGGTTGCTGCGCAAGGCCGACGCGGCCAGTTTCGAGTTCATCCCCGAGCACTATTTCATCGCGCGCGATTCGCACGCCGTCTACCACGCCTGGACCCGCCTGCCTGCGATTGACCGCGACAGCTTCCGCCAGTGCGGCGATTACTGGCTGGACAAGCGCAATGTCTACTTCGAATACGAGACTTCGCTGAAAGCCTTGGCCGAAGCCAATTGCGCCACTTTCCGCAGTATGGGCGGCGGCTACGGTGCCGACGATCACGGCGGCTGGTACTGCGGCCGACGCATGAAGCATTGCCTGCGCGGCGACCTGCTGCAGACAATCCCGCAGGACCCGCTGTACGCCGTTGACGACAGCAGCGTCTACTGCGACGGGAAGCCTCTGCCCGGCGTGGATCACGCGCGCTGGCGGCTGCTGGACGGACACTTCTCGGGCGATGGCAGCTGTGTCTACTACTTGGAACGGAAGCTGCCGCGCGTAGATGTGGCGTCGTGGCGTCTGTTGCAGGGGAGCTGGTCGCGGGACCATAAACACCTGTTCCATATGTTCATGATCGAGACCGACCCGATGCTGCGTGCACAGCATGGTTTCACGGATGAAGAGGGTTGACGCGCGAAGCGGCTACCGTGACACCTTGATCTGCGTCAGCCGCCCCCCGGACGCCCTGGCATGCGGTACGCGGAACATTGCACCAGGTTGCACGAGTTCGGCCTGCTGCATCATCTTGGGCCACCACTCCAGAAGCCGCGCTGCGCGCTCGTAGTGGTTGAACGTGCTCCAGCCCTTGGCCAGAACGAATACGGTCAGGCCGAGGCGTGCGATCGCCTCGCGCTCTGCGGGCTTGCGATGATGATGGTCCTGGGTAACGTGTACGCGGATGCCACGCTGGGTGGCCGCGTCGAAGAGCTCCAGGTCAGTAGTGCCGGGCATCACGAACTCCCTTACGTGGAAGACTTCGTGTTCGTCCGTTCCTGCAATGGCGTCGATGGCCCGGGCCAGCGCGGGCGGAAGATTCTCATCGATCTGCGCCTTCAACGCGCGGCTCGATTCTCGAACTGCAGTGCTTTCTTCACTGCAGTCAGAGATAGGTCATACAGCTTGGCCACGCGACGCTCGTCGCCACCTTCGGCGCGCAGCGCCTCGACAATGGCGATGGTAGGAACGCCCGATTCGGCAAGGATGGGCTGACCAAAACTGCGCTGTGGATCAAATACCACCGCACGGGATCCCTTCAGTGGGAACCATCGTTCGGCACGATCATCGATGCCCAGTTCGATGCCGTCACGCAGCGAAGGTGCGATGACCTTGCGCATCACGTCCTGGCGCTTCACCACATCCACCAGTGCTGCATCGCCGCTGTCGCCCACGAGCTCCATGAAAATGCGGCGCCCATCAGTCTTGAAGCTCGTGCTGGTGAAGGGGTACTCCTTACCGAGCCGCTCGTTCAGCTCGACAATGGTTCGCCGCACCAGGTTGAGTGGCACGCCACATGCGACGAATGTGCGGACGAAGCGCAGCTCGATCAGATCGCGAAAGCCAATGCCGTCGATCTCTGAATCGGCCCATTGCGACTTCCACAGGGGAGGGTGGGCTTCCGGATTCCCGTGCTTCCGACCCTGATAGCCCTTCAGCCACCGGCGCAGTTCCGACGAGCTGCCGCCAATGAAGCGCGCAGCATCGGCGTAGGAATAGAGACCGACGCCGAGGCTGTCCTGTGCTGGCAAGGCGATACCCATGGCGCCGAGTCTACTCAATCCAAATGGAGCTGGAGTACAGAATCACATTCTGCGCCCTGCGGGACTCATAAACTGAGAACGGAGACATGCGCGGGCGAATCTGCCCGGTGATTGGCAGGCCGAAGCCGACAAGAAGATGGCGCGCCCGGAGGGATTCGAACCCCCGACCAATGGCTTCGGAAGCCACTACTCTATCCGGCTGAGCTACGGGCGCGTTGTAGAACCGCCGCGCCGTCGGCCAGTGCCGGGGCGGGCGTCGCAGCGCCATGAAGCGGTGCGGGACGGGCATTCTATCCAGTTTCGCCGAACAAATCTCCCCCCACCGGCAAAGCCCTGCCGGAGGGGCAGGAGTATCCTATCGCCATGGCTGATACCCCCCTCACTTCGCCGCAGTCGCCGGCGACGCCGCGTTGGCGGCATTACTGGAGTCTGATGCGCGCTGATCGCCCGATCGGCACGTTGCTGCTGCTGTGGCCCACCTGGTGGGCGTTGTGGCTGGCTGCCGGCGGCCTGCCGCCGCTGTGGACGCTGTTCGTGTTCACCGCCGGCGTGTGGTTGACCCGCTCGGCCGGTTGCGTCATCAACGACTACGCCGACCGCTGGCTCGACCCGCATGTGGAGCGCACCAAGGCCCGTCCGCTGGCCACCGGCGCAATCAGCGGCCGTGCCGCGCTGGCACTGTTCGCGGTGCTGATGCTGGTGGCCTTCGGCCTGGTGCTGACCCTGAACGGGCTGACCATCGGCCTGAGCTTCATCGGCGTGTTCCTGGCCGCCAGCTACCCGTACCTGAAGCGCTATACCCATCTGCCGCAGGTCTACCTGGGCATGTCGTTCGGCTGGGGCATCCCGATGGCGTTCGCCGCCGTGCAGGGCGAGGTGCCGCTGCTGGGCTGGCTGTTGTATGCCGGCAACATCCTGTGGTCCACCGCCTACGACACCTGGTACGCCATGGTCGACCGCGAGGACGACCTGAAGATGGGCTCGCACTCCACCGCGATCCTGTTTGGTGACCTCGACCTGGTCATCCAGGGCGTGTTGTACGCGCTGTTCCTGGCCACCATGGCGCTGGTCGGCGTGCGCGGCGGGCTGGGTGGGTACTACCTGGCCGGCGTGGCGGTGGCCACCGTTCTGGTGGTGTACGAGTTCTGGATCTGCCGCAACCGCGAGCGCGGCCCGTGCTTCAAGGCGTTCCTGCACAACAACTGGGTGGGTGCCGCGCTGTTCGCCGGCATCGCCGTGGACCTGGCGCTGCGTTGAGCCCAGGGTGAGGTAGAGCCGGCCGCTGGCCGGCTGCACCCGTATGCGGTCCCGAGGTTGCCGGCCAGCGGCCGGCACTACCATCCCGCCACCTACGACGATCCTTGAGTTTGGTAGAGCCGGCCGCTGGCCGGCTGCACCCGTGCGCGAACCCGAGGTTGCCGGCCAGCGGCCGGCACTACCATTCCGCCACCTACGACCAATAGGTGGCAGACAGCCTGCACCCCACCGCCCAGAATCGATCCATCGAACCTGGGAGGGTAGGCGATGGCCTCGACGGCAGCAGTACAGGACGGCTGGATGGCGCGCGCTGCGCTGCGCTCGGCCGCCTGGGCGGAAAAATGGTTCCCCGATGCGTACGTGTTCGCGGTGCTGGGCGTGGTCATCGTCGCGGTGGCCGCGATGGGCTTCGGCTCGACTCCGCAGGCCACTGCCAGCGCCTTCGGTGACGGCTTCTGGAGCCTGATCCCCTTCACCATGCAGATGGCCTTCGTGGTCATCGGTGGCTACGCCGTGGCAACCGCACCGGTGGTTGCACGCTTCATCGACTTCCTGGCCCGGGTGCCGCGCACCGGACGCGGTGCGGTGGTGTACGTGGGCCTGGTCAGCATGCTCGCCTCGCTGCTCAGCTGGGGCTTCTCGCTGGTGTTCGGCGGCCTGCTGGTGCGCGCGCTGGCCCGCCGCACCGAACTGCGCATGGACTACCGCGCCGCCGGTGCGTCGGCATATCTTGGCCTGGGCGCGGTGTGGGCCATGGGGTTGAGTTCCTCGGCCGCACAGCTGCAGGCCAACCCGGCCAGCATGCCGCCGGGGCTGGTGGAGATCACCGGCGTGTTGCCGTTCACCGAAACCATTTTCCTGTGGCAGTCGATTGCGCTGACTGCAGTGCTGATCCTGGTCTCGCTGCTGATCGCCTGGCTGACCGCACCGGCTGCCGGCAGTGCGCGTACTGCCGAGGAGTTCCCAGGCGCTGCGCAGGCCGAGCCGGAACCGCTGCAGCGACGCACGCGCCCGGGCGAATGGCTGGAATACAGCCCGCTGCTGACCGTGCTGCTCTCGCTGCTGGCGTTCGGCTGGCTGTTCAACGAGTTCGCCAGCAAGCCGGTGGTCACTGCCATCGCCAACCTCAACACCTACAACTTCCTGTTCATTTCGCTGGGCCTGCTGCTGCACTGGCGGCCGCGCAGCTTCCTCAACGCGGTGGCCAAGGCGGTGCCCAGCACCACCGGCGTGTTGATCCAGTTCCCGCTGTACGGTGGCATCGCGATGATCCTCACCCATGCTGCTGGCGGCGACGGGCAGACACTGGCGCACCGCCTGTCGAGCCTGTTCGTGCACGTGGCCAGCACCGATACCTTCGCGCTGGTGATGGGCGTCTATTCGGCGGTGCTGGGCTTCTTCGTGCCCTCCGGCGGTGGCAAGTGGATCATCGAGGCGCCGTACGTGATGCAGGCCGCCAATGAACTGAAGGCACACCTGGGCTGGGCGGTGCAGGTCTACAACGCGGCCGAAGCGCTGCCGAACCTGATCAACCCGTTCTGGATGCTGCCGCTGCTGGGCGTGCTGGGCCTGAAGGCACGCGACATCGTGGGCTTCACCTTCATCCAGCTGCTGGTGCACATTCCGCTGGTGCTGGGCCTGCTGTGGCTGCTGGGCATGACCCTGGCCTATGTGCCGCCCGTGATGCCCTGAATGCAGGGTTGGCTTCCCTGCGTGCGTTGGGAAGCCAACCTTGTTCAGCGCGTGTTTCCGGCGGCGAACGCCATGAATGCGTGCAGGCTGACGATGGCATGAGCACATGCCGAACCCGCATGAATCCTTCAGCCGCTTGTGCCACAAGGGCTTCTGCGCGTTCATTCACAGGCGTACACGCGGATGTAGCCGCGCACCCACGCGTGATTAACCATTCGCTGCAGACGATGGCCACGTCCACCGCATTCCGCGAGTGGCTTTGGAGATCGGACATGGCACAGCAGAACCAGAACCCGAACCAGAAGCAGCAGGGCCAGCAGAACCAGCAGGATCAGCAGCAGGGTCGTGGCCGCGACCAGCAGCAGCAACAGCAGCAGGAACAGCAGCAGGAACAGCAGCAGCGCAACCAGCGCAACCAGCAGCAGGGTGGGCAGGACGAGGAAGAGTGACCTCGCTACCAGCTCCAGTGATGCGAAGCCCCGCCCCGTGCGGGGCTTTGCTTATTCCAGCATGCCGATGCGCTGCAACACCGGCGCCGCCGACATGTCGTTCGGATTGGTGCCGGGCTGATCCTGCGGCACGTCCATGCCCATGCCGCGGTACAGATCCACCCAGCGCTGGGCGATCTCCCCGGTCTGCGGGTTACGGAAATTCATCGGCTGCAATGCGAACACGTGGTGCGCACGGAAGGCGCGTTCGATGAAGTCCGAGCAGTAGTAGCTGTCCTCGTTCAACACATACGACGTGTTGTACGGCTTGCCCAGCATCGTGCGCGCGGTGGCGACCGCATCCCTGATCGCTGCCTGCTGCGGCGCGCGCAGGCGATAGACCACGATCTGCCGCTGCTTGGCGCGCGCTTCCTGGCGGAATTCGACCAGCGATTGCCGGCGCGATCCTTTCTCGTCTGCATGCAATACCTCCCAGCCCTTCGGCGCGGAGGCGACCAGCGCGACGTGATCGAAGCTGGGCGCGCCCTGCTTGCCGGTGGCATCGTCGATGGCCGCACTGAGACCGCTGCGGCCGGCGGTGACGAACAGAAGGTCGCCTTCGTGGACATCGACGGCCCTCGCCACCGCCGGCCACAGGGCGGGCAGCAGCAGGCCGATCAGGAGCAGGAGGCGATGCATGAGGACTCTCGGACAGGCGGAATGCCTGAATTGTAGGGTGCGCGGTAGCATGGAGCGACCGGACCGGATTCAGGATGAGCCCATGTGTCGATACCGTTCTGCCGCACCGTTGATGCTTGCCTGTAGCGCGGTGCTGGCAGCCTGCGCGCCAGCGCCGCAGGCACCGCATACCGCGACCGAAGCCTCACCTACCGCAGCGGCGCCGGCGACCACCCCCGCCGAGCCCACAGCTGTGGCTGCACGCGGTGAATGCCTCTACCCGGACTTCGATGCGTTCCTGAAGCATTTCGGCAACGAGATCGCGTTGCAGGAAAAGGCCACCGCCGATCCGCTGCTGGACAGCTACATCGATGCCGAGGCCGAGCCGGAACCGCGCAAGGTGGAAAGCCGGCTGGCGCGGGCCGATGTCGAGTGGCCGGTGATGCCTGATCCCGCCGCACTGGCCGGGCAGGGCCGCGAAATGCAGGTCAGCCCCCTGGCCGATGGACAGCGGCAGGTGCAGATCCGCACGCCGGACAGCAGCGACCAGCAGACCTATACCTTTGCGCAGGCGCCGTGCTGGACGCTGGTCAAGCGTGAGGATGAGTCGATCTGATGGCTGATCCGGCACAGGCGCGGCGGGCCAGCGGCTGCTAGGCTCGATCCCTGGTCCAGGCAGGGAGACGCCAATGCAGGCTTTCAGGAAGCGCACCACCACCGCCGCCATTGCCGCCGTATTGGCGATAGTCCCGTTCAGCGGCGCGCAGGCACAGTCGGTGCATGCCGATGACCGCACCTACTTCGCCAGCGCCGCGTCCGAACAGACCGCGCGCGACGCGTTGGGCAAGCGCGTCGAGGCCCTGCAGCAGGCGTCCACCCTCGCACCGGCGGAACGCTTCCAGCAGGCCGAGGCACTGGAGGCGCAGTGCCTGCGTCATCTCGGCTACCTGCATCTGCAGTCCGCCCGCAACGCGCGCGATCTTCGCCCGGCACAGGCGATGGAGCAGGCAATGGGGCTGTGCAGCCGCATCGCTCGCAGTGGTCGCGCCGCACTGCGCGAGGCGCCCGCAGATGCGGCGTGGGTAGCGCCGTATGGCTTCCTGCGCACTCGGGCGCTGAAGGACGCTGCCACCCCGGCCAACGCCGCGCTTGATGAGGCCGTGGAGGCACTGGCCGATCCGGCGCTGGACAGCTTCGCGCGCCTGCGCGGGCAGATCCTGCGCAGCGCCGAGTATCCGCAGATCGAGCACGGCGGTCGTCACTGGGACACCGGACGCGACAAGCAGCTGCTGGCCCAGCAGCCCGACCGCCCCCTGCGCGAGGCCGGCTGGAAGGGCTACTGGCAGGGGCTGCACTCGCGCCGTGAGCCGATGGCCTCGGTGCTGCTGGGGCTGGTGCAGGTGAATGACGCCGCCGCACGCCTGCAGGGTGACGGCTCGGCGCCGGCATATGGCTACCAGCGCATGGGCCTGGATACTGCCGCAGTGGATGCAACGCTGGTGGCGATCGAACGGCACGCTGGGGACCGCCGTGCCTACCAGGACATGCTGCTGCGCCACGCTGCGCGATCCGGCATCGACGCGCCGCAGATCTGGGATACCACCGTGCCCGATGCCGGCTATACGCCACCAGTGCTGACGTTGGCGCAGCTGCGTGACAACGCCGCCGATGCCATGCAGCACCTGGGGCCGGCGTACGTCGCCGAACTGCGCGCGCTGCTCGATCCGGCCAACCAGCGCATGGATCTGGCCACCGAACGCGGTGACCGCAGCCAGGACGCGTTCTCGGTGAGCGCTCCCGGTGTGCCGGCAATGCTGTTCGTTGGCCTGCGCCGTGGTGATCTGGAAAGCGACGTCGAGATCGCCCATGAAGCCGGTCATGCCGTGCACGGCGAGTGGATGCAGCGCGGTCATGCGTCGCCGCTGCAGCGCAATGGCAGCCAGTGGCTGACCGAGGCGTTCGCGATCTACAACGAGCTGCGCTTCCGCGACCAGCTGTACCAGCAGGCAGAGGATCCGCGCGCCAAAGCCTATTACCTGAAATCGCTGCTGGACGACATGGTGCTGCAGCTGTTCACCTCTTCCGAGGAAGCGCAGCTGGAGCAGTCGATCTATCGGGGCGTGGCCGCCGGCACGCTGGGCACCGCCGATGATCTGGATGCGCTGACCGGGCAGGTGCTGGCGCGCTTCGGCCAGCAACCGGAGCGCTACCCGCAGCTGCGCAACACCTGGATCGGCAAGCGCCTGATGTATGAAGACCCGAACTATCTGGTGAACTACCTGTATGCGGGGCTGCTGGCCGTGCAGCTGTACGTGCAGGACCAGCGCGACCCCGAAGGGTTCCGTGAGCGCTATCTTGCCGTGCTTGGCGAGGGCTTCGACCGCGCGCCGAACGAGCAGGTGGCGCAACTGCTGGGGCACGCGCCTGACTGGGCGGCCCTGGTGGATGCCGATCTGCAGGTGTTCAACCAGACGGCGGCGCAGCTGCAGGCGCTGCATGCGCAGATCGAGGCAGGGCAGGGTACGTGAACACGGCGCGCCCCTTGCAGCAGGCGGCCGTCACCGTGTGGCTGCTGTTGCTGCTGTGCCTGCTGCCGATGGCGGCGACGGCGGTCACCCCGATACCTGCGCTGGACGATCCGGTGGTGGATGCCGCCAACGCGTTGTCCGCCGACACCCGCGCCACATTGCGCAGGCAGGCGCTGCAGCTGCAGGCGCGGAAAGGTGCACAGCTGCAGGTGCTGGTGGTACCCAGCGTGGGCAGCGAAGGCATCGAGGCCTATGCACAGCGGGTGTTCGATCAGTGGCAGCTGGGGCGCGCCGGTGTCGACGATGGTGTGCTGCTGTTGGTGGCGGTGCAGGACCGCCGCGTGCGCATCCAGACCGGCTATGGCCTGGAAGGAGCACTACCGGACGCGTACGCCGCTCGCATCATCGACAACGCGATCGTGCCGCGCTTCCGTGAGGGCGATGTCGACCAGGGCGTGCTCGATGGCACGAAGATCATGGTGGCGCTGATCGATGGCGAGGACCTGCCGGCATGGGAAGAACCGTCGGCCAGCAACGTGCTGCCTGCGGACTGGCGACGTGCAGACTCGGTGGTGGCGTTGACCCTGCTGGCCGGCTTCCTGGCCGGGCTGTGGCGCTCGCCGCCGCCCCTCCCGCCGGCGAAGACCGAGGACGATTTCAGCGGCAGCCGTCGGGAGCGGCGGCGCAAGGCACTGGCCGCCAATGCATCGGCACCAAAACCAACCTGGCCGACCTTGCCGGCCTGGGGGCGCCCGATGCTGGTGACCGCTGTTGTGGGTGCGGGCATGCTCCCCGTGGCGCTGCTGCTGCCACGCCATGTGCTGCCGGGCCTGTGCTTCGTGCTGGCGCTGGGTGTGCCGGTGGCTGCCCTGCTGGGCTGGTGCTGGCGCCGCAGCCGAGGTGTGCGCATCGTGCTGTGCGGGATGCTGATGCTCAGCGTGCTCTTCCTTGTGCAGGCGCTGCTGCGTGGCCAGCTGCCACCGAGCCTGGCCCGGCACCTGCTGCTGCAGGTCGCTGCGGGCGTTGTTGCCCTGATGGTGTTCCTGCTGGTGCAGGCCTGCCGCACACGCTGGAAGAAGAACCGCAGCAGCTTCATCGTGCGCATGACGGTGCTGGTGCTGTTGACCCTCGGCTATGCCGCGGGCGCGTTGCTGGCGATCCATCGTGCCGAAGGTGACGATCCACGATTGCTGGCGATGATCGTGTCCGGGGTATGTGGCGTACTGCTGTACTTCGTGTGGTTGTTCACCATGCTGCCGGGCGAGCGCGCACGTGGCCGGGCTTCATCATCCCGCGAACGCACGTCGTCCCGTTCGTCATCCTCGTCGAGTTCGTCGTCGAGCAGTTCCAGCAGCTGGTCTGGAGGCGGCGGCAGCAGCGGCGGCGGCGGCGCGTCCGGCAGCTGGTAGTTCAGGTCGCCTGCACCCGCCAGCCGAGCGAGGCGTCCTCCACAACACCCGGGCCGGCCACGTCGCCGACCTGCAGCTGCAAGCCGCGCGCGTTCGGCAGGTCCTTCTGCTCGGGGAACCAGCGACGATCCGCCGCAACCACGATCAGCAGGCCCTCATCGTCGCCCATCGGCGCGAACTGCGGCGACGGCGGGCTGATCGGTTGCAGGCCGAACCGCAGGCTGGACTGTTCGCGCACAGCGTCGACATCGTGGCTGGGCAGGCCGACTTCGCTCAGGCAGGTCAGTTCGCTGCCGTGGAACGCACCTTCGCGCGCGCTGGCCGGCAAACGGCGGCGGCCGATCAGTTCCAGGATCAGGCCGTCAGGGCCAGTGAAGTACACCGACTGCGACTGCCAGCTGCTCTCCAGCGCGAAGTAGTCCAGTCCCGCCGGATTGCGTTGCAGCGGCGTGCGCTCACGCAACCAGGTCATCGCCTCGCTGAAGCGGTTGTCCGGTACGTTGAAGGCCAGGTGCACGCCACCGACCGGATGATCAGCTGCCGGCTGCAGTTCGATCGTGCTCCAGCCGATGTGCACATGATTGCCGACCACGCGCTGCTGCAGCACGTCGTGGAAATATGCAGCGATGGTGGTGACGTCGGACACCGGGAGGGTGAGGTGAAGCAGGCGCATGATCGATCCTCCGTGGAGCGCATGCACCGAGTGTAGACCTGGCGGGATTGCGTGGGTGTCACCGCGGGCGCAACGATTCGTTACGGTGGGTGCCGCGCTCGAAGATCACTCCACTGGTAGCCAGATTTCCACGCCGCCGTTGCCGCTGTGCTCATCGAAACGCATGTCGTAGCGTTCCAGATCGGGGGCATCGGCCAGGCTGAGCCCGGAGCCGGGCAGGTAGTGATCCAGCAGCCAGAACCAGGTCGAGCGGATGGTCGAGATGTGCCCGCCGTGCCAGGCCACCAGGTAGCGACGCGGCGGAATGTCCACGCGTTGCCAGTGCGCAGGTACGCTCGGCACCGCGCTGGCCGGCAGCGCGGCGATGTAGTCGAAGCCGCCGTCGTCATCGCTGTTGCAGCACACGCCGAAGCTGATCGGCGCCGGCGTCGGCCATTCCCGGTTGAGCTGCGCCCACTGTCCGGGTATCGCACCGCCGCTGTCGCGGGTATGCCGCATGCCGATACCCGCGACCTGGAAGGCAGGGGTATCGAGCAGGCGCGGCGCTTCACCGCAGGCAGTCGGCGCATCGTCCACGCGGATCGCCTGCACCAGCGCCAGCCCATCGGTGCCCTGTTCGCGTACCCGCTCCGGGGTCTGCCCGAACTGTTCGCTGAAGGCGCGGGTGAACGCGGCATGGGTGGTGTAGCCCGCGCCCAGTGCCACCTGCAGGATGTCGCCCGCCCCGTTGGCCAGCCGCTGCGCGGCAGCGGTCAGGCGCCGTCCCCGCAGATAACGCACCACCGAGGTGCCGGTGCGGGCCTGGAACAGGCGCGACAGATGGAACGGCGAAAGCCCCGCTGCGGCGGCAATATCGGCCAGTGCCAATGGCCGGTCCGCATGGGTTTCGATGTACCACAACGCCTTGCCTGCCGCGCTCATCCTTCCGTTCCCCGAATCCAATGCCGGGCACAGTAGCGGATCGCGTGGCGCTTCGTTTAGCAGTTCTTGCGCTGCAGCGGCATCAAGCTGTCGCACTGACGTCATGGCTCCTTCACAGATCGCGCCGAGACTGCGCGCCTTGTCCACGCCTGTTGTGTCCGAGCAGGTGCTGGCCCAGTCGCGTCCTCCCGGAGCCCTGCCGTGCATCGTTCGAAGCTTTCGCGTTCCATCCTCCTCGCCCTTTCCATGGCCAGCGCAGGAGGCGCGATCGCAGCGGAGGCCGATGCGGTCGATGCCCCGGCGGGCAGCCGTACGGCGCCCACCCAGCTCGACGCGATGCTGGTCACCGGCACCCGCGCCTCCAACCGCACCCAGTTCGAAACGCTGGCGCCGGTGGACGTGTTCACCAAGGAAGACATCAAGTCCGTCGAGTCGACCGATCTGAAGGACGTGCTGGCGCAGCTGGTGCCGTCGTTCGTGGTGCAGCGCCTGCCAATGGCGGACGGTCAGGTGTTCGTGCGCCCGGCGACCCTGCGCGGCCTGTCGCCGGACCAGACCCTGGTGCTGGTCAACGGTCGCCGCTTCCACCGCAGCGCGCTGCTCGGCAACCGTGGTGCGCAGGCGGCCGATCTGGCACAGATTCCAACCAGTGCGATCAAGCGCATCGAAGTGCTGCGCGATGGTGCGTCGGCGCAGTACGGCTCGGATGCCATCGCCGGCGTCATCAACATCATTCTCGAGGATGGCCCGGGTACCGAGATCACCGCTGGTTATTCGCAGTATGCGCAGGGCGATGGCGCCTCGCGCGATTTCAGTGCGCGCACCGGCTGGTCGCTGGGCGACTATGGCAGCCTGGTGCTGTTCGCTGAATCCTCCAATTCCGATGCCACCTCGCGCACCCGCCAGCGCCCCGATGCCATCGCCTTCCAGGCCGCGCATCCCGCGCTGGACGTTCCCAACCCGGTGCAGCGCTGGGGCCAGCCGGAGCTGGAAAGCCGCCGCGTCGGCTTCAACGTGAAGGCCAACGCCAGCGAGACACTGGAACTGTATGCGTTCGGTCTGTACAGCCACAGCGACGGTGTCAGCGATTTCAACTGGCGCAATCCGGACACCACCACCGGCGCGTATCGCACCACCGCCATCTTCCCGGGCTGGGACCTGCGTTCGTTGTACCCGGTGGGCTTCAGCCCGCAGTACGGCAACGTCCAGAACGACCTGCAGCTGGTCGGTGGCCTGCGCGGCGAGATCACGCCGAAGCTGCGCTGGGATGTCAGCGCCTCGTACGGCCGTAACGCGATCGACTACAGCCTGAAGAACTCGATCAATGCCTCGCTCGGCCCGGCCAGCCCCACCGCATTCGATCTCGGCCGCCTGACCCAGACCGAGAAGAACGCCAACGCCGACTTCAACTACGAGTGGGACGTAGCCGCGCTGGCCAAGCCGATCAACGTCGCTTTCGGTGGCGAGTTCCGCCAGGAGACCTACCAGGTGCGTGCCGGTGATCCGGCTTCGTACGCAGTGGGCCCGGGCGCTGCGGCAGGGCTGGAAGCCAATTCCAACGGCGCGCCGGGCTTCTCGGCCAGCCAGGCCGGGCAGTGGAGCCAGCGCAGCAAGGCGGCCTACGTGGATATGGAAGTGCCGCTGGGCGAGCGCTGGAGCATCGGCGCGGCCAGCCGTTACGAGGACTTCTCCAGCTTTGGCAGCACGCTGGACGGCAAGCTGTCGGCACGTTTCGCGATCACCCCGGACGTGGCCCTGCGCGGCACGGTGTCCACCGGCTTCCGCGCACCGACACCGGCGCAGCTCAATACCACCAGCACCACCCAGGGGCTGGATACGCGTACCCTGCAGATCTTCACCAGTGGCCGCCTGTCACCGAACGATCCGCTGGCCCAGCTGCTCGGTGCCAGGCCGCTGAAGCCGGAGGAATCGCGTACCGCGTCGCTGGGCCTGACCTGGCGCACCGACCTGGGCCTGTCCGGCTCGGTGGACGTCTACCAGATCAAGCTCACCGACCGCTTCAGCCAGTCGGCCAGTTTCGCCATTCCGGCTGGTACTCCCAATCCGCTGGGCTATACCTCGGTGAACTACTTCACCAACGACTTCGATACCACCACCACCGGCGTGGACGTGGTCGGCAACTACCTGCGCGACCTCGGCGCGGGTCGCATGACGCTGACCCTGGCCTACAACTACAACCGCACCCGCGTGGACAACGGCAGCACCTCGGTGGCCACCAACGAAACCCAGCGCGTGCTGTTCGAAGACCGCCTGCCCGAGCACAAGGGCAGCCTGACCGGCAGCTGGGATGTCGGCGCCTGGTCGCTGATGGCACGCATGCGCTACTACGGTGCCTGGACCGACGCCAGCGGCAATGCGGTGGGCGATATCTACCAGCGCTTCGGCGCGATGAGCTTCCTCGACCTGGCCGTGGGCTATCGCATCAACGAGCACCACAGCCTGCGCGTGGGGGCCGACAACGTGCTGGACCGTTATCCGGA
Organism: Stenotrophomonas sp. FR024; assembly: GCF_047500745.2. Taxonomy (NCBI): domain Bacteria; kingdom Pseudomonadati; phylum Pseudomonadota; class Gammaproteobacteria; order Lysobacterales; family Lysobacteraceae; genus Stenotrophomonas; species Stenotrophomonas sp. FR024. The sequence goes on from NZ_JAXAXM020000007.1 coordinate 228,908, forward strand.
TGAGGCGGTGTTCCAGGCCAGCCGCGGCCTGGTCTACTCGCGCAACGCGCCGTACGACACCGACGGCGCCAACCTGTACGCGCAGTACCGATTGAGCTTCTGATGGACCGCACGCGCCGCTCCCTGCTGCGTGCCGGCACCCTGCTGCCGGCCGCAGCCGCACTGTCTTCACTGCCCGCCATGGCTGCCACGCGTTACGCTGCGCCCATGCAGATTCCCGCAACGACCGTGGCGCCGGACGTGCTGGCCCGCGATGAAGGCTATTGGGCCTCCGTGGCCAGCCACTTCGACATCACCGACGAAGTGAACCACCTGGAGAACGGCTATTGGGGCGCGATGGGCCGCGAGACGCTGGCCAGCTACCAGCGCCATACCGCTGAAGTGAACCGTGGCAACGCCTGGTACGGCCGTCGTGAGTTTCCGGCGCAGTACATGGCGGTGCAGCGGCAGGTGGCCGAGTTGCTGGGCGTGGGCGCCGACGAGATCGCACTGACCCGTGGCGCCACCGAGGCGATGCTGGCGCTGATCGGTGGCTACAATCGCCTGCAGCCCGGCGACCAGGTGCTCTACGCCGACATCGACTACGACAGCATGATCGGCGCGATGCGCTGGCTGCAGCAGCGTCGCGGCGTGCAGGTCGAGCGTATCGCGCTACCGGCCGTGCCCGACCACGCGCAGATCCTGCAGGCCTACGAGGCCGCATTCGCGCGGCTGCCACGCCTGAAGCTGGTGCTGCTGACCCAGGTCAGCCATCGCCATGGGCTGGTGCTGCCGGTGGCGGAGATCGCCGAACGCGCGCGAGCGCGCGGTATCGATGTGATCGTCGATGCCGCGCATGGGTTTGGCCAGATCGACTACGCGGTGCCGCAGCTGAAGGCCGATTTCGTCGGGATCAATCTGCACAAGTGGATCGGTGCGCCGGTCGGTGTCGGCGCGATGTACGTGCGCAAGGGGCGCGTGACCGACCTGGACCCCTACATGGGCGAGACCGACGATGGCCGGGTGGGCAGCCGCGTGCATACCGGTACGGTCAACTTCGCCGCCTACCTGGCGCTGCCGGAAGCGATTTCCCTGCACCAGCGTATCGGCGTAGCCAACAAGCAGGCGCGCCTGCGTTACCTGCGCGAGCGCTGGACGGTACCGGCGCGGCAGATGGCACATATCGAAGTGCTGTCCTCACCGGATCCGGCGTTGGCGAGTGCATTGGCCAGCTTCCGCCTGCGCGGGCGTACCAGCGTGGCCGACAACATCGCGCTGCAGAAGCGCCTGCTGGATGAGCATCGCGTGTTCACCACGCATCGCGATGGCTTGGAGTCCGGCGCGTGCGTGCGGGTGACGCCGTCGGTGTTCACCCGGCCGGAGCAGATGGATGCGCTGGTGCAGGCGCTGGACGCCCTGGCCTGACCCTGCTTTGGTGGGTGCCAACCTTGGTTGGCACATTCCGTCCGTGCCGGGGAATCTTCCGCCGGGCAGCGGCCGGCACTACCAGGCCTACCGCTCGATGGCCGGCAACGCATCCGACAACAACAACCGGTCGATCCTCCGCAGCGCACTTTCCAGCTGCCGTCGATCCGCCGCCAGTCCCAGCGACAGCCGCACTCCACTCTGATGCAATACCCCTGGCGGGCAGAACGCCGATGACGGTGCAATCGCCAGCCCCTGCAGCTGTGCGGTACGCACCAGCGTGGCGTCGGTCCACGGCGCGGGTATCCGGCACCACGCATGCAGGCCCTCTGCCCGCTGCAACAGCGACGGCGCCAGCAGGTAGCGGGCCATGCGCATGCGCTCGCGCGCCTCGGTGCGCACCTGCGTCAGCAGTGACTGCGCCGAACCATCCAGCAGCAGCTGGCTGGCCAGCGCCGAGACCAGCGGATGGCCCATCAACCGCGTTGCCCGCAGTGCGGCCGTCATCGCCTCGGCATGCGCGGCGCTCGGGCAACGCACGAAGGCGGTGCGCAGGCCGGGGCTGATCACCTTCGACAGTGTCGCCACGTAGAACACATGACGCGGTGCCAGCGTTGCCAGCGGTATCGGCGCCTCCTCGGCGAGGTGCCAGTACGGATCGTCTTCGATCGCCAGCAGGCCTTCGCTTTCCAGCACACGCGCCAGCGCTTCGCGCCGCTGCAGCGGCAGGGTCAGCGCGGTCGGGTTCTGGCAGGTGGGATTGAGATAGACCAACCGCGCGCCGCTTTCGCGTGCCAGCCGGGCCAGTGCATCGGGGCACATGCCGTGTTCGTCGCTGTCCACCGGCAGCAGGCGCCGGCCCAGTGCGGCGGCCGCCTGCAGCAGGCCCGGATAGACCAGCGCATCGCACAGGATCGCGTCGTCGTCGCGTCCCTGGCTGACCAGGATCGACGCCAGCGCCACCTGTGCACCTTCGGTCAGCAGCAGGCAGGCATCGTCCACCTTTCCCAGCATCGGCTGCAGCCAGCGCGCCGCTGCGTGGCGGTCGGTCGGGTTACCGCCGCCCAGGTGATAGGTCATCAGGTTCGGTGCGTTGCTGCGCGCAAGCACGGCGGCGGCACCGCGGCGCAGCGTCTCGGCCAGCGCATCGGCATCGGGCACCGGCGGCACGTTCATGCTCAGGTCCACCACCTGGTCGAAGCCGGCCTTGGGCGGTGCGATGAAACTGCCCTGTGGTCCACGCGCTTCGATCAGGCCACGCTTGCGTGCTTCATCAAAGGCCCGCGTCACCGTGGTCAGGTCGACGCCGAGCTGCTGCGCCAACGCGCGCTGCGAAGGCAGGCGTTGTCCCGGTGCGAGACCACCGCGGCGCACCGTGCGTTCCAGCGAGTTGACGATGCGCAGGTAGATCGGCCCGCTGTGCGCGAGTACGTCCTGCACCCATTCGCGGGCTGCGACATCCGGTCGCGGCATGTACGGAGCATGTCGGGGCGTATCGTTGCTTCCAACGGCGGGAGCCTGTCCATAACCATCGGTCGGTTCGGACAGGTGACCGCCGTTGTTGTTTGCGGCGGCCACGCCGGCCAGCGTCAGTGATGTCATTGCGCGTCCTCAGCGCTTGGCCTGCCAGGGGCAGTAGCAGCCCACGGCAAGCAGTCCTTTCGGGCGCACGGTCTCGCCGCGCACCAGTCTGTCCAGCAGCGGTTCGACGAAGCTGTTGGCCGAGTTGCACACCATGCCGATGCTGTACGGTCCTGCGTAGGCGAGGTGGCCCTGGCGATCCCAGATGGCTACGGCGGGGCTGGCCGGAATGTGTTCGATGCCGTCGATGGTCGGCAGGTTGATCACCTTGTTGCGCAGTGGCTCGGGCAGCTCGCCCTGCGTACCCGGGCGGCGGATGGCATAGAAGTCGATGCCGGCGCGGCGGTACATGCTGATCAGGTAGCTCAGGTGTGCACCGGTCTCGCGGTTGCAGACCGCGCACGCCGGGTCCCAGAAATGCACCACGCGGATGCGGCCGGTATCACCGGCCAGATCGGCCGGCAGGCGCAGCTGCGAATCGTCGAAGACGATGGCCTGTTCGGTGAAGGTGGACTGCGCGCTGTAGCCGAAGTACTGCCACAACGCAGCTGCCACGCCGGCCATGAACAGGCAGGCGAGGGCGATCATCGTCGGCAGCAGCCAGCGGCGACGAGGCGCGGCTGCGCCCATCAGGAATCTTCCCGGCCGAACTTGTGCACGTACTGCTTGCGCATCTCGCGGCAGGAATCGGCCTGCGCGCGGCGCTGGATCTCGCTACGCGACGGATCCTCGCTGCGCTGCACGCACTGCTTGATGGCGTGGCGTTCGGCGGCCTGCACATCCACGGTCTGCGGCTGCAGGCAGACCCAGGCCAGCGCGGCCAGCATCAACACCACAAAGCCACCGCACCCGGCCATCACCAGGTGGAATTTCAGTTTCTCGGCGCGCATCGATGCACGTCCCTTCATCCATACATTGCATACAAAATATCATCTTGTATGGATAAAGCGCCATGCGCCCCGTTCAGACGATGGCGTTGTGGCGTGCCTCGGGGGCCTCGGACAGGATCTCGTTCAGCTTGGCCAGCGCCCCGGCCAGCGCGCCCTGGTCGACCGCGCCGCCCAACGACAGGCGGATCGCGTTGCCCGGTGGCGGTTCTTCCACGCTGAAGGCATCGGAGCTGGCAATGCCCAGCCCCTGCTCCTGTGCGGCCTGGATCAACCGGTACTGGTCGAGCCGCGGCGGCAGCGGCAGCCACACATGCAGGCCGGCCGGATGCGCCTGGGCACGGGCCGGCAGGTAACGGGCGGCAATGGCCTGGCGCTCGCGCAGTTCCTGCTGGAAGCGCTGCACCATGTCCTGGGCCTGGCCGCTGCGGATCCACTGCGAGGCCACCGCCACCATCGACTGGGTCGGCATCAGCGCGATTGCGCGCAGCGCATCCAGCACCGGTTCCATCGGCTCGCCGGCCGGCACCACCAGGTAGGCGGTGCGCAGGCCCGGCGCCAGGCACTTGGAAAGGGTGGAGATGTAATAGACCGCGCAGCCCACATCGCGGTGGGCGGCCAGCGGCGGCGCGGCGTCTCCGGCCAGCAACCAGTAGGGATCGTCTTCGATCACGGTCAGATCGTGGCGCTTGGCGACCGCCAGCAGGGCCTGCCTGCGTTGTGCCGACATCGTCGCCGTGGTCGGGTTCTGGATGGTCGGTACCAGGTACAGCAGGCGCGGGCGGCGTAGCTGGCAGGCCTCCTCCAGTGCGTCGGGGAGCATGCCTTCGGCGTCCATCGCCACTGGCACCACGCCCCGCTGCAGCACGCGCGCGGCGGCCAGCAGGCCCGGGTAGGTCAGCTGCTCGGCGGCAATCAGCTCGCCCGGCTGGGTGCGGGCCAGGATCAGCGCGCACAGTGCGGTCTGCGCACCGGGGCAGATCACCACCTGGTCGGCACCGACCGTCCCCAGCATCGGTGACAGCCACTGCACAGCGGCGGCGCGGTCCTCGCGGGTGCCGGCGCCGACGTGGTAGCTCATCAGTTCGCCCTGGCCCAGCTGCTGGCCCACGTGCTGGAAACCGGCCTCCATGCCCTGTGCGAACGGCGCGCTGCCCAGCAGCGGCGGGATGTTCATGCTCAGGTCCACCGAGGTGCTGCGGTTGCCGGCCGACAGCGCGATGAAGGTACCGCCAGCGCCTTGGGCGTCGAGCAGGCCGGCCTGGCGCAGCTCGGCGAAGGCACGGGTGACCGTGGTCAGGTCCACGCCCACCTGCTGGGCCAGGTCGCGCTGCGGCGGCAGGCGGTCGCCCGGGCGCAGCACGCCGTCATCCACCGCCTCGCGCACCTGCTGGGCAATCTGCAGGTACAGCGGGCCGGCGCCCTCGCGGAAGGGGCGAACCCAGGTGCGATTGGGGTGTTTCAGGCGGCGGCCGGCGGCAGGTGGCGTCATCGGTCAGTTTTTTCCATACGTGCAGATGCACAAGTCCATACAATGATGTATCTTGTATGGGCTTGATTGGAGTGGTTCGCCTGCTTGTAGGCGACCTCGTACCCACAGTGTAGCCGCTCCACGCCCGGGCGCTGCGCGCAGGCGAGCCGGTCAAGCGCGCTTCTTCAACAGGGTTGACCTCCAATGAATATCTGCTGGAACCGCATCCGCCTGGCGCTGGTCGCCCTGGCCTGCGTCGGCCTGTCGGGCTGTGACTGGGTGCTGCTGGATTCGAAGGGCATGGTCGGGCTCGCCCAGCGCGACCTGATCCTGATCTGCATCGGCCTGATGCTGATCGTGGTGATACCGGCCATCGTGCTGACCTTCGTGTTCGCCTGGCGCTACCGCGCCGGCAATACCAAAGCCAAATACATGCCTGACTGGTCGCACTCCACCAAGGTGGAGATCGTGGTCTGGGGCGTGCCGCTGATCATCATCGCGGTGCTGGCGGTGATCGTGTGGAAGTCCACCCACGAGCTGGACCCCTACAAGCCGCTGGACGTGGCCGGTGAGCCGCTGCACGTGGACGTGATCGCCACCGACTGGAAGTGGGTGTTCGTGTATCCGGACCTGGGCATCGCCACGGTCAACCAGCTCAACTTCCCGGTCGACCGCCCGCTGGCGTTCAACATCACCTCCAACTCGACGATGAACACCTTCTTCATCCCGCAGCTGGGTGGGCAGATCTACGCGATGGCCGGCATGCGCACGCAGCTGCACCTGATCGCCAACGAGCCCGGCCAGTTCCGCGGCATGTCCGGCAACTACAGCGGGCATGGCTTCTCGAACATGAAGTTCATCGCCACCGCCAGCAGTAACGAAGACTTCGAGCGCTGGGTGGCCGAGGTGCGCAGCGCGCCGGACGCGCTCAGCTTCACGCAGTTCAAGGCGCTGGCCGCACCGTCGAAGAACGCACCGGTGCAGCACTTCTCCAGTGTTGAACCACTGCTGTTCAAGAAGGTCATCGACCAGTTCATCGGCGTTGGTGAGAACACCGCTGCTGCGACCCCGGCGGGCGCTGCCGGCGGTGCCCAGGTTTCCCAGGAGTAACGAACATGTTGGGTAAATTGACGTGGGAGGCCGTGCCGCTGCACGAGCCGATCGTCGTGGTCACATTGGCGGCCATGGTGCTGGGTGGCCTCGCGCTGCTCGGCGCGGTGACGTACTTCAAGCTGTGGGGCCCGCTGTGGCGTGACTGGTTCACCACCGTGGACCACAAGAAGATCGGCATCATGTACGTGGTGGTAGCGCTGGTCATGCTGGTGCGCGGCTTTGCCGATGCGCTGATGATGCGCGCGCAGCTGGCCGCGGCTGGCCCGGGCAGTGACGGCTTCCTGCCACCTGAGCACTACGACCAGATCTTCACCGCGCACGGCGTGATCATGATCTTCTTCGTGGCCACCCCGTTCGTGGTCGGCCTGATGAACATCATCGTGCCGCTGCAGATCGGCGCGCGCGACATGGCGTTCCCGTTCCTCAACGCCTTCAGCTTCTGGATCTTCGTGGTCGGCGCCGCGTTGATGATGATCTCGCTGGGCGTTGGCGAATTCGCCATGACCGGCTGGGTGGCCTATCCGCCGCTGTCGGGCATCGAGTTCAGTCCAGGCGTGGGCGTGGACTACTACATCTGGGCATTGCAGGCTTCGGGCATCGGCACCTTGCTGACCGGCGTCAACCTGTTCATCACCATCCTGCGCATGCGTGCGCCGGGCATGACCCTGATGAAGATGCCGGTGTTCACCTGGACCGTGCTGGTCACCAGCGTGATCATCATCGCCGCCTTCCCGATCCTGACCGTGGCGCTGGGTGCGCTCACCCTGGACCGCTACCTGGACTTCAACTTCTACACCAACACGTTGGGTGGCAACCCGATGATGTACGTGAACCTGGTGTGGGCCTGGGGCCATCCGGAGGTGTACATCCTGGTGCTGCCGGCATTCGGCATCTTCTCTGAAGTGACTGCCACGTTCGCGCGCAAGAAGCTGTTCGGCTACAAGTCGATGGTGGGCGCCACCCTGGCGATCGGCATCCTGTCGTTCATCGTCTGGCTGCACCACTTCTTCACCATGGGCTCCGGTGCCAGCGTCAATGCCTTCTTCGGCATCATGACGATGATCATCGCCATCCCCACCGGCGTGAAGATCTTCACCTGGCTGTTCACCATGTATGGCGGCCGCGTCGAGTTCAGCGTGCCGATGCTGTGGACCATCGCCTTCCTGGTCACCTTCACCATCGGTGGCATGACCGGTGTGCTGCTGGCCATCCCGGGCGCGGACTTCCTGCTGCACAACAGCCTGTTCCTGGTCGCGCACTTCCACAACACCATCATCGGCGGCGCGCTGTTCGGTTACCTGGCTGGCTTCGCCTACTGGTTCCCGAAGGTGTTCGGCTTCACCCTCAACGAGCGCCTGGGCAAGTGGTCGTTCGCGTGCTGGGTGATCGGCTTCTACCTGGCCTTCATGCCGCTGTACATGCTCGGCTTCATGGGCATGACCCGCCGCATGAACCAGTACGACAACCCGGCGTGGACGCCGTACCTGATCGCCGCCTTCATCGGTGCACTGTTCGTGTTCGCGGGCATCATCCTGATGCTGGTGCAGATCTACGTGAGCGTGCGCGACCGCAAGCGCAACCTGGACCTGACCGGCGACCCGTGGAATGCACGCACGCTGGAATGGGCCACGCCGTCGCCGCCGCCGTTCTACAACTTCGCCGTGGTGCCCAAGGCCGATGAGCTGGATGCCTTCCACGAAGCGAAGAAGCGTGGTCTGCCGCCGCCGCCGAAGAAGTACGCACCGATCCACATGCCGAAGAACACCGGCGTGCCGCTGATCCTCAACATCTGGATCCTGGTGTTGTGCTTCGCCCTGGTCTGGCACATCTGGTGGATGGCCGCGGCCAGCTTCATCGCGATGATCGTCACCCTGATCGTGCGGTCCTATGACGAGGACGTGGACTACTACGTCAGTTCCGAAGAGGTGGCGCGCACCGAAGCGGCCAACCTGGCCAAGCTGAAGGAGGCACGCGCATGAACCTGTTGACCCGCCCCGAGCTGGCCAGCGACACGCAGGCGCACGAGGACCACCACGAGCACGACCATGGCCACGAACAGGGCGGCATGAAGGTGTTCGGCATGTGGGTCTACCTCATGTCCGACCTGGTGCTGTTCGGTTCGCTGTTCGCCTCGTATGCGGTGCTCAGCACCGCCTACGCCGGCGGCCCCACCGGCAAGGACCTGTTCTCGCTGCCGTTCGTGATGGCCGAGACCTTCCTGCTGCTGGTCTCCAGCATCACCTACGGCCAGGCTGTGCTGGCGATGCATCGTCACGACACCTCGGCAGTGCTGCGCTGGCTGGGCGTGACCTTCGTGCTCGGTGCCTCGTTCATCGGCATGGAGATCTACGAGTTCTCGCACCTGATCCACGAAGGCGCGGGCCCCAGCACCAGTGCCTACCTGTCGGCGTTCTTCGCGCTGGTCGCCACTCACGGCCTGCACGTGGCCAGCGGCCTGATCTGGATGGCGGTGGTCATGCACCAGGTCTACAGCCGCGGCCTGACCCCGACCAACATCACCCGCGTGTCGTGCCTGAGCCTGTTCTGGCACTTCCTGGACCTGGTGTGGATCTGCGTCTTCACCTTCGTCTACCTGATCGGAGCCTTCTGACATGGCCCACGTCGAAACCTCGCGCGCCGGCAATGCGCACGGCTCCACCAAGTCCTACCTGATCGGCTTCGTGCTGTGCGCGCTGCTGACCGTGGTGCCGTTCGCACTGGTGATGAACCCGGTGCTGTCGCGGCCGCTCACGCTGTTCCTGCTGGTCGGCTTCGCGGTGGCGCAGATCCTGGTGCAGCTGGTCTATTTCCTGCACATGGACCGCAAGTCCGAAGGTGGCTGGAACCTGGCCAGCTTCGTGTTCACCCTGGTGATCCTGTTCATCGTCGTCGCACTGTCGGTCTGGATCATCTGGAGCATGCACTACCACATGATGATCAACTGACCGTGGCCGGGGTGATCGGCATGGACCGCGCGATCACCCCGGCACCTCCGTCCTCTTTCCCCCACGGGCAGGCCTGACCGAGACCCCGCCCGCGTCTGCGTTGGTGGTACCCGTGAAGCGTCCTGCTGCTGTTGTCCGTTCGTTGTTCTCTCCCCGTTTCCGCCTGCCGCTGCTGGCAGGCCTGGCCATCGGCCTGCTGGCCGGCTGCAGTGCGCAGTCGCGCATGGACTTCTATTCCAAGGACATCGCCTGCGAAGAACTCGGCCAGCAGTGGTCGATGCCCGACAGCCACGGCACCGTGCGTGGGCCGAAGGACCTGCAGGGGCAGGTGACCTATCTGTTCTTCGGCTTCACCAGCTGCCCGGACGTGTGCCCGACCACCATGGTCGAGCTCAGCCAGGTCAAGCACCTGATGGGCAAGGATGCCGACCAGCTGCAGGTAGTGTTCGTCAGTGTCGATCCCGCACGCGACACGCCCGAAGTCGCCCGCACCTATGTGGAAGCGTTCGACCCCAAGGCGATCGCATTGGTCGGCAACGAAGCACAACTGGCCGCGATGGCCAGCGACTTCAAGGCGTTCTACGAAAAGGAACCCGGCCCGGTGCCGGACACCTACACCATGAGCCATATCGCCGGCGGCTACGTGTTTGATCGCCAAGGCCGCCTGCGCCTGTTCGCGCCCTATGGCATGCCGGTGGACAAGCTGTTCTCGGACGTGCAGCGCCTGCTGCTCGAGCCTGGCCATCCGGCCGCCGGCAACGGCCCGTTGGCCAGCTGCCACCTCAAGCGAAGCGGCACGCTCGCTGCCGGGTAATCCTGGGCCATGCCCGGCTGATGCCGCCTGTTCGTCGCGCCCGCTGCCCCGGTAGGTGTCGACCTTGGTCGACACGCGGTGAATGAATCTGGTGGGGGGGGGGCCGGGGGGGGGCCCCCCCCCCC
>NZ_JAXAXM020000007.1:239257-243884 GCF_047500745.2 Stenotrophomonas sp. FR024
GCCGACCGTTGGTCGGCACACCCCACACACCAATCCCCCGGCCGGCCAGGAGAGCCAACCGGCCGGGGGCACCACTCAACGCCTTACTTGGTTTCTTCCCACTGCACCACGTCCGGCTCGGCCGCCTTGATGCCGGCGGTCGACAGCAGCTTGGTGGTCGCATCCAGTGCCGCGTTCACCGACGGATACTCCACAATCGCGCGGCCCGAGGCCTTGGATACCTTCACCACGGTGCCGCCGGTGGCGGTGGCCGCACGCTGCGCCGAAGCCGCATCGGTGAAGAACACCTTGACCCGCGAGGTCGCCACGACCGGCGCGCCATCGTTGGAGACAGCGGCCGCAAACTTGCTGGCACCGGCATCCGCACGTGCGGCCACACCGGTAGACGCATCCGTGGACCGCTTGCTGCGGGTGCCGACGGCCGCCGCGCTGGCATCAGCCCCGGTGGTGATCCGGAACTGGCCGCCGCTGGCCGGCTGCACGGTTGCCGACGGTGCCAGCTGGAAGCGCGAGCCGCCCACATTGAACGAACGGCCAGTAGCCTCCGCCTTCAACTGCTGCGTGTCTACGGTCGACAAGGTCTTCGCCGGAGGTGTCTGGCCCGAGCTCTGTGCCCAGGCGGTGGTGGTCATCGCCGCGAGGGCGAGGGTGCTCAACAGAATGGTCGTCTTCATCATCAGTGCCCCAGAACGCGGATCTTGAAGAATTCGAGGTTGCCACGCGATGCAGCGTTCGCGGCCTGCCCCAGGTCGGTGACTTCCAGCGTCCAGGTGCCCGTGGCGTTCTCATCCAGGAAGGCATTGCTGGACAGCAGGTCCCAGTTGGTGAAGTTGCGCTGGACGCCATTGAGGCCAGAGCCGATCGCGGTGAATGCCGGCTGCACCACGCTGCGGGTGCCACTGGGCGAGATCAGCACGAACTGCAGCTGGCGTGTGTTGCTGTGGTTGACGCGGAAGCCGAGCTGCACGCTCTCGATGTTGCGCGCACCGTTGGCCAGCTGGAAGGTCAGGCGCGCCGCGGCCGCCGAGGTATTGCCGATGGCCACGGTACGCGTCGTGTTGCGCCAGCCACTATCCACCAGTGCACCCAGCGGCTGGAAGTCCTCTGCGACCTGTACCGCGCGTGCTGCATTGACCACACCGAAACCGTACCAGTTGCTGTAGGCACGGCCGGCGGCATTCACCGTCCAGCCCGGCACCAGCACGCGGCCGTCGGAGTGGGTCACCGCTGCCCGGTTCGGATCGGTGCGGGTGGCGGTGGTGGCCAGGATGTACTTCACATCGCGGTAGGACAGGTTCGGGTTGGTCTCCAGCAGCAGCGCCGCCACGCCCGACACCATCGGCGTGGCCGCCGAAGTGCCGTTCATCTTGCCTGTGTAGTTGCAGGTGCTGTCGATGGCAGACTGGTCGCCGTCCAAAGTGTTGCGCAGGCTCGTGTTCTTGTTGCTGCCCTGCGCGCAGCCGGTGACATCGGTGGTGAGGATGGCCGGATCGTAGCGGATCGCCAGCTGCCCCGGCACGACCTGCCGCTGCCAACCATTCTCACCGCCGAAGCCGGACACCCACAGCGCCGAGCCGGTGGACGAGTAGGACGAGCGCACGCCATCGGCGCGCACGGCGGCAACGGTGATCACGTTGAACAGGTTGTTACGCGGGTCGCGACCGGCCGGAATGCAACCCGTGTTGCGGTTCTTGGTGTCTGCCGAGCAGATGTCGGTGCCATCCGAGCGTGCGCCGTTGTTGTGGTTGTTGCCTGCGGCCTTCACGTAGATGCCACCGCGGCCGCCACGGGTGCCGGACATGGCCTGCTCATAGGCGGCGATGTCGTTCTGGCTGTAGGCCAGCGGCAGGTTGGGGTTGCCCGGGCTGGAGCCCCAGCTGTTGTTGAAGACCCCCACGTCGGCCACTTCGGCGCCGTCCCACCACGAGTACTCGATGTTGGAATTCGAATTGCCCTGGGCATTGGACGCCAGGAAATTGAAGCCCTTCAGGGTGGCCGCCGAGGCCACGCCGCGCACGCCCAGATTGTTGGCACCTACTGCACCGGCGATGCCGCCGACCATGGTGCCGTGATTGTCGCGGTCCGGATTGGAAGGTGAAGGGTTGTTGCTCTGGTTGGCGAAGTTCTTGCCGGCGACCGCCGCAACGTTGGCGGCCAGGTCCGGGTGTGCGATCTGCAGGCCGTCATCGACGATGGCGATGGTGACGCCCTGGCCACGGATGCCATTGCGGAACAGGCCATCCACGTTCAGATCGTTGCCAGCCACCGGCAGGGTATCGCCCAGTACGGCCTGTCCGGTGTTGAGCAGATGCCACTGACGCCCGGCCAGCGGATCGGCCTGCTGGGCCTGGGCGGTGACGGCCAGGCTGCCCAGCACCAGGGCAGTGGCAAGGGCCAGGCGCGCGGAGCGCGGTGGCGCGGAGCGTTGCGTGTGTCGCTTCATACACGAATCCTTCTGTTGTGAATCGGCATGGCAGGACGGCGGGGCGGAACTGCCCCATCGCAACGAGCCAAACGCGACACAACGAACAACCCCCTACCTCTTCACACTCCCAATCTGCAGATGTGCCGATTGCGTCACAAACACTTATGCCGTGGGGTAATGACGACTGCAGCGGCCCGCATCTGGTAGGCGCCAACCTGGGTTGGTATCCGCATCCACACATGGCGTGGATCCACCCGGCATCATCGCGCGCCCTCACATCCGGCTGTGCTACTACAGCCCGTGCACCCTTCCGCATCGGAGCACGATGATGGTCAACCCTCTGGCCCAGGCCCATCGCGGCCTCGGCACCACGCTGTTCAGCCTGTTGAACCCGATACCCTTCGGCTTCTTCGTCGGCGCGCTGATCTTCGACGCGATCTACCTCAACAGCGCCGAGGTGATGTGGGGCAAGTCCGCCGCCTGGCTGATCACCTTCGGCCTGCTGATCGCCATCATTCCGCGCCTGATCAACCTGTTCGCGGTCTGGCGCCGCAACGGTACCGCCACCCGCATCGACCGCATCGACTTCTTCCTCAACCTGGTCGCGGTGCTGCTGGCGATCTGGAATGCCTTCGTGCACAGCCGCGATGCGTATGCCGTTGCCGTGCCGGGCACGATCCTGTCGGCGCTCACCGTGGCCCTGATCGCCCTGGGCCTGACCCTGCTGTCACTGCAGCCGCCGGTGCTGCAGGGAGGTCGTCATGGCTAAGCACATCCTGCCCACCGTGGGCGCCCTGGCGCTGGCCGTGATGCTGTCGGCCTGTGCCGGCAAGGCCGAATACCATCCCGCTGACCAGTCCGGTGCACAACCGCCGTTGCCGGCACCGAAGAACTTCCTGATGCCGCCGATGCAGGTGCCCACGGGCGTCGGCTGGGCCGAGGGGCAGTCGCCCACCGTGGCCGACGGCCTGAAGATCGAACGCATCGCCGCCAACCTGCTGCATCCACGGCGGCTGCTGACCCTGCCGAATGGCGATGTGCTGGTGGTGGAAGGCAACGGCCCCGGTGAAGAACCGGTCACCACGCCCAAGCAGTGGATCGCCGGCAAGGTCAAGGCGCGCTCGGGCAAGGCCGGCAAGGGCGGCAACCGGGTCACCCTGCTGCGCCGCACGCCGGGCACGAACACCTGGACCCAGCATGTCTACATCGAAGGCCTGCATTCGCCGTTCGGCATCCAGCTGATCGGCGACACGCTGTACGTGGCCAACACCGGCAACATCGTGCAGTACCACTACGTGCCCGGTGAAACCCGCATGTCCGACAAGGGCCGCGAGTTCACCGACCTGCCCAGCACCATCAACCACCACTGGACCAAGGAACTGCTGGCCAGCCGCGATGGCCGCAAGCTGTACGTGGGCGTGGGCTCCAACAGCAACATCACCGAGAATGGCCTGGCCGTTGAGTACCGCCGCGCGGTGGTGCTGGAAGTGGACGTGGCCACCCGTGGCAGCCGCATCTTTGCGTCGGGCATCCGCAACCCGACCGGACTGGACTGGGAACCGAGCACCGGCACGCTGTGGGCCGTGGCGAACGAACGCGATGAAATCGGTGCGGATCTGGTGCCCGATTACCTCACCTCGGTGAAGGAAGATGGCTTCTACGGGTGGCCCTACAGCTACTACGGCCAGCACGTGGACGAGCGCGTGCAGCCGCAGCGGCCGGACCTGGTGGCGAAAGCCATCACGCCGGACTACGCCATCGGCTCGCACGTGGCACCGCTGGGCCTGCTGTTCTACACCGGCCAGGCACTGCCGGCGCAGTACCACGGCGGCGCCTTCATCGGCGAACACGGCAGCTGGGATCGTTCGCCGCTGAGCGGCTACGAAGTGGTCTACGTACCGTTCAAGGACGGCAAGCCGACCGGGCGGCCGCAGACCGTGGTCAGTGGTTTCGCCTCGAAGGACGAGAAGACCTTGATGGGCGCACCGGTAGGCATGGCGATGGACGCCGAAGGCGCACTGCTGGTCGCCGACGACGTGGGCGACGTGGTGTGGCGGGTGTCTGCCAAGTAACTCTGTAGCGTCGAGCCACGCTCGACTGCTGTGGATCCGGCCTTTGTAGAGTCGAGATCCTATGTTCGTGGTCAAGCCTGCTGGAAGCAGGCTTGACCCACCTTCAGCATGGCCGGATCGAAGTCCCGGC
>NZ_JAXAXM020000008.1:0-584 GCF_047500745.2 Stenotrophomonas sp. FR024
AACTACCGGCATATGCTGGAAAAGCACTCGTTGAAGCAAAGCATGTCCCGGCGCGGCAACTGCCTGGACAATGCGGCGATGGAGAGCTTCTTTGGAACGCTGAAGTCGGAATTCTTCTACCTGAACAGCTTTGACAGCCTCGAGAGTCTGGAGGCTGGGCTGGTGGAATACATCCAGTACTACAACGAAGAACGCATCAAACTGAAACTGAAAGGTCTGAGCCCGATAAAGTACCGGGAGCAGGCCCAATCGGCCGCCTGACCCCGTCCAAGTCTCGGGGGTCACTTCACCATGGGGGCTCGATCGGCGCATCCATGCGCCTCACGGTCCTGGCCAGGGTGCCCCACCGCCGCCAGACAGTTTCCCGCGCGGGCGGCAGCACATCACCGCGCCGAAGGGATTGCGCTTGAAAAGCAAAGAGCCGGGCAATGCCCGGCTCTTTGCTTTTTGCTCTTCTTTGCCTTCCGCACCGTGGCGCGGGAAACCGTCGAGCAGGGTCGGATGGGCCGGCGCAGGACCGTTGGCGCCATGGATGGCGCCATCGAGCCCCCATGGATGGGTTTACGGCGTGTCCTGCGCCGGCC